>NZ_CP157874.1:3302115-3613461 GCF_040214835.1 Pseudomonas asiatica | reverse complement strand
CCCAGGTAATGCTGCCAATGCTCCATGCCGTCTTCGCCAAATGCCCGCAGGTAACCATAGGCATCCCCCACGATGTACTCGCCGTCGCGCGCCACGCCGGCATACACCCGTGCGCCATCCTGTACCAGCGGGGTACGCGGGTCCTGGCTGTAGTAGTCGGTATCCAGCCCCGGCAAGTCGGCCACCCTGACAGCCAGCGTGGCACCGCTGTAGAAATGGCAGGCGTTGACCACCAACTGGTCACCCGCGCGGTTGAACAGCGCAAAGTGCGGATACTCGCTGGCCGGGCCGATTGCTGCCACGGGCCTGAGCTGGTCGTCCAGCACCAGGTGACGGCTGCCTTGCTCGCCGACCACGATCAACCGGCCATCCGCCGACACCGCACCGTGCTCCATGCTCAGCCCGAGGCTGATGTCGTCGGGGTCGGTGCCTTCGTCCAGCTCGTCGAGCACCCGCGCCTGGTGCGGCAGCAGGCGGGTCGCGCCGTGGCGCGTCAGCAGGAAGATACCCTCGGCACTCACCAGCAGCACCCGCTGGCCATCCGGGAAGGGGATCAGCGCGGTCGGCGTGGGCGGTAGGTCGAACGGCTCGAACGGGTAACCCGGCGGCAACCCCTCCAGCCCCGTGGGCCAGGCCAGGCGCAGCACCTGCGGGCCGCCCCAGCCATCGGTCACGCGTATGCCCTCGGCATTGGCCAGGGCGAAATAGCGGCGGGCCGGGCAGCGGCCGAAGTGATCGACGCCGATCACCGGGGTCACCCCGAGAGGGTCGATGCGCACCACCTGGCCTTTGTCATGCGGCATGCCGATACGTGCCAGCAGGCTGCCATCCTCCAGCAGCAGGACGTTGCCGATGCCTTGCCCGTGCTCCTTGATCAGCGGCAGCAATGGGTGATGGGCGGGCGGCCAGGCTTCGCGGAAGGCTTGCTGTTCGAAGGCTTCGACGCCAGGCCGGTTGGCGGCTTGCAGGGCTTGCAGCCAGGCATCGAGCAAATGCTCGGTGGCTTGCGGCAGGGGCTCTTCGAGGTCATCCCAGTCTTGCGCGCGGCTCTGCGCGACATAGTCGTTGACGGCCTGGGCATAGGCAGTGACCGCCTGCTGCCACTGTTGCTGCTGGGAGTGCTGCTGGTCCATGAGCGGATCGGGCTCCTTGTTGCATACGCGTTCGCACAAAGCGCGCATGTTACTCCTTCTGCCCGCCTCGCGGTTGTGAGCCCCCGGCTTGACGCGTACCATGCCGGGCATTCCTTCCAATAACAAAGCGTGCGTCCACACCCCGGCAAGCGGGTGGCTGGCGTGCGTCCTGTTGCCTTGCCTGCGGAGAAGCGGTTTGCACCCATGAACGGACCCACACCCACCAACATGCCACCCACGGCGGGTAGCGGCAGCTGGCTGAGCGTCATTGCCCTGGCCCTGGCGGCCTTCATCTTCAACACCACCGAGTTCGTCCCGGTGGCGCTGCTCAGCGACATTGGCCGCAGCTTCGACATGAGCACCGCGCAGGTCGGCCTGATGCTGACCATCTACGCCTGGGTGGTGGCGCTGGCCTCGCTGCCGATGATGCTGCTGACCCGCAACATCGAGCGGCGGCGCCTGTTGCTGTTCGTGTTCCTGGTGTTCATCGTCAGCCACCTGCTGTCGTGGCTGTCACAGAGCTTTGCCATGTTGCTGGTCAGCCGCATCGGTATTGCCCTGGCGCATGCGGTGTTCTGGGCCATCACTGCCTCCCTGGCGGTGCGCGTGGCGCCGCCAGGGCAGCAGGCCAAGGCGCTGGGCCTTTTGGCCACTGGCACCACCCTGGCCATGGTCCTGGGCATCCCGCTGGGCCGCGTGGTGGGCGAAGCGCTGGGCTGGCGCATCACCTTCCTGAGCATTGCCGGGGTGGCGCTGGCGACCATGCTGTGCCTGATGAAGTCGCTGCCGCTGCTGCCCAGCCAGAACTCGGGCTCGCTGCGCAGCCTGCCGATCCTGTTCAAGCGCCCGGCGCTGGTGATCACCTATGTGCTGGTGACGCTGGTGATTACCGCGCAGTTCACTGCCTACAGCTACATCGAACCGTTCGCCCTGCACGTGGCGCAGATAGGCGGTGAGCGCACCACGCTGTTGCTGCTGCTGTTCGGTGGTGCCGGGGTGTTCGGCTCATTGCTGTTCAGCCGTTACAGCGACCGCTTCCCGCATGGCTTCCTGGTAGGGTCGATCGGCCTGCTGGCGGCGTGCCTGTTGCTGCTGTTGCCGCTGTCGGGCAACTTCTACATGTTTGCCGTGTTGAGCATGTTCTGGGGTGTGGCGATCCTCAGTTTCAGCCTGTCGCTGCAGTCCAAGACCCTGAAGCTGGCGTCCGATGCCACCGATGTGGCCATGGCGCTGTTCTCGGGTATCTACAACATCGGTATTGGCGGTGGTGCGTTGCTGGGCAGTATCGTCAGCAGCCAGCTGGACGTGGCGGATATCGGCCTGGTGGGCGGTAGCGTGGCGGTGGCCGGGTTGCTGCTGGCGGTGGCCAGCACCCGGCGGTTCCGCGAGGCGCTGACGCACTGATCTGGGGCTGGCGCGTTCTTTGTAGGAGCGGCCTTGTGTCGCGATGGGGCGCGCAGCGGCCCCGGATTTCAGCGTTACAGCGGATATCGCCGGGGGGCGCTGCGCGCCCCATCGCGACACAAGGCCGCTCCTACAGGTCCTCTGCAGGCCTGTAGGAACACCTGTTGCAGGCTCAAGCCAGTACGGCAGCCCACGCAGAAATCAACAACACCCCCGCCAACACCTGGTTGAACACCCGCAACCGCCGCGGTGCCTGTAACCATCGCGCGCTGCCCACCCCCAGCAGCGCCCACGCCGCCATGCAGGGCAGGGCAATCAGCAAGAACACCAGCGCCAGCTGCCATACCGGCAACGACGGCGCGGCAAACACCCCGACCACCGCCACGGCCATCAACCACACCTTGGGGTTCACCACCTGCAACGAGGCTGCACTGAGTGCACTGAAGCCTTGCGCCGTAGGCGCCTGCAGCGGGGCGGCAGCACTGCGCAGCATCTTCCACGCCAGCCAGCTCAACCACAAAACCCCGGCCCAGCTCATCAACTGCTGGGTCAGCGGGTGGCGCAGCAGTAGTTCACCCAGCCCCAGGCCCACCATCAGCACGATCGCTGCTGCTGCACCGCAGGCCGCCACGATCGGCGCCAGGCTCGCGCGCAGGCCAACGCGGGCGCCATGGGCGAGTATCAACAGGTTGGTCGGCCCCGGGCTGATGCTGGACACCAGGGCAAACAGGATGAAGGGCAACAACGACTGCGACATGATCAAGGGCTCCGGATAAACGAAGCACCATGCTCGCTGCCTGCCGCCTTTCAGTCTGGAAGGTTTGAGCAGCGCCTGCGGTAGTCGGCCGGGGTCAGCTGGTAGGCACGGCGGAACCAGCGCCCCAGGTGGCTCTGGTCGGCAAAGCCCAGGGCCATGGCCACTTCGGTGGGTGTCTGGCCCCGGGCGAGCAGGCGCCGCGCCCGGGCCAGGCGCAGCTGGATCAGATAGGCATGTGGCGCCAGGCCGAATGCGGCCTTGAACGCACGGGTCAGGCGGAAGCGGTCGATGCCACAGGCCTGGGCCAGGTCTTCCAGGCCGATGTCGCGCTCCAGGTTGGCGTGCAGGTAATCCCGTGCGCGCTGCGCGGTCAGCGGCAGGCGCGGGTCCGGGTTCAGGCGCCGGCGCCAGTGCAGGTGGCGGGTCAGGCAGGCCAGCAGGTCGTCCATGGCCGTCTGCCGGACAATGCGCAAGTCCTGGGTATGCACGGCCTGGAAGGTGAGGGCAGTGGCACGCGCCAGGCGCTCATCGTGGCACAAGGTATCGGCGAAGCTGGGCAGGCTGTCGCTTGGCGCGTGTTCGAACAGTGCCCGCAGTTGGCTGTCCACCCAGGTGGGTTCCAGGTACAGGGTCGAATAGGTGAAGCCGTCCTCGGTGGGCGCATGGCCGTCATGGATTTCACCGGGCTCCAGCAGGAACACGTGCCCCGGCGTGCTGCGATGGCGTACTCGTCGGCAATCGAATTGCTGCACACCTTGCTCGGTAACGCCAACCAGGAAGCTGTCGTGCCAGTGCGGGTCGTAGGCATGCCCGATGAAATGCGCGCGGACCGACTCGATGCCGGTGTCGGCGTCTTGCTTGAGGTCGATCCAGTTGCTCATGGGGGCGTGCCGTGGCAGAAATCACTACCTTAGCGCAACGGCCAGGCTCAGTCTGGAACGATTGTGCAGCCGTTGGTCAGTGCCCGGTTACGCAAGGCCTCGAAGCGTTCGCGCAGCCACAGGTGCAGTTGCGCCACCGCGGGCGTGAGCTGCTTGCGGTGCGGGCACACCAGGGTGACCGGGGCGGGCTCACCGAGGTGCTCGGGGAGGATGATTTCCAGCTCGCCGGCCGCGATGTTGGCGCTTACGTCCAGCCACGACTTGTAGACGATGCCTTCGCCCTGCAAGGCCAGGCGGCGGATCACGTCGGCATCGTCGCTGACCAGTGGCCCGCGCACCTGCACGGTGCGGTTGCCCACTCGCCACTTGTCGTAGACCCGGTTGTGCTGCATGTACAGCAGGCAGGCGTGCTGCTGCAGGGCGTCGGGCGTGAGCGGGCGGCCGTGACGGGCCAGGTAGTCGGGCGCGGCCACCAGCACCCGGCGGTTCCAGTCGGCCAGCGGCAGGGCAATGTAGTTGGCGTCCTGGTTGAGGCCATAGCGGATCGCCACATCTACCGGGTCGCGGTTGAGGTCGGCGATCTGGTCGGACAGCAGGAAGCGCAGGTGCAGGGCCGGGTGCTCGCGGCGGAAGGCGCTCAGCCACGGCAGCAGCATGTTGCGGCCCAGGTCGGACGGTGCCGACACCTGCAGGGTACCGCGCAGGGTGTTGGCGTTGCCATGCAGGTCTTCACGCCCCTGGCGCAGGCTCTCCAGCACATTCAGGGCAGTAGGCAGGTACAGCTCGCCTTCGGCAGTCAGGCGCAGGCTGCGGGTGGTGCGGGCGAACAGGCGCACATCCAGGTCGCGCTCCAGGCGCTTGATCGCGGCGGCCACCTGGCCCGGTAGCAGTTCGGCCTCGTGGGCGGCGGCGGTGAAGCTGCCCAGCACGCTGCTGCGGACGAACAGTTCGAGGTCGGCGATGCGCAGCATTTTCACTCCTGGGATGAAAGTGTTGCTGCATTGTGCCGGTTTTTCTTTTCTGCAGGAAAGATAAGATGCCCGGCAAATCCCCTGTTCATTCCCGGAGTTGTTGCATGGATACCGTCTCGCTGGCCAAGCGCCGCTACACCACCAAAGCCTACGATGCCTCGCGCCGTATTCCCCAGGCCACTGTCGATGCCTTGCTCGAACAACTGCGTCACAGCCCGTCCTCGGTCAACTCGCAGCCGTGGCATTTCATCGTTGCCGACAGCGTCGAAGGCAAGGCCCGCCTGGCCAAGAGCACCACAGAGCGCTATGCCTACAATTCGCCGAAGATCCTCGATGCCTCGCATGTGATCGTGTTCTGCACCCGCACCGAAATGACCGAAGCGCACCTGAATGCCGTGCTCGACCAGGAAGCTGCCGATGGCCGCTTCCGCGATGATCAGGCGCGTGCCGGGCAGAACCAGAGCCGCCGGCATTACGTCGACCTGCACCGCTTTGACCAGAAGGACGTGCAGCACTGGATGGAAAAGCAGACCTACCTGGCGCTGGGTACTGCCTTGCTGGGGGCTGCGGCACATGGGCTGGATGCCACGCCGATCGAGGGCTTCGACAGCAAGATTCTCGATGCCGAGCTGGGCTTGCGCGAGCGTGGCTTCACCAGTGTGGTCATTCTCAGCCTGGGCTATCGCAGCGAGACGGACTTCAACGCTGGCTTGAACAAGTCGCGGTTGCCGGCTTCGCAGGTGTTCACCTTCCTGTGAGATTGCCCGGGGCCGCCCTGCGGCCCTTTCGCGGCGCAAGGCCGCTCCCACAGGATGGCATCGCCTTCAAGGCTTTCACAGGCCTCGTGAACTGGCATATGTCCGGCATATGCCGCATACTTGTCGGCAAACGCCGGAAAGGAGAGCGCCATGCTTGCCGAAGTGCTTCGCGACAACAGTTACCACGAGTACCGGGCGCGCCTGCATGCACTGCTGGAAATCCCCGAACTCGCCAGTGACTTCGAAATCCACACCCGCATCACCCATGGCTTCGCTGCCACCTGGCTGGTGAAACTGACCGAACTCGGCGTGTTCACCCCTGTGGAGCGTGACCAGATCATTCCCCTGCGCACGCTGAAAACCCGCATCGAACGTGACCAGCCACTGACCGTGGAAGAAAGCGACCGGCTGTTCCGCTCGGCCCATATCACCGCCATGGCCGAAGCCGTGTTCGGTGAGGCGGGCAAGGCCAAGCGCTGGCTGTCCAAGCCCAAGGAGCGCTTCTCGGGGCTGACGCCGATGCAGATGCTCACCACCCAGCAGGGCACCACTCAGGTCGAAGAGATGTTGCTGCAGATCGCCGAGGGCTTCGGCCTGTGATTCTGTGGCGTATCAGCGCCTATGCAGACTTGAGCGGAACGGGCGGCTTGCGTGTCAGCGGCCGCTGGCACCAGGCGGGTCGGCCAGTGGTGTATGCCGCCACCAGCCCGGCCGGTGCAATGCTGGAGGTGCTCGTGCACCTGGAGATCGACCCTGAGGATTTCCCCACCACCATGCGGCTGCTGCGTATCGAGTTGCCCGACACCGTTTCGCAAGCGCAGTTGCCCGCCTTGCAGCCTGGCTGGTCGAGCCAGACCGAACTGACCCGGGGCCTGGGCAACCGCTTTCTGGATGAGTGCTCGGCATTGCTGTTGCCGGTGCCGAGCGCGATCATGCCCAGCACCACCAATTACCTGTTCAACCCGCGCCATCCGCAGGCAAACAGCGCCAGGCTCGAGGTCGAGGACTTCACCCCGGACAGCCGGCTGTTCTAGGGCCGGTTCACCAAAGTGCCGCTGATGCCGCTGTCAGCACCCGGCCAAACACTTCGAGCGCCTTGTCCACTTCAGCGTCGTTGCTGAAACGCCCGATGCTCAGCCGCACGCTGTTGCGTGCCTGGCGTTCATCCAGCCCCAGCGCGAGCAGCACATGCGAGGCCGCATTGCTCGCCGAGTTGCAGGCCGAGGTGGTCGACAACGCCAGCTCACTGGCCAGCGCCGCGCTGTTGAAACCCTTGCTGTCGATACACAGGTTCAGCGTATGGGGAATGCGCTGGTTGGCGCAGCCGTTGAGGGTGACGCCGGGCAGGGCCAGCAGGCCTTCGCGCAGGCGCCTGGCCAGTTGCTCGAGGCGCAGGTGTTCGCTGTCGCCGGGCTGGCCGGCCAGGGCAAAGGCGCTGCCCATGCCGGCAATCTGGTGGGTCGCCAGGGTGCCGGAGCGCAGGCCTTGCTCATGGCCGCCGCCGTGCATCTGCGCACGCATCAGCGTGCGGGCGCGTGGCCCGACGTAGAGCGCACCGATGCCCTTGGGCCCATACACCTTGTGCGCCGAGAACGACATCAGGTCCACGGCCATGGCGCTCAGGTCGATGGCCAGTTTGCCCACCGCCTGCGCCGCATCCACGTGCAGCAGGGCACCGTGGGCACGTACCTGTTCGCCAATCGCGGCAAAGTCGGTGATCGTGCCCAGTTCATTGTTCACCGCCATCAGCGAAATCAGGCGGGTGTCGGCGCGCAACGCTGCCTGCACCGCCGCAGGCTGAATCAGGCCGACGGCATCCGGTGCCAGGCGGGTAACGGCCCAGCCCTGGCGCTCCAGTTCGGCCACCGTGTCGAGCACGGCCTTGTGTTCCAGTTGGCTGGTGATCAGGTGCCCGGGTTTGCCGAGACCCTGGGCAATGCCCTTGAGCGCCAGGTTGTTGGACTCGGTCGCACCTGAGGTCCAGATCAGTGCATCGGCCTGTGCGCCGACGCGTTCGGCCACTTGCTGGCGGGCCTGCTCCACGGCGTGGCGGGCGGCCTGGCCGAAGGCATGGCCACTGGACGCCGGGTTGCCGAAGTTGGCCTGGCTGCCAAGGCAGGCGAGCATGGTTTCGATGACCCGGTCGTCGACCGGAGTGGTGGCGGCGTAATCGAAGTAGAGCGGGGCGCTGGGCATTGGGGCGGGTCCGTTTCTGTCGCCGTGAAATCGGCGATCGTTGGGGCAAGCGTACCCGCTGTTCGAGAGACATTTTTTCCCTTCCAGCGGCTCTATTCTCAGGATGCGCAATAAAAATTTCTCTTTATTGAACTTTTCCTGGAAAATTTTTCTCCGCATCGCGAGGGGCTCAGCAAAGGCCCCTCGTCAGCCTCTTCAGGCTGGTTCCAAGGCCCTCTCTTCCTCGGCCACCACACGTTCGCACAACTCGGTGATCTGCTCGCGCATCCAGCGGTTGGCCGGGTCCTGATCGGTGCTTTCATGCCAGTACAGGTGCGTTTCCAGCGCAGGCACCTCCACCGGCAGTGGCTGGTAACGCAACTGATGGCGGCGGGCGAAGCGCTCGGGGACGGTCATCGCCATGTCGGTCTGCTGCAACACCTGCGAGGCCATCAGGTAGTGCTGCGAGCGCAAGGCAACCTTGCGCTGCACGCCCATCTTGCCCAGGGCCAGGTCGACATAGCCCAGGCCGTTGCGGCGGCTGGAGATATGGATGTGGGTCATGCCCAGGTAGTTGTCGAGGGTCAGCTTGCTGTCGGCCAGCGGGTGGCCCTGGCGCAGGGCGCAGACATAGCGGTCTTGCATCAGTTTGACGTGGCGTACCTGCGGGTCGGTGTTCAACGGTGCGTCGATGGCGAAGTCCAGGCGGCCGGCGGCGAGTTCCTTGGTGGTCTCGCGGCGCTTGCACAAAAAGCTTTCGATCAGCACCGCCGGCGCCAGGCGGCGCAAGCGCTGGAACAGCGGCGGCAGGATCACCGCTTCGGTCAGGTCGGTCATGCTGATGCGGAAGGTCTTGTTGGCCTGTTGCGGGTTGAAGATGCGGCTTTCCTGCACCGAGGTGCGCAGCAGTGCCAGGGCGTTGCGCACCGGGCCGATGATGTTCTGCGCCATGGGCGTGGGCACCATGCCTTGCGCGGTACGCACGAACAGCGGGTCGTTGAAGGTTTCGCGCAGCCGCGAAAGGGCGTTGGACACTGCCGGCTGGGTGATGCCGACGATCTGCCCGGCGCGGGTCAGGTTGGCTTCGGTGTAGATCGCATCGAACACGATGAACAGGTTGAGGTCGACCTTGCTGAGGTTCATGGGCGCCGCTCTTTGTTGGAATTATGGGCCGATCATATATCGGTTATGAATGTTTATACACGCGGAAAATAGACTAGGTGGATGGGGCCGTGCTGCTCTAGGCTCTGGCCCATGTACTCCGAACCGTGAAGGTAGCCCCGATGGATTTCGCCTATTCGCCCAAGGTCCAGGCACTGCGTGAGCGCGTCAGCGCGTTCATGGACGCCTATGTCTACCCCGCCGAGGCGGTGTTCGAGCGCCAGGTCGCCGAGGGCGACCGCTGGCAGCCCACCGCGATCATGGAAGAACTCAAGGCCAAGGCCCGCGCTGAAGGGCTGTGGAACCTGTTTCTGCCCGAATCGGAATACGGTGCCGGCCTGAGCAACCTGGAATACGCCCCGATGGCAGAAATCATGGGCCGTTCGTTGCTCGGTCCGGAGCCGTTCAACTGTTCGGCGCCAGACACCGGCAACATGGAAGTGCTGGTGCGCTATGGCAGCGAAGCGCAGAAGCGCCAGTGGCTGGAGCCGCTGCTGCGTGGCGAGATCCGATCGGCGTTCGCCATGACCGAACCGGACGTGGCCTCCTCGGATGCCACCAACATGGCCGCCACCGCCGTGCGTGACGGTGACCAATGGGTAATCAACGGCCGCAAGTGGTGGACCTCCGGCGCTTGCGACCCGCGCTGCAAGGTGATGATCTTCATGGGCCTGTCCGACCCAGAAGGGCCACGCCACCAGCAGCACTCGATGGTACTGGTGCCCACCGATACGCCTGGGGTGAAGATTGTCCGCCCGCTGCCGGTGTTCGGCTATGACGATGCTCCCCATGGCCACGCCGAGGTGCTCTTCGAGAACGTGCGGGTGCCGTATGAGAACGTGATCCTGGGTGAGGGCCGTGGCTTCGAGATTGCCCAGGGGCGCCTTGGCCCCGGCCGTATCCACCACTGCATGCGCTCGATCGGCATGGCCGAGCGCGCGCTGGAACTGATGTGCAAGCGCTCGGTGGAGCGTACCGCCTTCGGCCGGCCACTGGCGCGTCTGGGCGGCAACGTCGACAAGATCGCCGACTCGCGCATGGAGATCGACATGGCCCGGCTGCTGACGTTGAAAGCGGCGTACATGATGGACACGGTCGGCAACAAGGTCGCCCGCAGCGAGATTGCGCAGATCAAGGTAGTGGCGCCGAACGTGGCACTGAAGGTGATCGACCGGGCGATCCAGATTCATGGCGGGGCAGGGGTAAGTGGCGATTTCCCGCTGGCTTACATGTACGCCATGCAGCGCACCTTGCGCCTGGCCGACGGACCGGATGAAGTGCACCGGGCGGCGATTGGCAAGTATGAGATTGGCAAGTATGTGCCGGCGGAGATGATGCGTAGCGGGCGGTGATTTTTGCCCGCTTGTTCCGGCCTCTTCGCGGGCTTGCCCGCTCTCATGGAACTGCACATAACTCATTGAATTAGCAGGGGCCCTGTGGGAGCGGCTTTAGCCGCGAACACCGGCGCAGCCGGTGCCATGCACCGCGTTGGATTCTTCGCGGCTAAAGCCGCTCCCACAGGGTACAAGGATCGCTTGCGAGTTCAGTTTTCTGTGCGACAGCGCAGCCCAAAGGGCTGGGCAATCTCCCACAGGTACTGTGCCGCCTCCAAGCTGTGCGCAATACCTGTGGGAGCGGGCAAGCCCGCGAAGAGGCCCTTGAAGGCTCACTCTGGATGGTCAGACCCGCATCTGCGGGTCTTCCTCCTTCTCGCTGACTGTGCGATCGGCATTTGAAGGCTGTCTGGATTGAGTACCCTTGATTTCCGGCTTCTCCCCCCGCGTCTTGACCAGCGAAACCACCACCCCACCCAGCAACAACCCGAACGTCACCCCCAACGACAGCAACGCCGGCACCTTGCCCACCATGCCGTGGTAGAAGATCTTGCAGCCAATGAAGATCAGCACCAGCGCCAGCGCATACTTGAGGTAAACGAACCGGTGCATCAGCGCCGCCAGCGCAAAATACAGCGAGCGCAAGCCGAGGATGGCGAAGATGTTCGAGGTATAGACGATGAACGGGTCCTGGGTGATGGCGAAGATTGCCGGGACGCTGTCGACGGCGAATACCAGGTCGGCCAGTTCGATCAGCACCAGCGCCATGAACAGCGGGGTGGCATGGCGTAGCGCCTTGTGCTGCCCGGGCGGGGTCTGCCGCACGAAGAAGTGCGAGCCGTGGATCTGCTCGGTGACCCGCATGTGCCGGCGCACGAACTTCAGGATCGGGTTGTTGGCCAGGTCGGGGCGGCTGTCCTCCTTCGACAGCGCCATCTTCACCCCGGTAAACAGCAGGAAGGCACCGAAGATATACAGTACCCAGGCGAAGTTCTGCACCAGCGCCGCGCCCACGCCGATCATGATCGCCCGCAGGAACACCACCCCGAGGATGCCCCAGAACAGCACGCGGTGCTGGTAGCGGCGGGGGATGGCGAAATAGCTGAAGATCATCGCCATGACGAACACGTTGTCCATCGACAGCGACTGCTCGACCAGGAAGCCGGTGTAGAACTCCAGCGCCGACTGCGCGCCCAACTGGTACCAGACCCCGGCGCCGAACAGCACGCCGACGCTGAAATAGCCCGAATACAGCAGCAGGCTCTCGCGCATTTCGATTTCCCGGTCGTGGCGGTGCAGCACGCCCAGGTCGAGTACCAGCAAACCGATGACGATGGCCATGAACACCAGCCACAACCAGGTGCTGGTACCGAGGAACGGGGTGGTGAGGAATGTGTGTAGAGCTGTCATGAGCCCCTCCTTGAATGTCGACGTTGCATGGCAACAGTGATCCGACATGGCGGCCTGGCAGCCGTCAGAGGGGCCCGGTATCACATGGGCTTGAGCCTAGACCCGTTTGCCGGTGATGCCGAATGGGGAGCTGTTACATTTCTTTGCCAGGGCGCTGTGTAGGAGCGGCCTTGTGTCGCGAACGGGGTGCGCAGCGCCCCCACGGTCTTGGCATCGCCACAGAATTGCCGGGGCCGCTTTGCGGCCCTTTCGCGACACAAAGACGCTCCTACACCGGTCAGGCCAGAGCAGGCCTACCGTTCAATAAACCCACACTTCCACCCGGCGATTACGCAGTCGCCCTTGCTCCAGTTCGTTCCCTGCCACTGGCAGTTCATCCCCCATCCCCGTCACCTCCAGCACCTCCACGCCATCGCGCGCCAGCTCACGACGCACCGCCTGTGCCCGCAGGCGGGAGAGCAGGGCGGCGCGGCCGGGTGTCTCCTTGGGGTCGCCAAAGCCCACCAGCACCGCCTTGCGCCGCAACTTGCCCGCTTGGCGCAGGTAGTCGGCCACCCGCTGCACATCGCGCAGGGCCTTGTTGTCGAGGCTGGCGCTGCCTTCCTGGAAGCGGAAGTTAACGCTCAACCGCTGCGCCTGCTGGGCCAGGGTGCGATAGCGCGGCGGCATGTCGGCCTGGGGGGCTACAGGTTGGGCCTCGATCTGCTGCGCAACGAAACCCTGCTGAGCGACGATCGCCTGGCCCGCCGGGCTCTGAGCGAAATCGGCCAGGGCCTTGGCCTGGGGCTTGGGGTTGGCCGGCAGGTAGAAGTACAGGCGCCGCGATAGCGGGTAATCCTCGCTGGCCACCAGTGCACGCTCCGGCAGCATGGCCGGCGCGTCACCTTCGGCCACCGCCAGCACCTTGGCCCCATGAACCGCCGCCAGGCTGCTGAAACCGATGGCCTGGCGGTCGGTGCTCACTCGCGCGGCCAACTCGTCGCTGGACTCGAAGCGTTGGGCCTTGGGCGAAAGCTCGCCGTGCTGAGGTTCCAGCACCAGTGCCTTGAAGGTCTCAAAGGTACCGGAGCGGTCGTCACGGGCGTAAAGGTGGATGGCCCCGCCGGCAACACCCAATTGCTCCCAGCGCTGGATCTGCCCGGCAAAGATCTGTGCCAGTTGCCCCGTGGTGAGCTGTGGCAGCGGGTTGTCGGGGTGAACGATGACGGCGACGCCATCCAGGCCGATGACCTGTTCGGCGGCAGCGGCGCGCAGGTCGCCCAAAGCCTGCAGTTGGCTTGCTTCGTTGTCGTTGATTGGCCGCGACGCGGCGGCCAGGTCGGCCTCGCCATGGCCCAGGGCGACGAAGCCGGTGCTGGAACCGTGTGCGGCGATGTCGATGCGCAAAGGCTGGCCACGCGTATCGCGAGCGGTGATGACAGTCTCGTTGGCCAGCTTGCCCGGGTATTGTTCGATGGCGGTAGCTTGCTGTGCGCGCAGTTGCCCTTGCACCAGCGCTGGCAGCAAGGCCGCGCCGATGGTGTTGGAACCTTGCACGCGCAGGTGAGCGGGCTCGGCCAGGGTCGCCAGCGGCAGCAGGGTGAGCAGCAAGACAAGCAGGCGGGGCATGCCGGAAGGCCTATGGCATAGAGATGGCCGGCAGATTACGACAGTGGCGTGATGATAATGTGACGGTGTTGTTCACATCTTGGGTTGTGCGGCGCCTGGTAGATCGAGCGCCGCCCGCGCGGCGCTCGATCTACCAGGCGTCGCAGCACTCAAGATGCTAATGCGCCCCGGCAGACTTGCTCAGGTCACTTTCTGCCCACTCGGTATAGATGCACGCATCCGCCACCGCCCAGCGCACCTTCACGGTATCCCCCGGCTGCATCGGCATGCCCGCCGCCGACAGCGCCTTTACCGTCAGCTCGGTACCGCCCGCGGTCACCACATGGCAGGTCTGGCTTTCGCCCAGGAACAGCACTTCGCCAACCTTGGCACTGACCTCGTTCCAGCCCGCCGGCAGCGGCTCGCGCGCGGCCTGTTCGGCGGTCAGGGCCAAGGCCTTTTCCGGGCGCACCATGATCAGTGCATCCTGCGAGGCGGCCAGGCCCGGGGTCAGGCGGATGGCTACAGGCTGGCCCTCGAAGCTGCCCGCGCCATTGCTGCTGGCCTTGATCCGCAGGAAGTTGGAGTTGCCCAGGAACGACGCGACGAAGGCATTCGGCGGGTTCTGGTACAGGTCGTAACCGGTGCCCAGGCCGACGATCTTGCCATGGCTGAAGATGGCGATGCGCTGGGACAGGCGCATGGCTTCTTCCTGGTCGTGGGTGACGTAGACGATGGTGATGCCCAGGCGCCGGTGCAACTGGCGCAGTTCATCCTGCAGGTCTTCGCGCAGCTTCTTGTCCAGCGCGCCGAGCGGTTCGTCCATCAGCAGGATGCGCGGTTCGTACACCAGCGCCCGGGCGATCGCCACGCGCTGCTGCTGGCCACCGGACATCTGCGACGGCTTGCGGTGGGCGAACTTCTCCAGCTGCACCAGCTTGAGCATGGCGTCGACGCGCTTGCTGGTTTCGCTGGCGCCGAGCTTGCGAATGGCCAGCGGAAAGCCGATGTTGTCGCGCACGTTCAGGTGCGGGAACAGCGAATAGCGCTGGAACACCATGCCAATGTCACGCTTGTGCGGCGGCACGTTGACCAGTGACTGGCCCTCGACCAGGATCTCGCCGCTGCTCGGTGTTTCGAAGCCGGCCAGCATCGACAGGGTGGTGGACTTGCCCGAGCCGCTGGAGCCGAGGAAGGTCAGGAACTCGCCGTCCTGGATTTCCAGGTCGAGGTTGTCCACGGCGGTGAAGTCGCCGTAGTGCTTGTTCAGGCCGCGCAGGCTGACCAGGGTCTTGCCGTGCGCGTTGTCTTTGATCACTGCACTCATTGTTGTTTTCTCCGCGCGCTCAGGCGTTGGCTTCGGTGCGCCGGCGCAAGGCGGCGGCAATGAACATGACAAGCAGCGACAGGCCGATCAGCAGGGTCGAGGCCACGGCGATGACCGGGCTGAGGTCCTGGCGCAGGGTGGTCCACATCTTCACCGGCAGGGTCTGCAGGTCGGGGCTGGCCATCATCACGCTCAGCACCACTTCATCCCACGACACCAGGAAGGCAAACAGGCCGCCGGCGATCATCCCTGGGCGAATGGCCGGGAAGGTCACCTTGAAGATCGCCTGCAGGCGCGAGGCGCCGCAGATCACCGCGGCATCCTCGATCGACTGGTCGAACAGCTTCAGCGAGTTGATGATCGAGATGATGGTGAAGGGCAGGGCGACGATCACGTGGCTGACCACGAAGGCGAACAGCGTGCCGGTGTAGCCGAGCTTGAGGAACAGCGCGTACACCGCCACGGCAATGATCACCAGCGGCACGATCATCGGCATGGTGAACAGCCCGTACAGCAGCTCGCGGCCGGGGAAGCGGCCACGCACCAGGGCAAACGCGGTGGGCAGGCCGAGCAGCACGGCGGCGATGGTGGTCAGCACGGCCACCTTCAGGCTGGCCAGCGCGGCGTCCATCCACTCCGGGTTGGAGAAGAACTGGCCGTACCACTTGAAGGTCCAGCCCGGTGGCGGGAACACCAGCCACTGCGACGAGCCGAACGACAGCAACACGATGAACACCACCGGCAGCAGCAGGAAGGCCGCGATGACCCCGGTGGTCAGGTACAGGCCCGTACGCAGCGGGCGGCCCATGGCATTGGGAGACAGGAGCATGGCGGTTTACCTCGCGTTGCCGACCGGGGATTCCGGCTGCAGCTTCAGGTACAGGTAGAAGAGCACCAGGGTGATCACCACCAGCAGTGCGGCGGCGGCGCTGGCCAGGCCCCAGTTGAGGAACGACTGCACCTGCTGGATGATGAATTCGGGCAGCATCATGTTTTGCGCACCGCCCAGCAGGGCCGGGGTGACGTAGTAACCGAGCGACATCACGAATACCATCAGTGCCCCGGAGAACAGCCCCGAGCGGCACAGCGGCAGGAACACCTTCCAGAAATTGGTCCATGGGCTGGCGCCGCAGATCGAGCCGGCCTGCAGCACCATCGGGTCGATGGCGTGCATGGTCGCCTGCAGCGGCAGCACGATGAACGGGATCATGATGTAGCTCATGCCGATCACCACGCCGGTCAGGTTGTGCACCATTTCCAGCGGGGCATCGATGATACCCATGGCCATCAACGCCTTGTTGATCACCCCCGAGCTCTGCAGCAGCACCAGCCACGAGTAGGTGCGCGCCAGCAGGCTGGTCCACATCGACAGCAGCACGATGTTCAGCAACCAGCGGCCCCAGCCCTTGGGCACCAGGGTAATTGCCCAGGCCAGGGGGAAGCCCAGCAGCACGCTGATCAGGGTGACCACGCCGGCCACCGAGAAGGTGTTGAACAGTACCCGCGCATAAGCCGAGTTGGCGAACAGCTGCTCGTAGTTGCCCAGGCCCGGTGTTGGCTCCAGCACCCCGCGCAGCAACAGGCCGGCCAGCGGGGCAAAGAAGAACAGGCCAAGGAACAGCAGCGCCGGGAGCAAATTGCGGCTGCCTTTCCAGCGCTGGCTCAGGCTGACGCGGCGGGGGGCCGTTCCCGGGGCGCCGGTGCCCGTGGGGGTACCTTGCGCGTTATGCAGGGCGTTGATGGCGACTTTCATTTGACCAACCACTCATTCCAGCGGGCTGCGATGGCCTGGCCGTTCTTGGCCCAGTAGGCGAAGTCGAGGGTGACCTGGTCCTGGGCGTAGGCGGTCGGCAGGTTCTGCGCGAGGTCTTTGTCCAGCTTGGCCACGCTGTCGACGTTCACCGGCGCGTAGGCAGTCTTGTTGGCGAACTCGGCCTGGCCTTCGGCGCTGCTGGCGTTGGCCAGGAACTTCATGGCCGCGTCCTTGTTCTTGGCCCCTTTGGGGATGACCAGGAAGTCGGCCATGACCAGGTTCTGCTTCCAGCTCACGCCCACCGGTGCACCGTCTTGCTGCAGGGCATAGACGCGGCCGTTCCAGAACTGGCCGAGCGAGGCTTCACCCGAGGCCAGCAGTTGCTGCGACTGGGCGCCACCGCCCCACCAGACGATGTCTTTCTTGATGGTGTCGAGCTTCTTGAAGGCGCGGTCCAGGTCCAGCGGGTAAAGCTTGTCGGGGGCTACGCCGTCGGCCAGCAGGGCCAGTTCCAGTACGCCTGGGCTGGGCCATTTGTACAGGGCGCGCTTGCCGGGGTAGGTCTTGGTGTCGAACAGTGCGGTCCAGTCCACCGGTTTGTTGGCACCGAGCTTGCCTTCGTTGTAGCCGAGCACGAAGGAGAAGAAGAACGAGCCGACGCCATGGTCGGAGACGAAGCGCGGGTCGATCTTGTCGCGCTTGATCTGGGTGAAATCGAGGGGTTCGAGCAGGCCTTCGCTGGCGGCACGCAGGGCGAAGTCGGCTTCGACGTCGACCACGTCCCACTGCACGTTGCCGCTCTCGACCATGGCCTTGAGCTTGCCGTAGTCGGTAGGGCCGTCCTGGACGACCTTGATATCGGTGGCTTTGGTGAAGGGTGCGGCCCACGCTTCTTTCTGGGCGTCCTGGGTGGTACCGCCCCAGCTGACGAAGTTCAGGCTGTCGGCGGCCTGGGCGGCCTGACATGCCAGGGTCAGCAGGCTGGCGGACAGCACTGCGGTTACACGTTTGCTCAACAGCATGGTTACGCCCTCGTTGCTTTTGTTATTCGAGGCGGGGCTTGTGGTGCGCCCGCCAACAGTGTTCGGGGAGCAGCTAAAACAAAGTGTCTTGTGGCCGTTTTTTGATTGTAGGTGCCGGCCTGCAGATTCAAGGTCTACGGGATATCATATTATGGTATTCCAAACTTTTGGCAAGAGGTATGAGGCTACCGGCCATCACTCCGTCCTCTGCAATTTGCCGCGAACCTTTGTAGGAGCGGCCTTGTGTCGCGAAAGGGCCGCAAAGCGGCCCCCGGATTTCAGCGTCGACACATGAATTGTCGGGGCCGCTTCGCGGCCCTTTCGCGACACAAGGCCGCTCCTACAGGGGCCTGTATCAGCTCGCCAGTCCGGGCTCGAAGGAGATGCTTTGCACGACCTCCAGCTCATACCCCGCCAGCCCCGCGTATTTCAGCGGCGGGCCCAGGTGGCGCAGCTTGCCCACGCCCAGGTCCTGCAGGATCTGCGCGCCTGTACCCACCTCCGAGTACACCTTCGATTGCCCACGCTGGTAAGGCCGCACCGGCTGGGTCAGCTGCGGCACGCGCTCCAGCAGCGCCTGCGAGGACTCATGGTTGGCCAGGATCACCACCACGCCGGCGCCTTCCTCGGCCACTTTCTGCAGCGCCGCCCACAGCGTCCAGTTGGCAGGGCCGGCGTATTCGGCGCCGACCAGGTCGCGCAGCGGGTCGATCACGTGCACCCGCACCAGGGTCGGCTGCTCGCGGCGGATATCGCCCATGACCATGGCCATGTGTACGCCGCCTTCGATGCGGTCTTCGTAGGTGACCAGGCGGAAGGTGCCGTGCACGGTCGGCAGTTCGCGTTCGCCGATGCGCTTGATGGTCTGCTCGGTGCTCAGGCGGTAGTGGATGAGGTCGGCGATGGTACCGATCTTGATGCCATGCCGGGCAGCGAACACCTCCAGGTCCGGGCGACGGGCCATGGTGCCGTCGTCGTTGAGCACTTCGACGATCACCGACGCCGGGGTGAACCCGGCCAGGCGCGCGAGGTCGCAGCCGGCTTCGGTGTGGCCGGCGCGGGTCAGCACCCCGCCTTCGCGGGCACGCAGGGGGAAGATGTGGCCGGGTTGCACCAGGTCTTCGGGGCGGGCGTCGGGGGCCATGGCCGCCGCCACGGTACGCGCCCGGTCGGCAGCGGAAATACCGGTGGTAACGCCCGTGGCCGCCTCGATCGACACGGTGAAGGCGGTGCTGAACACGCTGCCGTTGGCCGGCACCATCTGCTCCAGGCCCAGGCGTTGGCAGTGATCGTCGGTCAGGGTCAGGCAGATCAGCCCGCGCGCTTCACGGGCCATGAAGTTGATGGCCTGGGCGTCGCAACGCTCGGCGGCGATCAGCAGGTCGCCTTCGTTTTCCCGGTCCTCGTCATCCACCAGCAGGACCATCTTGCCTTGCCGGTAGTCCTCGAGAAGTTCTTCGATGGTGTTGAAAGCCATGTTGCACGCTCACTGTGGCGGGGTGATGATTATGGTATACCATCATACACAAATATCGCCGTAACAGGAGAGCAACGCATGAAGGCCTATTGGATCGCCCATGTGGACGTGACCGACCCCGAGCAATACCAGCAGTACACCCAGCGCGCCCCGGCTGCCTTCAAGGCATTCGGCGGCCGTTTCCTGGCCCGTGGCGGGCGTAGCGAGGCGATGGAAGGGCGGCCTACCCCTCAGCGTAGCGTGGTGATCGAGTTCGATTCGTACGAGCAGGCGCTGACGTGTTACCGGTCCGAGCTGTACCAGGAGGCTTGCAGCCATCGCCAGGGGGTGGCGAAGGCTGAGGTGATCATCGTCGAAGGGTTCGAGCCCTGAGTTGAACTTGCGGCCTCTTCGCGGGTAAACCCGCTCCCACAGGTACGCCACAGATTTCGAAGACTGTGGCGTACCTGTGGGAGCGGGTTTACCCGCGAAAGGGCCGGACCTGCCTTATGGCATGCCAGGCAATTCATGCGGCCGCAGGTCGAACACCAGCACCTCGGCATCCACCCCGTTGCTTAGCTCCAGCACCTGTTCCTGCCTCACCCGCACCCCGTCCCCTTCGTTCAGCACTTGCCCATTGAGCTCGATGCTGCCCCGGGCCACATGCACATAGGCATGGCGGTTTTCCGGCAAGGTCAGGGTGGCACGCTCGTCACCGTCGAACAGGCCGGCATACACCCGCGCATTCTGCCGTACCTGCAACGACCCCTCGGCGCCATCCGGCGAAATGATCAGGCGCAGCTTGCCGCGCTTTTCCTCGGCACTGAAATGCTGTTGCTGGTAACGCGGCGTTGCGCCTTGCACGTTCGGTACGATCCAGATCTGCAGGAAGTGCACCGGCTGCACCTGGCTGTGGTTGAACTCGCTGTGGGCCACGCCGTGGCCAGCGCTCATCAGCTGCACATCGCCCGGGCGGATCACCGAGCCGGTGCCCAGCGTGTCCTTGTGCTCCAGCGCGCCTTCCAGCACGTAGGAGAAAATCTCCATGTCGCGGTGCGGGTGTTGACCAAAGCCCTTGCCGGGTATGACGCGATCGTCGTTGATCACCAGCAGGTCCGAGAAACCTTGCTCGTCGGGGTTGCGGTAGTGGCCGAAGGAGAAGGTGTGGAACGATTTCAGCCAGCCATGAAAGGCCAGGCCGCGGTCTTTGGCGTTACGGACGGTGAGCATGGTGATTCTCCTTGAATGCCGGGGCCGGGAGGGCTGCCGTGCTGTCTATGGAGATAACTTTACTGTCACCTATTTCTTTAAAAAATAGTGTCTGAAAGGAATGACTGTCTTGTAATTCGTGACAGTTGCCTCAGGTTTTTGTAGGGCAATTCTGAGTTTTCCGCCGCTCGGTCTCTTTCTGTTTTGCCGGTGATAGCGTCGGGATTTCCATACAGGGAGTTGCTCATGACACGCATATCGATACATGGCAAAGGACAGGCACTCGATGGCGACCTCACCACCACCGGGGCGCTCTGCATAGCCAGCAGTACCAATTATCGGGGGAACGACCAGCGTGCTCTGCGCCTGGGGGACACCACGACAGAGTGCCCGGAATGCAAGAAGCCCGGTGTAATCGCTGAAGGGCTGCCTTTCTTCAAAATCGAAGGTAAACCAGCCGTGGTAGATGGGGCGATGGTCAAGTGTGGCTGTCCAGAGGGCAGTAACCGTGTCATGGCTACTGGAGGACCTGGATTAGCGGCAAGCCCCTCGGCGGCTCAGCAGGCAAGCCAGTCGGCAACATCAGGTCAAGCCGGCTCCATTTCACCCATCAAAACTTCGCTAGCAGAAAAGAAGCCGCAGCCTGTGATCTGCAAAGATCCTGACCTGATGGAACAGGTGGCCAGATTTATCGCCGGGGAAATGAACCGCAACATCACACATCCATCCGTAGTGAAAATGAAGAAGCTAACCAGCTTTGACGCGACAGAGGAACATGCAAAATTTCGAAAGCTTCCTTGGTACGCACGTCTTTTACCGCCTGACTTTCAAGCAATGATGGTTGGCAACACTGCTGCCGCGATGGCGCTTTGGACAGAGCGGGTGGGTCAGAACAGACCATGGGATCACAAGGTGGCGATTGCACAACGGTTCGGCAGGGTTTGGCATAAGCAAGGTGAAGTCGACTACTACTACGACATCTGGTCGAACATCCACTATGGCTATGTAGGACGGGCGGGGGGCCTTTCAGAAAGTGTTCTTCTGGATGGTGCCGGGCTTGAGCAGATTGCATCAGACAGCATTCGGAAGGTTCAAGATTGGGATGAACAAGATGGGCCTCGTCGCTACGCAGACATCGACGGGATGCGGGCTTGGGATGATATAGGCGATCATGTCTCCATCAGTATTGGCATCAAACTGTATACGCAGCACCCAAACGGTGGGATTACGGCAAAGGTGCTCATGGAAGAGGTATTAGCATTGCCACTGTCAAGCTGGGGAGGTAGCGTACGTGATCATGTCTGCAACTAAACCGAAACGGCATCTCTGGCGCTGGGTGGTTGCGATAATGCTCGCCCCAATCGTCTTTTGGTATGTCGCCACACCCTGGGTAAGTTTTCATTTTTCTGACAAAGGCCAGGGGCGTCTTGGCTACATCCTGAATGTCCAGCACGATATATCAAAAGGTGAGATCTACCCAGGTGAAACCACCGGCGGCCCCGGTCACATCTTCCCGAACGACCAATTTTTCATGCAGCTCGATTGGAACAACCGTGGAAAGTGGCACTGCATTCGGGCCAAACCCAAGTGGCCCAGGATCGATATTTACATCGGGGCGGACGGTGCCATCGATAGCCGCACCGATGGCAGATTCATTGAAGCCTGCGGGCCATTTCCGCAATAGAAGCAAAAGACCCGCCTAGGCGGGTCTTTTGCTTATCGACTCACTGCAGATGCACTTTAAGTTCGGTACCCGCCTGCCTCATCGCCGCCTTCACCGCCGGCACCTGGCTCAACGGGTTCAACAGCCCATAGTCATGAATCATCCCGTTGTAGCGCACCGAGGTCACGGTCACGCCGGCCGCATTCAGCTTGCGGGCATACGCTTCACCCTCATCGCGCAGCACATCGAATTCGGCGGTCTGCACCAGTGCTGGCGGCAACCCTTTCAGCTGTTCACTGCTGGCCCGCAGCGGCGAGGCGTAGATTTGGTCCCGTGCCTTGGCATCGGTGGTGTAGTTGTCCCAGAACCATTTCATCATCCCGGTGGTCAGGAAGTGCCCTTCGGCAAACTGTTTGTACGATGCCGTCTCGAAGCTGGCGTCGGTCACCGGCCACAGCAGCAACTGGAAGCGCAGGGCAGGGGTGCCGGCTTCTTTGGCCTTGAGTGCTACCACCGCAGCCATGTTACCGCCCACGCTGTTGCCGGCTACGGCCAGACGTTTGCCGTCAACGCCGATTTCCTTGCCATGCTCGGCCACCCAGCGGGTGGCGGCATAGGCCTGGTTGATCGCCGTCGGGTAGTGCGCTTCTGGCGAGGGGGTGTAGTCCACATAAACCGCCACCGCACCGGAGCCGACCACCAGGTCGCGGATCAGTCGCTGGTGGGTAGGGAAGTCGCCGAGTACCCAGCCGCCACCATGGAAGAACATGAACACCGGCAGGTCACCCTGCACATTGGCCGGGCGTACCACTTGCAGCTTGATCGACTTGCCGTTGGCCTGGATGGTGCGTTCCTTCACCTCGATACCCGACAGATCGACCTTGACCGAGGCCTGGGCACCGGTCAGCACCGCGCGGGCGTCTTTCGGGCTGAGCTGCTCCAGTGGCTTGCCGCCGCCTTGTTCCAGGGCTTCGAGGAAGGCCTGGGTGTGCTGTTCGATACCTGGGCTGCCAGCAGCGAAGGCGTTGGAAACGGACAGGGCCAGAAGGGAAGCGGTAAGGGTTTTGTGGACAATGTTCATGAGCGAATCCTTTTCTGTTGAATGTTGGTAATGGGCGTCTTGCCTGGCCTTCAGGGCCATCGCTGCGACTTGTGCGTAGATTAGGGAGATGCGCTGATGGGAAAAAGCCGCTATAAAGCGTTTGACTGTCACCAAGAGCGAGACAATGAACCCTTACGAAGACATGCGCATCTTTGCCCAGGTCATGGAGGCCGGCAGTTTCACTGCGGCCGCCGACCGCCTGGGGATGTCCAAGCAGTCGGTCAGCCGGCGCCTGATGCAGCTTGAGGAGCGCCTGGGCGTGCGCCTGCTCAATCGCTCCACCCGGCGCCTGGACGCCACGCCGCTGGGCCAGCACTACTACCAGTCGGCGCTGCGCCTGCTCGGCGAAGTGCAGCAGGTGGAGCACGACATCAGCGGCCAGGCCCAGGCCTTGCGTGGCACCTTGCGCCTGAGTGCGCCGCTGTCGTTCGCCATGGCGCACCTGGGCTGCCTGCTGACCGAGTTCCTGCAGTTGCACCCGCAGGTGGATGTGGAAGTGGACTTGAGCGACCGCGCTGTTGACCTGATCGGCGAGGGCTATGACCTGGCGCTACGGATTGGTGCGCTGGAGGACTCCAGCCTGATTGCGCGGCGCATTGCCAGTGTCGAGCGGGTGTATTGCGCGAGCCCGGCGTACCTGGAAGCGCGGGGCGTGCCGGCCAGGCCGGAGCAGTTGGCTGGGCATGATTGTCTGCCATATGGGCATTCGCGGCAGGTGCAGTGGCAGTTCAGCCAGGGCGGCAAGGCACAGGCGATCCAGGTGGCCGGGCGGATGCGGGCGAACAATGGCGAGCTGCTCAGGGATGCGGCGATTGCCGGGATGGGGGTGACTTATCTGCCAACCTTCATCGTGGGCCAGGCGCTGGCGGATGGGCGGCTGGTGACGGTGCTGGATGAGTGGCGACCGCCGGCGCTGCAGCTGTCGGCGGTGTACCCGCAGCACCGACAGGTGGCGCGGCCGGTGCAGGGTTTTGTGAACTTCCTGCGCGATCGGTTGGTGCAGCTCTGACCTTCGGTACCGAGTGAGCTTCTTCGCGGGCACGCCCGCTCCCACAGGTACTCCCCAGCCCCCAAGCCTTGTGATGACCCTGTGGGAGCGGGCATGCCCGCGAACACCGGCGCAGCCGGTGCCAGCCACCGCGCTGGCTTCTTCGCGGGTGAACCCGCTCCCACAGGTACCCCGCAGCACCCAAGCCTTGTGATGAGCCTGTGGGAGCGTGCCCGCGAACACCGGCGCAGCCGGTGCCAGCCACCGCGCTGGCTTCTTCGCGGGTGAACCCGCTCCCACAGGTACCCCGCAGCCCCCAGCCCAGTGATGACCCTGTGGGAGCGGGCGTGTCCGCGAACACCGGCGCAGCCGGTGCCAGCCACCGCGTTGGCTTCTTCGCGGGTGAACCCGCTCCCACAGGTACCCCGCAGCCCCCAGCCCAGTGATGGCCCTGTGGGAGCGGGCGTGCCCGCGAACACCGGCGCAGCCGGTGCCAGCCACCGCGTTGGCTTCTTCGCGGGCCTTCCCGCTCCCACAGGTACTCCACAGCCCCCAGCCCAGTGATGACCCTGTGGGAGCGGGTTTACCCGCGAAGAGGCCGGTACAGGTCAATGCATCAGTTCATCCACCCCGACCCACCCACCATCGAACTCATCCATGGCATCCAGCACCGCTTCACGGAAATACGCCAGCGACGCCCGATCAAACAGCAACTGCAACGCCGGCCTCTCATCGCTCCCCACATTCAGCACGATCACGTTGATCCGCGCCGCCGAGGTCTGCGCCACCGCTCCAACGGGAAATGCCTGGGCGCGCAAGTCCACCCCGCACAACTTGGCCATCACCGCGCTGCAATACTCCCCGGACAGCTGCAGCCAGGCATGGCTATCCTGGCGCGGCAGCAGGTAGTTGCGCCGGGCATCCTGCACCCACCCGGCCTCTTCGCCAGCCACCCGTGCACCGCCGTCCGCCAGGCTGCCCAACAGCAGGTACTCGGTCTGCGACAAGCGCGCTACCCAGCCACCGTCTTGCTGGCGCACGGCCTGGTTGGGTAGCGACGGCAAGCGGTAGCCACGCGCCTGCAGGCAAGCGGCACTGTCGCCCCCTCGAAACCCGACCCGTGCCAGATCGGTCAGGTCAGTCAACGCGCAGTTGTGCAACAGCTCGGCCCGCGGGCTGCGTGGAATAAGAGCTTCGGCTTGCAAACTGGTCATGGCTCAGAGCTCCTGGCGCAGGTTGTCGGGATCGTGGAACGGCAGGGGCACCACCTTGGCATTGACCATCACGCCGCCCTCCACGCGGATCGGGATGTGCATGCCAGGTGTGGCCTGATGGGCACCGGCGTATGCCAGGCCGATGATCTGCCCCACGGTTTGCGAGTATTCGCAGGATGTGACGTTGCCGCTGATGTCCGCCCCGTCCAGCACCAGATGCCCCTCCAGCGGCTGCGGGCTGCCCTTGGGCAGGGTGAAGCCGACCAGTTTGCGCTTGAGCGGCTGCGCTTCGAGGATCTCGATCGAGCGCTTGCCGACGAAGAATGCCTTCTTGCGGCCGATGGCCCACTGCATGTCGATCTCCGCCGGGTGGGTCATGCCGTCGGTGTCCTGGCTGATGATCACGTGGCCTTTTTCCAGGCGCAGCAGGCGCTGGGTCTCGACGCCGAACGGGCGAATGCCCAACCCCGCGCCGGCCTGCATCAAGGCATCCCACAGGCGCTCGGCGTGGCGCGCCGGCACGTGCACTTCGTAGCCCAGTTCACCCACAAAGCCGACCCGCAGGATGCGCGCGGCAATACCGGCCACGGTGCCCTGGCGTACGCCGAGGTAAGGGAAGGCCTCGGCCGACAGGTCCACATCGTCACATACCTTGGCCAGCACCTGGCGGGCCAGCGGCCCGGCCAGGTTGACCGCGGCCAGGGCGGCGGTGACGTTGGTGACGTCCACATCCAGGCGCCATTGCGCGTTCCACTTCAGCATCTGCTGGTAGATGCGGTCGACGCCGCTGGTGGTGGCGGTGACGTAGAAGTGCTGCTCGCCTAGCCGGGCGCACACGCCGTCATCGATCACCACGCCGTGCTCGTTGGTCATCAGCGCGTAGCGGGTGCGGCCGATGGCCAGCTTGGCGAAGCCGAAGGTGTAAAGGCGCTCCAGCAGTTCGGCGGCGTCGGGGCCGCGCACATCCAGGCCACCGAGGGTGGAAACGTCGATCAGGCCGACCTTCTCGCGCACATGGCGGGCTTCCTCCTGCATGCAGCGTTCGCGCTCCTCGGGCTTGCCATAATAGGCCGGGCGCTGCCAGATGCCGGCCGGCATCATCTTCGCCCCGGCTTCCAGGTGGCGGCGATGCATTGGTGTTTGCCGGTACGGGTCGAAGGCGCGGCCGGCGACGTGGGCCAGTTTTTCCGCCTGGAACGGAGGGCGGGCGGTGGTCACCCCGGTTTCGCTGATGCTGCGCCCGGTGGCATGGGCCACCAGGCGGGCGGTCGGTAGCGCCGAGTGGCGGCCCTGGGACGGGCCCATGCCGACCGTGGAGAAGCGCTTGACCAGCTGCACGTCGCGGTAGCCGCTGCGGGTGGCGTTGACGATGTCGCGCACTTGCAGGTCTTCGTCGAAGTCGACGAAATCCTTGCCCTTGGGGTGGGGGAAGATCGGCCAGGGGAAGTTGACCTTGGCTTCGGCACTGAACACGGGCTGCACCGGCGCTTCCAGGCCCAGCGCTGCCAGCGCATCGGCAGCCCCGCGAGTGGCGTCGGCCAGCACATTGCCCAGTGCGTGACGGCCGTTCACCGAGCCGGCGATATCCAGCCCGGCCGGCAGGTTGCTGATGGCGAATTCGTCGCGGTTCACATCGTAGGCCAGCTTGCCGCCAGCCTGGCACAGCAACTGGTACACCGGCATGTAGCCTGCCGACATGCACAGCAGGTCGCAGGCCAGGCGCAGGCCATGCGGGCCGACCTTGCCCTGGCCGGTGATCGGGCGAATATCCACGCCACTCACGTGGCGCATGCCCGCTTCGTGCAGGGCTTCGTACACGGTGCTGCCCAGGTGCACGGGTATATCGCGGCGCTTCAGTTCGGCGGCCAATGCGGCATCGGCTGGCGCGGCGCGCATGTCGACCACCGCGGCCACGGCCACGCCTTGCTCCTGCAGGTCGAGGGCGGCGAGGTAGCCGTCATCGTGGCCGGTGAGGATTACCGCACGCTGGCCCGGCTTGACCGCGTACAGCTTCATCAGCCGCTGCGCGGCGCTGGTCAGCATGACCCCCGGCAGGTCGTTGTTGCGGAACACCACTGGCTGGTCGAACGAACCGGCCGCCACCAGGCAGCGGCTGGCGCGCACCTTGTACAGGCGTTTGTGCTGGATCACCGGCAGGTAGTTGTCGGTGAACCAGCCGTTGCAGGTGGCTTCCAGCAGCACCTGGATGTTCGGGTGGCCCTCGACGGCTGCCAGCAGTTCCTGGCGCAGGCCGGTGGCGCGGGTGCCGGCAATGTCGAAGCGGGCGTAGGTGAGCGAGCCGCCCAGCACCGGCTGTTGCTCGATCAGCAAAACCTTGGCCCCGGCATTGGCCGCGTCCAGTGCCGCACGCAGGCCCGCCGGGCCAGCGCCGATGACGGCCAGATCGACGAACAGATAGGCCTTGTCGTAATACTGCGGCCTGAAACCGAGGTCGAGCACGCCGAGGCCAGCCTTCTTGCGAATCAGCGGCTCCCACACCTTCCACATGCCCTTGGGCTTGTAGAACGAGCGGTAATAGAAGCCCACCGGCATGAAGCGCGAAAACTTGCCCAGGTAGGCGTCGCGGTCGTGCGCCAGGCTACCGTTGAAGTTCTGCCCTTCGACCACCTGGCGATCGCGGGCGGCTTCCAGGTCGGCCAGCACATTGGGCTCGTCCGGCAGCTGCACCAGGGTGTTGGCATCCTGCCCGGCCATGCTCAGCGGGCCGCGCGGGCGGTGGTACTTGAACGAGCGCGACAGCAACCAGCGGCCGCTGCCGAGCAAGGCGCTGGCGATGCTGTCACCGGCAAAGCCCTGGCAGGCCTGGCCGTCGAACTGGAAGTGCAGGGGCCGCTCGCGGTCGATCAGCAGGCCCATGGGCGCGGGGAGGCGAGTGTGGATGTTCATCCGGCAATCTCCGGGGTGGCGGCGGGGGTGAAGTCGACGCGGCGGTCGAACAGTTCTTTCGGGTCGAAGGTGCGCAGCACCTGGTCGCTCACGGTGTGGCGTTCGGCCAGGAACCAGTAGCTGGAGGCGTTGTGCAGCCACCACTCGGTCACCACCCCGGCCAGGTTGTCGCTGTTGAACACATAGTCGGCCCATTCGGCGTCGCTGCAGCTGGCCGGGTCGGGCATGTGCCTGAATTCGCCGCCGTAGGTGAACTCGCTGATATTGCGCGGGCCGTTCAAGGGGCAGGTCAGGATCTTCATCGTCGTCGCTCCTTAGTGGCTGGCCGCGGTGGCGCCCATTTCGTTGACTTGCTGGAAGCGGCTGAAGCGCTCCAGGGCAAAGGGTGCGATCAGTTCCGGCACCTTGCCGCCACTGGCGACCAGCTCGGCCATGGTCTTGCCGCAGATCGGCGTGGCCTTGAAACCCCAGGTGCCCCAGCCGGCGTCCAGGTAATAGTTGTGCACCGGCGACAGGCCCATGATCGGGCTGTAGTCCGGTGTCATGTCGGTGATCCCGGCCCATTGGCGCATCAGCTTGGCGTTGGCCATGAACGGAAACATCTCGATGGCGTGGGCCAGCAGGCTTTCCTTGAGGTCGAGGGTGGAGCGGGTGTTGTACAGCGGGTAGGGGTCGGAGCCGCCGCCAAAGACGATCTCGCCACGGCTGGTCTGCTGCACGTAGCAGTGCAGCGCCGACGAGCTGACCAGCGGATCGAGGAACGGCTTGAACGGCTGGGTGACCATGGCCTGGAGCGGGTAGGTATGGATCGGCGCACGGATGCCGGCCTTGGCCATCAGCAGCGAACTGGCCCCGGCCACGGCCTGCACCACGCAACCGCACTGCACGGTGCCACGGTTGGTCTTCACCGCCTCGATGCGCCCGTTGCGGATCAGCAGGTCCTGCACTTCGGTCAGCTGGTGGATCTCGACGCCGCGCTTGGCCGCCTGCTTGGCGTAGCCCCAGGCCACTGCGTCGTGGCGCGCGGTGGCGCCGTCGATGTGCCACAGGCCAGCCAGCACCGGCAGGTGCCCCGGGTCCAGGTTCAGGCTGGGCACCAGTTCGCGGATCTGCTGGCGGTCGATCATTTCCGTGCGGCCACCGAAGTGCTTGTTGACCTCGGCGCGCTGGCGGAAGGCGCGCACGGTGGCGTCGGTATGCGCCAGGGTGAGCTGGCCGCGCTCGGAATACATGATGTTGAAGTCGAACTCGTTCGACAGGTTCTGGAACATGCGCACCGATTCTGCGTAAAAGCGCACACCCTCACTGGTGAGGTAGTTGGAGCGGATCACCGCAGTGTTGCGTGCAGTGTTGCCGCCACCGAGATAGGCCTTTTCCAGCACGGCGACATTGGTGATGCCGTGGTACTTGGCCAGGTAGTAGGCGATGGCCACGCCGTGGCCGCCGCCGCCGATGATCACCACGTCATAGCGTGGCTTGAGTTCGCACGGTGGTGGCAGGTCGACCTCCACCGGGTAGTCGGCGCTCAGGCCGTATTTCAGCAGGGCGAAAGGCATGGGGTGCGCTCCTGGTGGGCGGCCTGTTGTTGCAGGTCGAGGGCGAGCAGGGTGTTTTTCATCAGGTAGGCGATGGTCATCGGGCCGACCCCGCCGGGCACCGGGGTGATGCCGGCCACCTGGGGCAGGGCGGCGGTGAAGTCGACATCGCCGACCAGGCGGCTGTGGCCGCCTTCGTCGATGCGGTTGATACCGACATCGATCACCACCGCGCCGGGCTTGAGCCAGTCGGCACCGATCAGCCGCGGCTTGCCCACTGCGGCCACCAGGATGTCGGCCTGGCGGCACAACGCCGGCAGGTCGCGGCTGCGCGAGTGCACCACGGTCACCGTGCAGTCGGCCTGCAGCAGCAGGGCGGCCATGGGCTTGCCGACGATGTTCGAGCGGCCGACCACCACCGCATGCTTGCCGCGCAGCTCGCCACAGGCATCGCGCAGCAGGCGCATGCAGCCGCTGGGCGTGCACGGGGTGAGCACATCGCGGCCCTGGGCCAGGCCGCCGACGTTCTCGCTGTGGAAACCGTCCACATCCTTCAGTGGGCTGATCGCCTGGAGAATGCGGTGTTCGTCGATATGGGCCGGCAACGGCAGTTGCACGAGGATGCCGTTGACCTCGGGGGCGCGGTTGAGGCGCTCGATCAGGGCCAGCAGCTCGGCCTGGCTGGTGTCGGCGGGCAGGCGATGCTCCAGCGAGTGGATGCCCACCTCTTCAGCACGCAGCACCTTGTTGCGCACATACACCTGGCTGGCAGCGTCGGCACCCACCAGCACCACCGCCAGGCCCGGCTGCACGCCGCCCTGGCGCAGTTCCTGCACCCGCTCGCGTACCTCGGCCAGCACCCGCGCCGCGGTGGCCTTGCCGTCGATCAGCTTGATACCGGGAATGGCGTTCATTTGAAGATCACCGTGCGGTCGTGGTTCAGGAACACCCGGTGCTCAAGGTGGTATTTCACGGCGCGGGACAGGGCGATGGTCTCGGTGTCGCGGCCGATGGCCACCAGGTCATCCGGTGCGTAGGCATGGTCCACGCGCTGCACTTCCTGCTCGATGATCGGGCCTTCGTCGAGGTCGCTGGTGACGTAGTGGGCGGTGGCGCCGATCAGCTTCACCCCGCGCTGGTAGGCCTGGTGGTAGGGCTTGGCGCCTTTGAAACCAGGCAGGAACGAATGGTGGATGTTGATCGCCCGGCCCGACAGCTGGCGGCACAGGTCGTCGGAGAGGATCTGCATGTAGCGCGCCAGCACCACCAGTTCGGTGCCGGTGTCCACGACGATGCGCAGCAGCGCGGCTTCCTGTTCGGCCTTGGTGTCCTTGCTGACCGGCAGGTAGACGAAACGGATGCCTTGGCGCTCGGCCATCGGGCGCAGGTCCAGGTGATTGGAGACCACGGCGGTGATCTGCATGTCCAGCTCGCCCTTGGCATGGCGGTACAGCAGGTCGGACAGACAGTGGTCGAACTTGCTCACCATCAGCAGCACGCGCATCGGTCGGGCACTGCTGTGCAGGCTCCACTGCATGTCGAAGCGCTGGGCGACATCGGCAAAGCCGGCTTCCAGCTGCGGTGTGTCACCCGTGACACCGGTGTTGTAGCGGAACACCGCGCGCATGAAGAAGCGCCCGTTGTCCTCGTCGTCGAACTGCGCCATCTCGCTGATGTAGCAACCGTGCTCGGCCAGGTAGGTGGTCACCGCGGCGACGATGCCGGACACGGCCGGGCAGCTGACGCGCAGGATGAAATGATCGGGAGCGGGATGCATGTCGGATAGGCCTCGTGATGGAGTGGGGCAGGTCGGGCACAAGGGCAAAAGAGGCTTCGCGACAGGCGAAGTTATGTTTCTTGGTAGGAATATAAATTTCCTTTTGGCGATTTATAGGCGAAGTCAGGGGTGGCGGTCTAGAGGTTTGTGAAATTTTTTATCCTGACAGGAAAGTTTTTTAACGCCATCGTGGCTCCTGTGGGAGCCGGCTTGCCGGCAATAGGGCCCGCACAGGCGACACAAAAACTGGCTATGCTTGCCCCATGACCAGTTCTCCATCCCTGCGCCAACCCTGCCCACCTGGCGCCTGCATTTGTGGCCGCGAACACCTGGCCGACCACCCGCAGACAGCCCAGCGCATCCTCCTGCTGACCCGCCAGGAAGAAAAGCGCCTGCTCGACCGCCTGGAAAACCTCAAGGACCTGGAAGACCTGCAACGCCTGCAGCAACGGATGTACGAAAACCTGGGCATCCGCGTGCATATCGCCCCTGGCTTCAATGAAGTACGGACCATGCGCGGGATTGTCATCGAACTGGACGACCAGCCCGGGCTGTGCCGCAAGACCCGGCAGTCGATCCCGGCGGCGATCCGCCGTGGGCTGGAGCGCAACCCGCAGGTGGCCTTCCGCTTGCTCGATACCCACGACCTGTTGCGGGATACCTGAAGACCTGCGCGGCGCGGTCTTTGTAGGAGCGGCCTTGTGTCGCGATCGGGCGCGCAGCGGCCGCAAAGCCTGCAACCCCGGTCTTCCTGGCAGGTCTGGGTCGCCTGGATTACGGCCGCTGCGCGCCCGATCGCGACACAAGGCCGCTCCTACAAGGACCGCGTCAGCCCCACTAATTTTTTCGCCGCACGCTACGTCTACTTGAAAGCCCCCCTGCGCCAGGCGCGCAGCGGCATTCATCACTCAAGGAGACAGGCAATGACTTCCGTTTTCGACCGCGACGATATCCAGTTCCAGGTAGTGGTCAACCACGAAGAGCAATACTCGATCTGGCCCGACTACAAAGCCATCCCCAACGGCTGGCGTGCCGTAGGCAAGAGCGGCCTGAAGAAGGAATGCCTGGCCTATATCGATGAAGTCTGGACCGACATGCGCCCTCTGAGCCTGCGCCAGAAAATGGCCGAAGCCGCCGCCCAGTGACTGCAATGAACCTGCTGTGCCTGCCGTATTCCGGGGCCAGCGCCATGGTCTACAGCCGCTGGCGGCGCAAGCTGCCGACGTGGCTGCAGGTACGCCCGGTGGAACTGCCCGGGCGTGGTGCGCGCATGGCCGAGCCACTGCACACCAACATGCAGGCCCTGGCCCGGCAACTGGCCGCCGAACAGCGCCTGGCGGCCAGCACCCCCTACGCGCTGCTCGGCCATAGCCTGGGCGCCTTGCTGGCATTTGAACTTGCCCATGAGTTGCAGGCGCTGGGCTGCCCGGCGCCACTGGCCCTGTTCGCCTGCGGTACCGCAGCGCCGACCCGCCGCGAGGACTACGACGGCAAGAACTGGCGCGAGCCGAAAAGCGACGCCGAGTTGATCGGCGAGTTGCGCGAGCTTCAGGGCACGCCCGAGGAAGTGCTGGCCAACGCCGAGCTGATGAGCCTGACCTTGCCCACCCTGCGCGCGGACTTCCTGCTGTGTGGTACCTACGCCTACCGCCAGCGGCCGGCCTTGCAGTGCCCGCTGCACGTGTTGGGCGGCATGCAGGACCGCGCCAGTGACGAGCAGTTGCAGGCCTGGCGCAAGGAAACCCACGGGGCGTTCTCGCTGCAGATGTTCCCTGGCGGCCACTTCTTCATCCATGAGCATGAGGACCGGGTGCTCGCTGCGCTGACCGCGTCGCTGGAACCGCTTCGGCTGTCCGCCTGATTGACGTCACCGCTTGCCTGGGGGAGGCTAGGCCTTTTCCCAGGCAAGAGGCAGACAATGCTGATCGATCCCCACAAGGCCACGCTGCTGGTCGTCGACATCCAGGAAAAACTCATCGGCGCCATGAGCGACCCTGAAGGCACCCGCGCGCGGGCCCGCTGGTTGCTGGCGGCGACGAACGAGCTGGAACTGCCGACGGTGATTTCCGAGCAGTACCCCAAGGGCCTGGGCCATACCCTGGCCGAACTGCTGGCCGCAGCGCCGGCCGCCGAGGTGGTGGAGAAAAGCCATTTTTCCTGCGTGGCCGCCGAGTGCCTGCCAGCGAGTTTGATGGCGCGCGAGCAAGTGATTGTCTGTGGCATGGAAACCCACGTGTGTGTGCTGCAGACCGTGCTCGGCCTGCTGGCGCTGGGCAAGCAGGTTTTCGTGGTCGAGGATGCCTGCGACAGCCGTACCCCGGCGAGCAAGGCCGCAGGGCTGGCGCGCATGCGGGCTGCGGGGGCGCAGGTGGTGACCCGCGAAATGGTTTTGTTCGAGCTTATGGGCAGTGCCGGCCACCCGCTGTTCCGGCACATCAGCAAGACCTACCTGGTCGGTGAACAGCCCTGAACGGCCGGTTACTGGCTGCCGGGTTGATGGCCCTGGCGCTGCTGCAAGGCTGCGCCGGGCGCCGTGAGGAAGCACCCGAGGCGGACCCGGCCAAGGTCCGCGCCCAACTGCTGCGGCTGTTACCTGCCCAGGCCAAGGACCGCGAGGGCTGGGCCCGGGACATTCAGGTGGCGTTCGAGGCCCAGCGTATTGCCCCCAGCAAGAGCAACCTGTGTGCGGTGCTGGCGGTGACCGAACAGGAATCGACCTTCAATGCCGACCCGCAGGTGCCCAACCTGGGGCGTATCGCCCGGGAGGAAATCGACCGCCGCGCCGCGCGCCTGCATATCCCCAAGCTGCTGGTCGATGGTGCACTGAAGACGCCGTCGGGTAATGGCAAGAGCTACCAGCAACGTTTGCAGGCGGTGCGCAGCGAGAAGCAGTTGAGCGAACTGTATGACGAAGTCATCGCTCGCGTGCCGCTGGGCAAGACCTTGCTGGGCGGGCTGAACCCGGTGCATACCGGTGGGCCGATGCAGGTCAGCATCGACTTTGCCGAAAAGCATGCGCGGGATTACCCCTACAGCCACGACGGCAGCATTCGCCAGGAAGTGTTCACCCGGCGCGGCGGCATGTATTTCGGTATCGCCCACTTGCTGGGCTATTCGGCAAACTACGATCGCCAGCTGTACCGCTTTGCCGATTTCAACGCAGGCTGGTACGCCAGCCGCAATGCGGCATTTCAGGCGGCACTGAGCAAGGCGACGGGGGTGACGCTGGCGCTGGACGGCGACTTGGTGGCGCCGGGCTCGATCATGCCCGGGACCACGGAAAAGGCGGCGCGCAAACTGGGAGGGAAGCTGGGCCTGCGCAACCCGCAGATCCGCAGCCAGCTGGAGGAGGGCGATAGCTTGGCCTTCGAGGACAGCGAGCTGTACAGCGGGGTGTTTGCCCTGGCAGATGCCGCAGCCGGCAAGCCGATGCCACGGGCGGTGCTGCCGGGGATTCAGCTGAAAAGCCCGAAGATCACCCGCAAGCTGACCACGGCGTGGTTTGCCGGGCGGGTTGATGAGCGTTATCAGCGGTGCATGAAGCGTTAATGGTGGCCTGGCTGTCGAGCGCGGTCTGTAGGAGCGGCCTTGTGTCGCGATGGGCTGCGCAGCAGCCCCAAGATTGTGCATCACCGCTGAACCCTTGGGGCTGCTGCGCAGCCCATCGCGACACAAGGCCGCTCCTACACAGGGACCGTGCAGGCCTGTGGGACTGCGAGGAGAACATCAGCTTTCGCCCAGTGCTCCAACCACCTGATCCACACTGGCCTTCAACCCCGCAAACGCATCCTCAGGGTCACTTTCCACCACCACCAGCTTCGCCCCGGACGCCTTGATCACCTCGGCCACCGCTGCCTCCGGCTGCCGATGGTCCAGCACCAGCGCCACATCCTGCGCCTTCAGGTTGTCCTCCAGCGCCTTCAGCGCAGCGGCATCCCACTCGGCCGGCAGCGGCTGCTCGACCACGTCCAGGTTCAACCCGCTGGCCAGATAACTCAGCCGCTCCGACAGGCTCAGCACCGTCAGGTTGTCGACCTTGGCCAAGCGTGTCTGGCTGTTGGCCGAGAGCTCCAGCAACTGGCGTTTGAGCCCGGCCAGGTTGCCCTGGATCTTCGCCTTGTCGCCCGGCGCCAACCGCTCCAGGTCATTGGCTACCACGTCGGCCATGCGCCCGAAGTTGGTCGGGTTGAGCCAGGGGTAGGCGCCATAGGCCTCGTCGCCGCTCATCGCAATACCCGGCAGTGCGCCATCCACCGGCCGTGCGGCGTCGATCTCGACGATCCGGATATTGCTGCGCCGGGCCATCGGATACAGCGGGTCGTCACGCCAGATCGAGCGCACGCCGATCACCGCGTCGGCCTGCTGTGCGGCCTTGTGCAGGCTGGCGCCACCGCGCCCGCTGAAATAGGAAGGTTGGCGGCTGGCAGGCAGGTTGGCGGGGGCTGCACGCGTGAGCTGCACCGTGGTGCCGTCGAGCAGGGCACTGGCCAGGCTGTGGGTGACGGGCAGGGTGGTCAGTACTTGCGTGGCGAAGGACAGCGACGGCAGGCCGGCCAGGGCCAGCGCCAGGGTCAGGCGTTTCAGGTTCATGCCGGGTTTCCTTGCAGGCGGGGGACGAGGGCGCGGGCCAGCGCCGCCAGGGCGAAGCAGATGCCTGCGACCAGAATGATCGCGGCGCCGGACGGCACCGGCAGGTCGAAAACGATCGGCAGCAGGATGCCGAGCAACGTGCTCAGCGTGGCGATCAGCACCGACAGGAAGAAAAAGCCCTTCAGCGACTGGCTGACCAGGCGTGCGGCGGCAGCGGGAATCACCAGCAGCGCCCCGACCAGGATCGCCCCGATCACCTTCACCGAGGCCACGGTGACCAGGGTCACCAGCACCACGAACAGGTAGTCCAGGGATTTCACCGCCACCCCGCGCACGGCCGCCAGCTGTGGGTTGAAACTGGCCAGCATGATGCGGTTGTACAGCGGCACGGCCAATGCCAGCACCAGCACCGCGACGATGCCCAGCACCACCAGGTCCTGGCCGCTGACGGTCAGCACCGAGCCGAACAGCACGTTCTCGAGGATGTGCACATTGATCTTGCCCGCCAGCATCAGCAGCAGGCTGGCGCCCAGCGCCAGCGACACCGACAGGAACACGCCGATCAGCGTGTCCGGCGACAGCCCGGTGCGGTTGCGCAGGAAGTTGAGCAAGATGCCGAACAGCAGGCAGTAGCCGAACAGGCTGCCGTAGGGGCCGGTGTAGGGCTCGCCCAGCAGGATGCCGATGGCCACGCCGGTCAGCGCGGCATGGCCGACCGCCTCGGAGAAGAAGGCAAAGCGCTTGACCACCACCAGGGTGCCCAGGCCGCCCAGCACCGGGCCGATCATCAAACCGGCCAGCAGAGCGTTGACCACGAAGCCGTAGGCCAGCGCCTCGGGCAGGTAGCCGGCAGTGGCCCAGTCCTGGACCGTTTGCCGAAAGATTTCGAAACTCATCAGGCAAGGCTCTCGCTACGCGGGTGAACGGAGAACAGGCCGAGCAGGCGCTCTGGGGTAAGGGCCTGGGCGGGCGGGGCGTCGAACAGTACCTGGCGGCTCAGGCCGGTAACCCGGTCGGCCAGGCGCAGCACGGCTTCCAGGTCGTGTTCGATCCACAGCACGGTGGTGCCGGCCTGGCGCCAGCCCTGCAGCAGTTGTTCGAACACCTGGATGCCGGCTTCATCCAGGGCCGACATCGGCTCGTCCAGCACCAGCAGTTGCGGCTCGGGGATCAGGCCCTGGGCCAGCAGCACGCGTTGGCGTTCGCCACCGGAAAGCGCGCCCATGCGCCGTTTGCGCTTGTCGAGCATGCCGACCCGCGCCAGGGCTGCGTCGATGGCCGGCTGCACACGGCGCGACAGGCCGAGGAAGGCGGGGCGGCGCTGGCACATGGTAGCCATGAAATCGTCCACGGTCATCGGCAGGCCACGGTCGAACTCCAGCGCCTGCGGCACATAGCCGATCACTTCGCGTTCGCCGGGCCAGTGCAGGGTCAGCTGGCCCTGGTGCGGCATCTGCCCGAGCAGGGTCTTGATCAGCGAACTCTTGCCGCCGCCGTTGGGGCCGACGATGGCATGCACGCTGCCGGCGGCGACGTTGAAGCTGACCTTTTCGAGGATGCGGGTGCGGCCCAGGGTCAGGTCGATGCCGGCAAACTCGATGCGCGGCCCGCAGGCTGTCACCAGGTTGGCGGCGGCGGTCATGCGCGGTTCTCCTGGATGGCGCGGACCACGGTGTCGAGGTTGCGCTTCATCTCCACTTCGTACTTGTCCTTGGTGTATTCGCCGTAGGAAATGTGCGTCAGCGGGTACAGGCGCACGCCGGATTCACGCTGGATGGTTTCGACATAGGCCGACGGGAAGTCCATTTCCGAGAAGATCACCCGCACATCCAGCGCCTTGAGCTGGTCGATGGTCTTCTTCAGCTGGGCCGGGCTGGGTTCGATGCCATGGGCTGGCTCGACCACCGCAGTCACCTCCAGGCCGAAGTCGCGCACCAGGTAGTCGTAGGCGGCATGGATGGTGGCGACCCGGAAGGTGGCGCTGGGCGCCTCGGTGACCTTGGCCAGTGCGTCGGCACGCAGTGTGCGCAGGCGCTTGGCATAGGCGCGGGCGTTTTGCGTGTACAGCTTGGCGTTGTCCGGGTCGAGCTTGCCCAGTTCGCGGGCGATGTTGTTGACCTGGGCGATGGTGGTGCTGATCGACAGGAAGGTGTGCGGGTTGACCACCTTGCCGGCGCCACGGGCGGCAATGCCGGTGGCCGCCAGCAAGGGTACGTTCTGGTTGGCCTCGATGGTGTTGATGCCGGGCTTTTCGCTGGCGGCGATCATGCGGTCGGCGAAATCGTCATGGCCAACGCCGTTGAGCACCACCACGTCCAGGGTGCCGATGCGCTTTATGTCCTCGGCCCGTGGCTCGTAGGCATGGGGGTTGAACCCCGCCGGAATCAGCGGCACCACTTCGGCCTTGTCGCCGACGATGTTGCTCACATAGCTGTAGTAGGGGTGCAGGGTAATGCCGATACGCAGGGGCTTGCCGTTATCGGCCAGGGCCTGTGCCGGCAGGGCAAGGGCCAGGAGCAGGGCGAGGGCGGAGCGGAGCATGGGGGAGTCCTTGGGTTCAGTGACGGTGTTCGCGGGTGACCCCGGCGTCGTAATGGCTGACCACCTGCTGCCAGCCGGCGGCGATCAGGGCGGCCTGGCCAAGGTCGTCAGGGGGCACGGCGGCGCTGTCGCGGCGCAGCCAGACATCGGCTTGGCCGGTGCTGTCGGCCGGCAGGATCAGCAGCAGGCTGCCGGCCACTTCCGGGGCCTGGCTGCGGCCGAGGTAGGCCCCGGTCTCCAGCCACGACCATTGGTGGCTGCCGCGGCTCTGGCTGCCGGCATCGACCACGAACGGCGGCAGGCCTTCCTCGGCCAGGGCCTGCACGCTGGGCGCGGCGGCGTTTTCTTCACGCAGCAGCTGGATTTCGTCGAAGGCCACCCGCAGGTCGGTGTACAGGCCTTGCTCGGCGGCGGTGAGGTCGCGACGGGCGTCGATCTGGTGGCTGGCGATGGCCTGTTCATCCTCGCGTTCGCCGCGCAGCAGCACCACGCTGGTGGCGAGTACCACGATCAGCAGGCTGACCAGCAGCACGTACAGGGTTTCGTGCCCGGCACCGGCCGGGCGAATCACTTGGGCGCGGCTCATGGCTGGGCGATATCGGCGTGGTCGACTTCCACCACGTGCCCGGGGCCGGCATCGAACAGCACGTAGAATTCGCCGTCCGGGCGCTTGAAGGTCAGGGTCGAATCATCACCGAGCTTGCCGCCGACCAGCACCTGTTCGTCGTAGGCGATCACGTCCAGGGTTACCCCGGGGGCACCGCTGCCATCCGAGAAGCCGCCGGTGCACTTGACCTGGCCGCCAGGCAGTTCTTCGCACTCGCACATCGGGTTGTGCGCCAGGGCCGGGCCGGCGGCCAGCACCAGCAAGGGCAGGGCGAGGGTGCGCATCAGGTGTTTCATTTATTGCCTCCTTGTTTCTCGAGCCAGGCCACGGTGGCTGGCGATGCCTTGGCCAGGGGGACCGACGCCTGGTGCATGCTGCCGTCCCAGCCTTCCAGGGTGATCCAGATCTGCGCGTCGGGCTTGGTGCGTGGCGGGATCGGCAACGAGGTGCCCATGTTGTACGGCGCACCGAAGAAAATCGTGCCGGCGGCGCGCAGGCTGCGCGGTTTGCCGATGCGCAGGTAGGCCGCCTTGACGCCGTTGACGCAGGCCTTGCACAGCGATGCATTGAAGACCTTGAAGTGGCCGGCAGGGCCGTCGGCGCGGGGCGCCTCGTCACGCATCTCGGCCAGGTCCAGGGTATAGGGACCGACCTGGATGTCGTTGATCACATTGGCGCCGAGCCCCGCTTCGCCGCGGAACAGCTTGGCGTCGGCGAAGTACTTGGGCATGAAGCCCAGCGGGATGAGGATCAGCAGGATGTTCAGGTGAAAACGCCACTTCAGCCACAGTTGCTTCAGCGGGCTGACGGGCACGGCTTGGGCCTGGCTCATGGGCGGATCTCCGCGGTGGGTTCATGGCGCGCCATGCGCGGTGCGCGCTCGCTGCGCTTGAGGGCGGCGGCGGTGGCCTGGGCGGTGCGTTTGGTCCAGATCAGCAAACCGCTGAACACCATCAGGGTGAGGACCAGGCCGAAGAAGAACCACACCAGCTTGATCGGCAGGCCGCCGAAATCGCCGGTGTGCAGCGGGCGCATGGATTCGGTGACGAACTCCAGGGCGGAGCGGTCGCTGATCAGGAACTGGCTGTCGACATTACGCGTGTACGGGTTTACCGAGGCGCTCTGGAACATCAGCGGGTACCAGCCTGGCCCCGCCAGGGTGATGTGGCTGTAGGCGGTGGCCGGCAGCGAGATGAAGCTGATATCCAGCCCCGGGACCGCCAGGCCGGCGATGCGTGCCGCTTCATCCAGGTCGATGCGCGTTGCCGGGCTGCCATTCGGGGTTTGCGGCACGTCCTCACGGGCGATCACCGGCACGATGGGCCGGCTGGAAATGGTGATGTGGTTGTCGGCCAGGATCGCCTGGATCAGGAACCAGGTGCCGGTGATGGAAATGACCGCAATGAACCAGATCGACCAGACCCCGGCCAGGCGGTGCAGGTCGCCCCAGAAAATCCGCGAACCATGGCCGGTGCGCACCGGCTTGAAGAAGCCCTTCCAGAACTTCTTGTACACCACCAGGCCGGTGACCAGCGAAGCCAGCATGGGCAGACCGAGCAGCGACACCAGGTACCAGCCCCAGCTGAAACCGTTGGTAAACGGCACCAGCCACCAGCCGTGCAGGGCGCGGGTGAAGGCTTCGAAGTTGAAGTCCGGGGTCTTGCCCTGGATGGCCCCGGTGTAGGGGTTTATATACAGCGTCGGGCTGGTGCCGTCAGGCAGGGTGACATTGGCTTTGACCGCGAAATGCGAACCGTCGGGCTGAATCAGCCGCTCCACCACCATGTCCGGCTCGGCCTTGTGCAGGGCGTCCAGTACCTGCTGGAAGCTCAGGCGCTCGGCGTCGGCGTCGGGCTTGTTGGCGCGCACGGCGGGGTCGGCCAGCCAGACGATTTCCTGGCTGACCACGGCGAGCATGCCGGTGAAGCAGACGATCAGGACAAAGAACCAGATCGGCAAGGCGAGCCAGCTGTGGACCAGGAACCACAGCCTGGATTTGGATTTTTTCGGTGATTTGGCCATCTGACGGTCTTCTGCAATGGGGAGTCGAGCGTGTGCCCAGCCAAAGAGGGGCTGTATTGATAAGGACGAATGAGAATCGAAAACCTGCCGTTTTAAATGCAAGCAAATGTTTCAGGCAAAGAAACCTGAAAGCTGGCGCGACCCTGTAGGAGCGGCCTTGTGTCGCGAAAGGGCTGCGCAGCAGCCCCAGGGTTTCAGCGCAGACGCACAAATTGCCGGGGCTGCTTTGCAGCCCTTTCGCGACACAAGGCCGCTCCTACAGGACCTGTACATGCCTTGAGGCAGTGCTGGTCTTGCAGGAGATCAGGCGCGGGTCAGGGCCACTGCCTGTTGCGGCTTGCCGTGCAGCTGCGCCAGGTCCTGGTACAGCGCGCGGCCAATTTCCGCCGCGCGCGCCGGCAGCACCGAGAGCAGGGTGTCACTCAGGCCGTGGCTGTTTTCGCAGAAGCCCTGCAGGTACACCGAGGCCTGCAGGTCGGGGCTGGCCAGCACGCGGTAGTTGCGGTCGACGCTGAAATCTTCCAGGTAGCCGGCCAGGGGCGCCAGCAGGTCACGGTGCGAGCGGCGCTCGTAGCCGGTTGCGAGTATCACCGCGTCGTAGCGGTGGGTCTGCTGCTGGCCGGTGGCAAGGTCGCGCAGGGTCAGTTCCAGGCCTTCGCGGGTGGCCACCACGGCTTCGACCTGGCGCCGGCACAGCACGTTGTGGCGGTACTGGTGGGCGACCTTCTGCCGGTAGAGGATGCCGTAGATGCGTTCGATCAGGTTGAGGTCGACCACCGAATAGTTGGTGTTGTGGTATTCGCCCAGCAGCTTGCTGCGCTGGTCGGCCGGTTCGTTGTAGACCAGGTCGGTGTAGTCCGGCGAGAAGATCTCGTTGACGAACGGGCTGTCATCGGCAGGCTTGAGCGCCGAACCGCGCAGGATCATGTCGACCTTGACCGACGGGTAGCTGTCGTTGAGGTCGATGAACGCCTCGGCGGCGCTCTGGCCCGAACCGATCACGGCAATGCGCATCGGCTTGCCGGCGGTGCACGGCAGCTTGTTCAGGCTGCTCAGGTACTGGGAGTGATGGAATACCCGCGGGTCGTCCTTGAAGGCGCCGAACTTTTCCGGGATTTTCGGCGTGCCGCCGCTGCCGACCACCACCGAACGGGTGCGGCGGCTGTATTCGCGGCCTTGGGCGTCGCGCGAGACCAGGCGCAGGTGCTCGACCCGGCCCGCCTGCACGTCCGGCTCGATGCGCAGCACTTCCTCGCCATATACCGCCTGGGTGGCGAAGTGCTCGGCGGCCCAGCGCAGGTAGTCGTTGTACTCGAGGCGGCAGGGGTAGAAGGTGCCGAGGTTGATGAAGTCGGCCAGGCGCTGCTTCTGGTGCAGGTAGTTGACGAAGCTGTAGGGGCTGGTGGGGTTGCGCAGCGACACCAGGTCCTTGAGGAACGAGATCTGCAACTCGCTCTGGGTGGCCAGGGTTTCGCCGTGCCAGCGATAGTCCTGCTGTTTGTCGATGAACAGCGCGTCGAGGGCATGGCCCTGGGACTCGGCGAGTTCTTCCAGGGCGATGGCCAGGGCCAGGTTGGAAGGGCCGAAGCCCACGCCGATCAGGTCCTTGATGGTTTCCGGGTTTGCAGACTGGCTCATGGCTGCGGTTCCATAATGGTCGAATGTTGACGCTCGCCGGGAGAGGCCGGCGCCTGCGCTTGTACATTGGGTGGAACGAGCCAAACGACGGGGAATTTACTGGCGGGCGACCGGCCACTTGCAACAGGGGGCTAAAGGCTTGCGCCTGTCGGCCGATAGGCAGAACAACCCAAGGACCCGTTTGCAACGCAGGGAGTAAGACATGACAGGTATTGCAGCAGTCAGCATCAGCACCACGGCCCAGGCGGTGAGCACAACCCAGGTCGCCGACAGCCAGGATGCGCAAAAGACTGAAGAGAGTGGAGCCGGCACTCAGGCCGACACGTCGAAATTGAACGGTGGCGGCCAGGCTCAAGGCGCCCAGGGCAGCAGTGAAAGTTCGGAGCCTGCGCACATCAGGCAATTGCGCGAGATGATCAAGAAGCTGCAGAAGCAATTGGCCGAGGAACAGAAGCAACTGGCCCAGTTGATGGCGCAGAAGATGGACGAAACCACCAAGCTGGCAGTTGTGTCCGCCAAGCAGGCTAGCATCGCCACCATCAATGGTGAAATCCTGCAGGCCACCGCGCAGTTGCTCGAAGCGCTACAGAAAACGGGTGGCAGCAGCGCGGGCGGGATGGTCAGCACCACGGCCTGACAGCGGATACGGTCCCCTGTAGGAGCGGCCTTGTGTCGCGATGGGCTGCGAAGCGGCCCCGGGATGTTGGCATCAATGCACAAATCGTCGGGGCTGCGTTGCAGCCCATCGCGACACAAGGCCGCTCCTACCAGGGCCGGGTAGCATCAGGCGGCGGTCATTCGGCCGCCAGGCGTCCCTTGTTCTGCCGCTCTGCCTTGTACTGCATGGCCACCGCCGGCGCCGGCTTGGCAGCACCGGTTTCCAGCCACTGACGCATGCGGCTGGCATCGGCGAAGTGGGTGTACTTGCCAAAGGCGTCGAGGATCACCATGGCCACCGGGCGGTTGTCCATGCGGGTCAGCAGCACCAGGCAGTGCCCGGCTTCATTGGTGAAGCCGGTCTTGGTCAGCTTGATGTCCCAGTTGCTCTTGTTCACCAGGTGGTCGGTGTTGCGGAAGCCCAGGGTGTAGTTGGGCTTGCGGAAGGCCACGGTCTTCTCGCGGGTGGTCGACAGCTCGCTCAGCATCGGGTACTTGCGCGACGCCATCAGCAGCTTGGCCAGGTCACGGGCCGTGGACACGTTCTGCGTCGACAGGCCCGTTGGCTCGACGTAGCGGGTGTGCGCCATGCCCAGGCTGCGGGCCTTGGCGTTCATCGCCTTGATGAACGCTGGGTAGCCGCCAGGGTAATGGTTGGCCAGGGTGTTGGCCGCACGGTTTTCCGATGACATCAGGGTAATCAGCAAGGTTTCGCGGCGGTCGAGCTGGCTGCCTAGGCGCACACGCGAATACACGCCTTTCATTTCCGGGTTGTTGGCAATGGTCATGGTGAGCATCTCATCCATGGGCTGCTTGGCATCCAGCACTACCATCGCCGTCATCAGTTTGGTCACCGAGGCAATCGGCACCACGCGGTCGGCGTGGCTCGAATACAGCTCCTGATTGGTGTTCAGGTCGATCAGCAGGGCGCTGCCCGAAGCGAGGTGCAGCTTGGATGGGTCACGTTGAACCTGGGCCGGGGGTTGTGCAGCAGCGGTCGACGGAAGGGTCGCAGTACCTGTGAGCAACAGCAGCAGGCTGAGGATGGACAGGGATGTTTTCACGTTGAGGCTCACTAAAAGTTGGTATGTCGTTGGCTGTGCAAGGGTTTTCCCCCAAAAACCGCTGCATTCTGGAGTATGGCTGAATTGCTGTCGAATGCCTTATGACTAAAGGGCGCAACGTGAACGAAATTTAATCCTGTACCAATTCTGTACCAATTACGTTCGCTTCCAGCTTCGCCAGTTCGGCCCAGTCAAACACAGCCGCGCGGAACATCGCCTTGACCCGGGCGATAGCGGCGCGCTTGACTGTCGAACTCTTCCACTCGGTCTTCGCGACCATGCCTCTGCATCGCGAGGTGCGACGTTCCAATTCGTGCTGCTCACTGCTCATTGCAGACGCTGGAGAAAAGTAGCGTACGGCTATCAGGTCGAACGCCGTTCTCTGCCTACAATGCCCTTCCGTTTCCCGATTCGTACAAGCCAAACTGAACGCCTATCATGGATGGCTTTTCGAGCTTCATATGGAGAGAGCAATGATTCCTGGCAAGGTATGCCCTGTAGTGCTGTCGTCTTCGCCACCGTCCAGGCTTCTACTATTCCGACACCCTATGGCAGGCACGCAACTGGTAAAAGGCACTATTGAGAGTGGGGAAGCTCCCAGCGAGGCCGCCTTGCGTGAGCTGGCAGAGGAGTCTGGCATCGACGACGCGATAGTTGAAACGGACTTGGGGTGCTGGAATGCCGAACATCTAGATCAAATATGGTCGTTTCAACTTTGTCGAGCATTGCGTTATCTCCCAGAAAGCTGGACCCATCAGACACTAGATGACCACGGCCATGTGTTCGAGTTTTTCTGGGCTCCGCTAGATGAGCTTCCCTACGCCGATTGCCATCCCGTATTCCAGCGAGCACTGGAGTTCTTAGGGCGTAGACTCAAGGAATTTGAGTCGTTGGAATAGCGAGGGGAAATCAGATGGCAGTCGAAGGGCAACTTCACACCTTGAGGAAGTCAGTCATCCACGATCCGTGGCTTTCGACCCAAAGCGGCCCTTGGTGGAGGACAGCATACGATCTGCTGAATCGCCGTACTGCCGAGGTTTTCGTAAGCAGCCCCTGGAGAATGCACATTTTTTGAGGGAACATTCAGGGCTTAGATACTAGCCGCCAAGGAACGGAAATGGCACTGACCAGCAAGATCACTCCCTACAACCCCATGTGGCCCGCTCGCTTTCTGGCAGACAAGCCAATCATCGCTTCGGCCTTTGGCGATGAACTGATTGCCATACACCATGTTGGTAGTACCTCTGTTCAGGGGCTCGCGGCGAAGCCCGAGATCGATGTGCTCATCGAAGTTCGCGATCATAGCAATGCCTCGCAGCGGGACGAGATTTTGATGGGTTTGGGATATGTACGAGGAAGTGATCTATCGGAGGGGCATCATTTCTACCGGCGTAATGTGGATGGAATTCGCACGCACAAGCTCCACGCTTGTACCCGTGGCCACCTTACGATCACCCAGATGCTGGGGTTCAGAGATTTGCTTAGGCGTGATGCCTTGATCCGCCAGCAGTATGAAGCGCTGAAGCTACAATTGGAGGCGAGCAATACGGGTGGGATGGCTGAATACCTGGAGAAAAAGTCTCCGTTTATTATTGCGGCACTATTTCATGCCGGTATATCAATTCCTGAATGACCGATGGGTCGCGAAGCGGCCTTGGCATCAGGTGTCTGCTTTGGGTCGAAAGCTGCCGGGTCGTGAATGACCGCTATCGACCCAAAGCGGACGCTAAAAGATAACTGGTTTCGTAAGCGCGACGCGTACTCTGTGGGAGCGGGTTTACCCGCGAAGCAGGCGCCGCGGTGGATGGCACCGGCGGTGCCGGTGTTCGCGGGTAAACCCGCTCCCACAATGATTGCTGTTGGGCAAAATGACAGCCAAGGGTCGAAAGCGGCCGTAATCGGCAGACCTCTTTCGACCCAAAGCAGATGCTAACCCTCCGGCGCATTTTCCTTGATCAAAACCTTTGTTATTGGTTCTTTGAGCGGTCACTTCTTTCTGACTTGGACCTGCTTGAAAGTCACCTGTCCTGTACCCATCATCACTCTGCCGAAGACAGCAGAACAACCTCGAAGGTCGTCCCTTCCTCTTCGGTCGACTCCACCTCAATTCTGCCACCGTGGTTCGCCACGATCTCCGATGCGATGAACAGGCCGAGGCCGAGCCCCGCTGCGGAGCCCCGCTCTCCGGATGAGTAGCTCGAGTATCGCCCTTCCGGCTTGAAGATGTAGGGCATCACCTCGGGTGGAATAGGCTCTCCGGAATTCTGGACGCTGCCCCGTGGAACACCATCCACCCTGGCCTCCGTGACCTTGATCGGGGCCGTCGCATCGCCATGGCGCAGGGCATTGCCTATCAGGTTGGAGAAAACCTGAGAGATGCGGTCAGGGTCGAATTGCCCGGTGATGTGCGCCTGCTCATCCAGGATGATCCGCGCGTGCGGGAATGCCGTGCGCAGTTCGTCAATGACAGCCTGGCAGATAGAGTTCAGATCCATTTTCCGCTATCGCGCCCAAGGGCGAACGCAAATCATGACCGAGCACGGCGAGCACCATTTTCCGGGTCGCCTCGACTGCCGTTCCGTAGGCCGCGATCGACTCTGCGAGCGCCTGGTCAATCGCTTCATTGAACCGGATCATGTCCTTAACATGATGCGCGTCTGCGAACGACTCCTGGGTAAGCCAGAGTGACAGAACGCTTGCGCGCAATGCCCGGTATTCGGACACCATCTGGTCCATCGAGAACCCAGCTATCAAGCGAGCAACCGCGTGGGTCTGCGCTGCGGTTTCGCTGGAACTCCTGGGGCCTCTCCCTTGTGCTTTCTCGGACTGTTGTTGCCTGCTCTGGGGCGTTCTCATATCTGCGGCCACGGTGCGGAGCATCTTCTCGGCATGATTGCGCAAGCCGATGGAGTCCTGCTTCGGCAGCTCTGTTTCAACCGAGCGGGCGTAATTTTCCCAAGCCTGGAGAATGGGTTCCATACTGCCATCAATGAAATCGAACAGTCTCATGGGGGCCTAACCCTGATCTGGAAAAAAGACATCCGATTAGCTTAGTTCATCTGGGAAACAGGAAGTTTGAGCGGCAGCCATGAGCGGCCCACCTGGAGTTCAGCCAAAGGCGATCCCGATGCAACCTGCGTCGGGGGCAGGGGCATCGGGAAGTCTTGCCGGCGGCCTGGGTTCAGGCATGGATCAGCGAGAGGTCGCTGATGATGCAGATCGAGCCGTCATCGGCGGGCGTGGTATCGGTGTAGTCCACCTGGTTGTAGACCCCGCCGTGGAACTCGAATAGCTGTGTAGCCCAGGTGCTGTCGAACTGCAGATCGCCGGACGTACCGCTCACGCCATTGCACTTGGCCGTAACGTTGACCACGCCTGCTGCGGTGGCATGGATGCTCACCTCGAACTTTGCCCCCAGCGGTACCCCCCTGAGCACCGTCGAGTTGATCGGGTCAGTCTGGTTGTAGGTCCGCCGAAAACCCAGGGTGATGTCGCCCTTTTTCCAGAACACCTTCACGGGCGGGCTGTCGTCCCCGTAGACGTGCATCTGCGCGATTACCACCTTCTGCGCCCAGTTGACCTTGGTCAGCGTCATTTCCTGGCGATTCCAGTGATTTGGGGCACCGCCCAAGGTCCAGTATTTCGGCTCCGACCACTCGCAGCGGGTCCTGCGGGTGCTTTTGCTCGAAGCGCCTTTGGTGGGGGCAGACAACTGGACCGAACCATCGCTGAGCACTGTCACGTAGTTCGGGTACAGGGCAATCGCTTCGCTGCCGGTGAGTTCGACCGCTACGGTGCTGATCGACGATTCAGCTACCGGAACGGCGAGGGTAAGGTTGCGGATGTCTACGCTCATGGGGAGAACTCCTGAATGAAAATGACGGTGGGTGCCGCAGCAGCACGGTGGCGGCTGCTGGAATGAAATTTAGCCTTACGCTAAATCATCGTCAATAGCTCATGGCTAAAATAATTTCGCCGGGCGACAAATTACCTGTTGGCGAAAATTTTCCACATCGGGGGCTTTACGCTTGATTTGGCGGTGAGATAAGCTTTCCTTGAATACTGTACGAATATACAGCTGTCAGGATAAGAATATGTCTAAGCCCTTGAAGTCGACGCCCCATCAGCGCCAGGAAATGACCGGAATAGAGCGGCTGAGCTTGCGGGTATCAGCGATGATCAACCACCCGCTCGCGCAGACGCAGCGCTGGGTGACGGTGCATCGCCTGGATACCGACGGTGATGCCGAGTGGGAGGAGGTGATGGGCCTGCTGGCCGAGACGCCCGAACTGGAACTGACCTTCAACGACGACGAGAGCGTGACGGTGCGCTGGGAGCGCGGCAGCGTGGAGGAGCGCGATGACTTTATCGTCGAGCAGGACAGCGAGCAGCAGGTCGAGGAGGCGGCACCTTTCTGAAGGTCAGAAAGAGCCTGCGGGTTGCGTAATGCTGTTCACTCAAGACTGATGTGACATCGATTGGGGCTGCCTTGCAGCCCTTCGCGGGCAAGCCCGCTCCCATAGAACTGCGCATAACTCATTAAATTAGCAGGGACTTTGTGGGAGCGGCTTTAGCCGCGAACACCGGCGCAGCCGGTGCCATGCACCGCGTTGGATTCTTCGCGGCTAAAGCCGCTCCCACAGGGTACGCGTACCGCTTGGCTGTGGGAGCGGGCTTGCCCGCGAAGGGCCGCAAGGCGGCCCCAGTTGCGCGAATGGACAGCATTACACCGGGGTGGTGGGCTTCGCTTTACACAAGGTGTGCATTCCAAACCAGCAGCACCCTGGCCTGGATGTAGGTCTCTTCCCGGCGAATCATGCGGTCCTTGTGCCGCGAGTTGTCGGAAATCATCTCGAAATGGTCTTCGTCGGCAATCTGCAGCCGCTTGATGTAGATGTGGTCGCCCCAGGAGAAGAAGTAGATTCCATCGCCGACGAACTCGCGAATGCTGACATCCACGATCAGCGGGTCGCGGTGCTTGATGGTCGGTTCCATCGACTGCCCCCAGCCGGTCACCATCTTCAGGTGGTGGTGCTCGCTGAACTCCACGCCCAGCTCGCGCAGGTGGCTTGGGCTGACGCGAACATCCTTGAACATCTCGGGGTAGTCGTGGGGGATCTGCCCGCCGCCCATGGCCGCACGGACGTCGTAGTGGGCAATCCACACTTCGTCGCCCACCAGGCCTGGCCGAACAAGTTCAGCCGCCACCAGCGTCGAGTCTGCCGGCTCCTCGGCGGCGGCCAGCAGCCTTTGCCGGGTTTCTTCGGGGATGCCCCTGCCGCTTCTGGCAAGCATCTGCTTGACCAGGTCGGCCGCGGAAAGCTTGCTGTCGCCAGCCTCGACCGGCGACTGCGCCTGGTCGCCCGCTGCCATCGCGTCGAACCACCCCCGCGGCAAGCCTTCGATGCCCTCGATCCTGCGGGCCACGTCATCGCCCAGGTTCTTCGCTGTCTTGTCCGAGAGGATCTGGCTCAGGTGCGCAGGCGCCATCCCCCAGCGCTCTGCGCAGGATCCCTTCCTCTGGCTGCCGATCAGCTTGATCAGGTTGTGCTTGCGAATTTCGTAGATGTCCATGGGGCGAAGCATGCCAGTGTTTAGCTTGCTGCTAAATATGCTCAAGGCTAAATTTCTCTTGTCATGATATTAGCTGTAGGCTAAATTAAATGTGCAAGCAAGGAAAGCCACCGAGAAGCTGTTCTCCAGGCTTACGACATCACCATCCGTTATGAGGTTTTCATGGACCCGACTGACCTCGGCCCAGGCACCATCACCTGGCTGGGCGGAACAGGCACCGTGTTGCTGGGTGCATTCCTCTGGCTGCGCAAGTGGCTGTCCAGGGATGCAGCTGACCGTGCCATGGACAACGCTGATATTGGCGTGGTCCGGCGCCTGAACGAGTTGCTCGATATCGAGCGTGACGCCCGAAGGGAAGCGCAGGCCAGGGCCGATCAGTTTGCAAAGGAACGCAATGAACTGGTGATCACCGTAGGGCGCCTGGAAGGCAAGATCGAAGCGCTGACCAGTCGGGGCGGCCATCCTCCCCGGCAGGTCACCGTCCAGGGCGAGGGGATCGCCCGCCTGCGCGGGAAGCAGGGTGAGTGAGGCGGCCCGCAAGACAAATTCTGTTCATGCCCATGCGTATGGGCCCTTTTCTGTATGGAGACAACATGGCTCGATTGGATTCTGCCGCTGCCGGCGGCGCGAACGTGCTCGCATTCCTGGACATGCTGGCCTGGTCCGAGGGTACCTCGACCATCGCTGCCAGTGACGATGGCTACAACGTCCTGGTCGGCGGCCAACTGTTCAATGACTACAGCGGGCACCCGAGGCAGAAGGTGTGGTTGCCCAGCTACGGCATCCACAGCTCTGCGGCAGGGCGGTACCAGATTCTGGCCGGTACCTGGGATGCCATCGTGAGCACTTATGGCTTCAATGGCCGCTTTACCCCTGAGGCCCAGGACCTGGCGGCCATCAAGTTGCTGAGCGAGTGTGGCGCAATGGCAATGATCAAGGCCGGCCGCATTGCCCAGGCGATCGCCAAGGCCGCGCCGATCTGGGCCAGCCTGCCTGGCGCGGGCTACGGTCAGCGCGAGCACCAGTTGGCCGCGTTGTTGGCAATGTTCATAGCCTGCAGCGGGGAGGTTCAGGCGTAACGCCCAGGCAAAAAAAGACCCGCCAGGTAGGCGGGCCAGAAGGGCGTAGGGAGCAACGCACAACAAATACGGGTCAGGCGACCAGGGTGCCTGGTTGCAACTGTTCGACCAGGGCCTGGGCCGAGGCGAGGGTCGGCATCGGGCCGCTTACGGCTTCGCCGTTGCGTACCAGGTACCAGCATGCCAGCAGGCCCTGCTGACGCAGCGAAGCGGGGACGGCACTGCCGACGACGGACATGATCTGGATAGTGGCCATGTGGACCTCCTGTAAAACATGGCCCTACCTTACGCAGCAGCCGGGGCGGTTTGAAATTAACTTCCTCGATAGTGGTCATTGGTTCTATCAACATTTACCACCGCGGCGGGCCGTAATACACCGGTGGCGGGCCGTAGTAGGTGCGGTAGCCCGGGGGCGGTGGTGCTGGCACGTAGTACGGCTGGTAGTACACCGGCGGTGGCGGTGGTTGCACGTACACCGGTGGCGGCCCGTAGTAGACCGGTTGGCGCTCGACGTACACGGTACGGTCACGCCCGCCATAAACCGTCGCCCCGACCACGGCGCCAACCACGGCCGCACCCAGCAGCGGGCCGGGGCCATACCAACCGCCATGGCCATGGCCGCCGTGGGCGACAGCGGGCGCGCTGATGGCCAGGGCGCCGACCAGCAGGGCGATTCCGGGAATGTGACGGTTCATGAAGAAACCCTCGCAAGGACACCCCAAGTGTGGGGTCCTATTACTATGACTCCACTTTTCGTCAGCTGAGCACGGGGGAACGGTAAAGGTTGTGTAAGCGACGACCAGCGGTTACGTCTGTTACGCTGAACAAACGTTTCAGTTATGACAAAGGAGCAGGTTATGTCGACAACTCCCAGCAGAGACACCGTGCTGTGCATCTCCCTGGCGGGCCGCCCCGGCACCTTCGGGGTACGGTTCCACAACCACCTGTACCAGCAGCTGGGCCTGGACTTCTACTACAAGGCCATGCGCACCGATGACCTGCCGGCGGCGGTGGCGGGCATACGTGCCTTGGGTATCCGCGGTTGCGGGGTATCGATGCCGTACAAGGAGGCCTGCATGGCCCTGGTCGACGAGATCGACCCATCGGCGGCGGCCATCGAGTCGGTCAATACCCTGGTCAATAGCAATGGTCACCTGAAGGCTTACAACACCGATTACCTGGCCGTGCGCCAGTTGCTGGAGCAACACCAGGTCGACCCGACCACGGCGTTTGCCCTGCGCGGCAGTGGCGGCATGGCCAAGGCGGTAGCCAGTGCCTTGCGCGATGCCGGGTTCGCCGAAGGCATCATCGTTGCGCGCAACGAGCAGGCGGGGCGGCAGCTGGCGGATGTGTGTGGTTATCGCTGGGTGGCGGAGCTGGGCGACCTGTGCCCACCCATGCTGGTGAACGTGACGCCGATCGGCATGGCGGGCGGGCCCGAGGCCGAGGAGCTGGCGTTTTCCGAGAACGCCATCGCCGCGGCGGCGCGGGTGTTCGACGTGGTGGCGATGCCGGAGAGCACACCGTTGATCCGACGGGCGCGGGCGTTGGGCAAGCCGGTGATCACCGGGCTGGAGGTGATTGCGCTGCAGGCGCTGGAGCAGTTCGTGCTGTACACCGGGGTGCGACCCACCTTGGCGCAGGTGGAGGCGGCGGTGGCGTACGCCCGGGATATCTGATTACTCCGGTGCCGGCCCTTTCGCGGGTAAACCCGCTCCCACAGGGATAGCGCACGCATGTAGCAGCGGCGCTACCCCTGTGGGAGCGGGTTTATCCGCGAAGAGGCCGGCACAGGCATCGACAAGGTCAGAACACCTTGTGCCCTTCATCCAGCTGCTGGTCGACCAGCGCCCGGCCATGGGCCAGCGACACATGCTGTGCGTTCTCGAGGTCGGAGAAGAACTTCATCGGCATCGACATGCGCCTGCTGGTGTGTCCGTCGGGGTCGGTGATCAGGCACCCGGCGGCATAGGGCAGGGGGGAATCGGGGTGGGGCATCACGCTGGCGGTGATGGTGTGCTTGCGATATTCACAGTGAAGAGATTGCATCGTCCTTACCTCGCTGTGGCATGTGAAGCAGTTACCTTCATATACCACAGCAAGGGGCCGGGAGTTCCCGGCCCGACGAGCGAGCCGCGATGAGCGCTCAGCCTTTGAGTTCGGTCGGCTGGATTACTTCGACCCAGTAACCGTCCGGGTCCTTGACGAAGGCCAGGTGGTTCATGCGCCCGTCCTGCAGGCGCTTCTGGAACGGTACGTCCAGTGCCTCGAAGCGTGCGCAGGCGGCGCGTACGTCCGGTACCGAGATGCAGATGTGGCCAAAGCCGCGTGGGTCGGTGTTGCCGTTGTGGTAGGCAAACTCGGCATCGTTTTCGGTGCCGTGGTTGTGGGTCAGCTCCAGCACGCCCGGGATCGACTTCATCCACTGGTGGCGTTCGCTGTCATCGGCCGGGATCTGCGCCGGGTCGACCAGGGCCAGGAAGTACAGGCTGAAGGCAGCTTCGGGGAAGTCGCGCTTGTCCACCAGGCGGAAGCCCAGCACGCGGGTATAGAAGTCCAGGGACTTCTCGATGTCCTTGACCCGCAGCATGGTGTGGTTGAAGACGAACTGGGCGGTGGCGGCGTCCGGTTGGGCGGTGACGCCAGGCAGGGTTTGCAGATCATGCAGGCTCATGGGAACTCCTGAGACGGGGCCGGGCGCAGGGCGCCGGCAAAACAGACAGGCCGGCCATGATACGGCAGTGTGCCGATTGCGCAAATGAAAGCGCCCTGCACGAGGCAGGGCGCTGGAATTAGAGGCCCGCATGTGCGGGCGCGTGATGGGGTCGCTAGTCCTTTAGCTGTCTCGATACTGAGCCAGCCCTTGTGAAAAAAGTGTGAAGCACGTGTGGACGTTTCATCAGCGTACCCAGCTTTCTACCGTGGCGGCTCCGTATTGTTCTTTCCAGGCCTTGAGCCCGCGGTGGTTGCCGCCTTTGGTCTCGATCCGCTCGCCGGTGTGCGGGTTGGTGTAAACCTTCACCACGCGCGCGCGGCGCTGTTGCTTGGGTGCTGCACTGGAAACCCGGGCCACTGCCTTCGGGTCGAGGATGGCGATGATATCGCGCAGGCTCTTGTCGTAGCTTTTCATCAGGCCGACTAGTTTCTGCTCGAATTCGATTTCGCGTTTGAGGCCGGCATCCTTTTTCAACGCTTCCAGTTGCGCCATCTGTTCCTGGAGCGCTTTTTCGGCAGCACGAAACTCTGCAAGTCTGGACACTGTAATCACTCCTGTACGTCGGTCGTGGCAGGGCGTGACGAACATTGAAGAAGAATAAAAACGCCGGCCACGCGGGTGGGTTCCGCTGTTCGCTGATATCGAGTGTAGTCATTCATGGGTACTGGGTAAACTGCAAACTTTTTGTAAGTAAGCCGGGAACTTTCCTAGTTTTGCGCGCGGTATTGTCCGGTTTTTTCGCGGTTGCCTTGCGGTGCGCTTAGACCATGGTCCAATGGCCCGTGCCAGAGCCTTCGCGCGATAATTTCAGATGATGGCCGGCTATTGTTCGGCCCCCTCGCAGTACCGTGGCCAGCACGTGCCACAGGTTGTTTACTCGCCTTGATTCTGGATGTTTTCTCCCATGTTTGCCCCTTTCCCCATCGCCCCCGGGCGTCGTGTTGCCGGCTTGTTCCTGTTGTGTGCCGGCGTCAATGCCCAGGCCGCCGGTTTTCTTGAAGACAGCAGTGCTAAGGTCGAAGCACGCAATGTCTATTTCAACCGGGATTTCCGTGACGGCCACAGCAGCTCCAGCCAGGGAGCGTCCAAACGCGAAGAATGGGCACAAGGTTTCATCCTCAATGTGCAGTCGGGTTATACCCAGGGGCCGGTAGGTTTTGGCGTGGATGCGCTGGGCATGTTCGGCTTCAAACTTGACTCCAGCCCGGCAGACAGCAACAGCGGCCTGTTGCCGTCTTCCGGCCATGACCCACGGCACTCGGCGGACCAGTACGCGAAGATGGGCCTGGCGGCCAAGGTCAAGGTTTCCAATACCGTGCTCAAGTACGGTTCGATGATGCCGGATGTGCCGCTGCTCAAGTACAACGATGGCCGCCTGCTGCCGACCATGTTCCATGGCGCCATGCTCACCTCCGAAGAAGTGCGCGACCTGAAGTTCACCCTGGCCCGCCTGGACAAGTACACCGCACGGGATTCCACCGACCGCCAGGACATTCGCGTGCATTGCAAGAACAAGCGCTACGCCTGCGATATCGAGGCTGACCACTTTGACCTGGCCGGTGTCGATTACCGTTTCAACGAGCGCTTCAGCGCCCAGTACCAGGTGGCCAAGCTGGAGAACATCTACCGCCAGCACTTCCTCGGCCTGGTGGCCAGCCAGCCATTGGCGGTGGGCAGCCTGTCGGCAGACCTGCGCTTGATCAAGAGTGACGACATCGGCAATGCCCGCGCCGGCGAAATCGACCATCGCGCGTTCAGCGGCATGCTCGGCTACAGCCTGGGTGGCCACAAGCTCAGTGCCGGCTGGCAACGCATGTACGGCGACAGTGCCATGCCATACCTGGATGGCACCAACCCGTACCTGGTCAACTATGCCCAGGTCAACGACTTCGCCGCCGCCCAGGAACGCTCCTGGCAGGTGCGTTATGACTATGACTTCAAGGCCCTGGGCGTGCCCGGCCTGACCTTCTTCACCCGTTACATCAACGGTGACAATATCAAGGTGCCGGGCAGCACGGCCGAAGGCAAAGAATGGGAACGCGACACCGAGTTCAAGTACCAGGTGCAAAGTGGCACGTTCAAGGACGTCAGTGTGCGCCTGCGTAATTCCACTTACCGCAGCAACTATGAAAAGTGGGCGCGTGACATGGACGAGACACGGGTCATTGTCAGCTACAACTTCTCCATCTTCTGACGGGGCGCTTTGCCAAATACCAGCAGCCACCTGACAATGGCTGCTGGTTCCCGCAAAGGGCAGGGCAATGAAAGACCTGTTGTTGATCGGCATCGGCCCGGGTGACCCGCGCCAGGTCACCTACGAGGCGGTCGATGCGCTGCGCCAGGCCAGCGTGTTCTTCGTGCTCGACAAGGGCGGCGACAAGAACGAACTGGTGCACCTGCGCAAGGCCATCCTGCAACGCTACCGGCCCGAGGGCGGCTACCGCCTGGTGCAGGTCGCCGACCCTGCACGCGATGGCCAGGCCGATGACTACCTGGGCGCGGTGCAGGACTGGCACCGGCAGCGTGCGGCGCTGTACGCCCAACTGATCGAACAGGAGATAGGCATTGGGGAAACCGGCGCCTTTCTGCTGTGGGGCGAGCCGACGCTGTACGACAGCACTCTGCGCATCCTTGGCCTGGTCCGCGAGCGTGGTGTGGCGCTGCGTCTGCAGGTCATTCCGGGTATCAGCAGCGTGCAGGCGTTGGCGGCGCGCCATCAGGTGCCGCTCAACCGCATCGGTGAGCCATTGACCGTATTGCCAGGGCGGCGCCTGGCCGGGCAGGGGCAGATCGACAATGTGCTGGTGATGCTCGACGGGCAGTGCGCGTTTGCCCGGCTCGATGACCCGGCGTTGATGATCTACTGGGGCGCGTACCTGGGGACCGCGGATGAGGTGCTGATTGCCGGGCCGTTGCAGACGGTGAAGGCGCAGATCCTGGAAGTGCGTGAGCGGGAGCGGGCGCGCAAGGGGTGGATCATGGATAGCTACCTGTTGCGCAGGGAGCTGTGAGGTGTACTGCCTGTTCCGGCCCCTTCGCGGGTGAACCCGCTCCCACAGGCACAGCCCCAGCTTGGGGGCCGCGCGTTCCCTGTGGGAGCGGGTTCACCCGCGAAGCAGACGACACCTTGCTCACGGTGTACCCAGAATGGCCTGCACCTTCTCCCGCAACTGGTCGATGCTGAACGGCTTGCCGATGAGGTGCATGCCCTCCGGTACATCGACGCTTTCGGCATAGCCACTGGCGAACAGCACCGGCAACAGCGGGCGCAGTTCGCGCGCCTTGGCCGCCAACTCTTCGCCACGCATGTCCGGCAGCCCCACATCGGTCATCATCAGCGCCAGTGCCTGGTTCGGGTCCTCGAGAATGCGCAGCGCCGCGTTGGCATGCTCCGCTTCGATGACGGTGTAGCCCAACTCGTCGAGCACTTCGACCATCAGCATGCGTACGATGTCGTCGTCTTCGACTACCAGAAGGTGCATGGTTGCGATCCTGTGCAGAATGAATGTCTTTAATCTGTGCTCCGGATGGCAGCAGAAGTTCCCCGAGGATACCGGTCCGTGCAATCAGATGGAACGATTGGCGCACATCACCTTCAAATACTGGCTAAATGCCCTGCCAGACCCGCCAAAGCTGGTTAGACTCGCTTTACGGGACAGAGCAGTGGCAGACAACTACAACGATCGATTTGCCACACTTTCAATGGACTTTACTTGCTCGGGCGTTTTCACATGATTCAAGCAGCCTCGATGGACCAGCGGAGCTTCCGCAAGCTGTTGAGCCGCAACGTCGGCCTACCCCTGGGGGTTGGCCTGCTGGGGGCCGTTGCCTTCGTCGCGGTGATCAACTACCTGCTTTCGGCCTTGCAGTGGGTCGAGCACACCGACCGGGTGATCGGCAATGCCAACGAAACGGTCAAACTGTCGATCGACATGGAAACCGGCATGCGTGGCTTCCTGATCACCGGCGACGAGCGTTTCCTCGACCCCTACGAGGTGGCCAAGCCGCGCATCTTCGGCAGCCTGCAGAGCCTGCGCGGCATGGTCGAGGACAACCCGCAACAGGTCGAACGCATCGACCGGCTGATCGCCCTGCAGCAGGCGTGGAACACCTTCGGCAGCGAGATGATCAACTTGCGCCGCAGCCAGGGTGATTACCGCGCCTTGATCGGAAACGGCCGCGGCAAGCGCCTGACCGACGAGATCCGCAAGGAGTTCGACAACCTGATCGCCAGCGAACAACAGTTGCGCATGGCGCGCAACGAGCGGGTCAACAGTGTGACCGTCACGGTCATGTCGTCCTTCGTGCTGTTCATCATCGGCCTCAGTGCCTTGCTGGCCTACCTCGGGCGGCGCGACCTATTGGCGCTGTCGGGTACCTATGACGAAAACTTCAAGGCCCAGCAGCGCGCGGCCGAGCGCCTGGAACACCAGGCCTGGCTGCGCAACGGGCAGACGCAACTGGCCGAACAGGTGCTCGGCCAGCTGACCCTGCCCATGCTCGGTGACAACATCCTGCGTTTCTTCGGCGGTTACCTGGGCAGCGTGGTCGGCGCGCTGTACGTGCGTGACGAGCATGGCCGCCTGGTGCGTGTGGCCAGCTATGGCCTGGATGCCGAGGAGCAGGCCCGCGAGCAGGTGCTGGGCGATCACGAAGGCCTGCTGGCCCAGGCCGTGCGCGAAGCGCGGCTGCTGCGCCTGGACGACTTGCCCGACGACTATTTCCACCTCAGCTCCGGCCTGGGGCGGGGCCTGCCGCGCAGTGCCATGCTGATGCCCTGCAGTGATGACGGGCAGATCAACGGTGTGCTGGAGCTGGGCTTCCTGCGGCCGCTGCAGGAGCGTGACGAAGAGATGCTGCAGCGGGTCCGTGGCAACCTCGGTATCTCCATCGAAAGCGCCCGCTACCGGCAGCGCCTGCAGGAAGTGCTGGCCGAGACCCAGCAACTGAACGAAGAGCTGCAAGTGCAGCAGGAAGAGCTGAAAACCGCCAACGAAGAGCTCGAAGAGCAGTCCCGCGTGCTCAAGGAGTCCCAGGCCCATCTGGAAACCCAGCAGGCGGAACTGGAGCAGACCAACGAGCAATTGTCCGAGCGCACCGAGGCCCTGGACCGCAAGAACGACGAACTGCTCCAGGCCCAGGACGAGCTGCAGGCGCGCGCCGAGGAGCTGCAGCGTTCGAGCAAGTACAAGTCCGAGTTCCTCGCCAACATGTCCCACGAGCTGCGCACGCCGCTGAACAGTTCGCTGATCCTGGCCAAGCTGCTGGCGGAGAACGGCGAGGGCAACCTCAGCGACGAGCAGGTCAAGTTCGCCGAATCCATCTACTCGGCCGGCAACGACCTGCTCAACCTGATCAACGACATTCTCGACATCGCCAAGGTGGAAGCCGGCAAGCTCGAAGTGCGCCCCGAAAGCACCCAGGTGGAACGCCTGGTCGAAGGCCTGCGTGGCATGTTCGAGCCGCTGGCCGGGCACAAGGGCCTGGCCTTCGAGGTGACCACCGAGGCGCAGGTGCCGGCCACGCTGTTCACCGACCGCCAGCGCCTGGAGCAGATCCTCAAGAACCTGCTGTCCAACGCCATCAAGTTCACCGAGCGCGGCCAGGTCAGCCTGAACATCGGTTACCAGCCTGGCACCGGCATCGTCTTTGCCGTGCGCGATACCGGCATCGGCATCGCCGCCGACCAGCAGCAGGCGATCTTCGGCGCCTTCCACCAGGTCGATGGCACCAGCAACCGCCGTTATGGTGGCACCGGCCTGGGCCTGTCCATTTCCCGCGACCTGGCGCACCTGCTGGGTGGGCAGATCAACGTCGACAGCAGCCCCGGCCAGGGCAGCGTGTTCAGCCTGATCCTGCCGGAGCGCTATGAGCGCGTGGCGCAGGATATCGAGCCGCTCAGCCTGCGCCCGGCGGTCGACAGCCTGCCACCCGCGCCGCAGGCACCGGCGGTGGCGGCGCCGAAACGCCAGGCACCGGCATTCGCCGACGACCGCGAGCGCGCGCCGTTCGGCAACCGCTGCATCCTGGTGATCGAGGACGAACCGAACTTCGCCCGCATCCTCTTCGACCTGGCCCACGAGCTGGGTTACAGCTGCCTGGTGGCGCAGGGTGCCGACGAGGGCTTCGAGCTGGCCGCCCAGTACATCCCCGATGCTATCCTGCTGGACATGCGTTTGCCCGACCATTCCGGCCTGACCGTGCTGCAACGCCTGAAGGAGCAGGCGAGCACCCGGCACATTCCGGTGCATATCATTTCCGTGGAGGACCGGGTCGAGGCTGCCATGCACATGGGCGCCGTCGGCTACGCGGTCAAGCCCACCAGCCGCGAACAACTCAAGGAAGTGTTTGCCCGCCTGGAGGCCAAGCTGACCCAGAAGCTCAAGCACATCCTGCTGGTGGAAGACGACGACCTGCAGCGCGAAAGCATTGCCCGCCTGATCGGCGACGACGATGTCGAGATCACCGCCGTGGCCATGGCCCAGGATGCCCTGGCGTTGCTGCGCGAGAACATCTACGACTGCATGATCATCGACCTCAAGCTGCCCGACATGCTCGGCAACGAGCTGCTCAAGCGCATGACCGCCGAGGACATCCGTGCCTTCCCGCCGGTGATCGTGTATACCGGGCGCAACCTGACCCGCGAAGAAGAAGCCGACCTGCTCAAGTATTCGCGCTCGATCATCATCAAGGGCGCCCGTTCGCCGGAGCGCCTGCTCGACGAAGTGACGCTGTTCCTGCACAAGGTCGAGTCGCAGCTGTCCAACGAACGCCAGCGCATGCTCAAGACCGCGCGCAGCCGCGACAAGGTATTCGAAGGCCGCAAGGTGCTGCTGGTGGACGACGATGTGCGCAACATCTTCGCCCTGACCAGCGCGCTGGAGCACAAGGGCGCGATCGTCGAAATCGGCCGCAACGGCCGCGAAGCCATCGAGCGCCTGGAGCAGCATGACGACATCGACCTGGTGCTGATGGACGTGATGATGCCGGAGATGGACGGCTTCGAGGCCACCCGGCTGATCCGCCAGCAGTCGCGCTGGCGCAAGCTGCCGATCATTGCCGTGACCGCCAAGGCGATGAAGGATGACCAGCAGCGTTGCCTGCAGGCCGGCGCCAACGATTACCTGGCCAAACCGATCGACCTGGACCGCTTGTTCTCGCTGATCCGCGTGTGGCTGCCGCAACTGGAGCGAATTTGACTAGCGAACGTAACACCGATATCGAAATCCGCTTGCTGATCGAGGCCATCTACCTCAAGTACAGCTACGATTTCCGCAACTATTCCGGCGCGTCGATCAAGCGCCGGATCCTGCATGCGCTGCGCCAGTTCGACTGCCTGACGGTGTCGGCGCTGCAGGAGCGCGTGCTGCACGACCCTGGCATGTTCATGCAGTTGCTGCAGTACCTGACGATCCCGGTCAGCGAAATGTTCCGCGACCCGGGGCACTACCTGGCGCTGCGCAACGAAGTGGTGCCGCTGCTGCGTACCTGGCCGTCGATCAAGGTGTGGATCGCCGGCTGCAGCACGGGCGAGGAGGTGTATTCGATGGCCATCCTGCTGCGCGAGGAGGGCCTGCTGGAGCGCACCATCATCTACGCCACCGACATCAACCCGCATTCGCTGGACAAGGCCAAGCAGGGCATCTACTCGATGCAGAGCATGCGCGAGTACGCCGAAAACTATCGCATCGCCGGCGGCCGGCGGGACTTTGCCGAGTACTACACGGCAGCCTACGGTAACGCCATCATGGACAGCACCCTGCGCGACAACGTTACTTTCGCCGACCACAGCCTGGCCACCGACAGCGTGTTTTCCGAAACCCAGCTGGTGTCGTGCCGCAACGTGCTCATCTACTTCAACAAGGAACTGCAGGACCGCGCCCTGGGCCTGTTCCACGAGTCCCTGTGCCACCGCGGCTTCCTGGTGCTGGGCAGCAAGGAATCGGTGGATTTTTCCGCCTACAGCGAGCGCTTCGAGCCGCTGGTCAAGCCCGAACGGATCTACCGCAAGTCATGAAAGGCGTACGCGCGATGGTGGTCGGCGCCTCGGCGGGCGGCGTGACGGCGCTGTTCAGCGTGCTGGGCGCGTTGCCGGCCGGCTTCGCCATCCCGGTAATTTGCGTGCTGCACCTGCCCGATGACCGCCACAGCCAGCTGGCCGAGGTGCTGCAGCGCCGCCTGCGGCGGCCAGTGTGCGAGGCCCGCGACAAGCAGCCGCTGCGCGCCGGGCAGATCTACGTGGCCGGGCCGGGTTACCACCTGTCGGTGGAGCGTGACCTGACCCTGTCGCTGAGCCAGGAGCCGCCGGTGCATTTTTCCCGGCCGGCGATCGACTACCTGTTCATGTCGGCGGCCGATGCCTATGGTGCCGGCCTGCTGGGCATGCTGCTCACCGGGGCCAATGAAGATGGCGCCGAAGGCCTGGCCTATATCAAGCACAACGGGGGCCGGACCGTGGTCCAGGACCCTTGTGACGCACAGGTGGCGCTGATGCCGGAGGCCGCACTGGCCCTGCACCAGCCCGACCATATTCTTTCTCTGAGTGGCATCGAGCAATTGCTCGCCGCCCTGGAACCCAGCGCATGCTAAGCCACACCATCGCCAAACTGCTGATCGTCGACGACCTGCCAGAAAACCTGCTGGCCCTCGACGCCCTGATCCAGGGCCAAGACCGCGAGGTGCACCAGGCCCAGTCGGCCGAGGCAGCGTTGTCGCTGTTGCTCGAGCACGAGTTCGCCCTGGCCATCCTCGACGTGCAGATGCCGGGCATGAACGGTTTCGAGCTGGCCGAGCTGATGCGCGGCACGGAAAAGACCCGCAACATCCCCATCGTGTTCGTCACTGCCGCCGGGCGCGAGATGAACTACGCGTTCAAGGGCTATGAAAGCGGCGCGGTGGACTTTCTGCACAAGCCGCTCGACACCCTGGCGGTGAAGAGCAAGGTATCGGTTTTCGTCGACCTGTACCGCCAGCGCAAGGTGCTCGACCGCCAGTTGCAGGCCCTGGAACGCAGCCGCCAGGAGCAGGAGCTGCTGCTGGCCCAGCTGCAAACGGCGCGGGGTGAACTGGAGCATGCCGTGCGCATGCGCGATGACTTCATGTCGATCGTGTCCCACGAGGTGCGCACCCCGCTCAATGGCCTGATCCTGGAAACCCAGCTGCGCAAGCTGCACCTGGCACGCGGCAACCTTGCCGCCTTCAGCGGCGACAAGCTGCAGGCCATGGTCGAGCGCGACGAGCGGCAGATCAACAGCCTGATCCGCCTGGTCGAAGACATGCTCGATGTATCGCGCATCCGCACCGGCAAACTGTCGCTGCGGCCCAAGGCGTTCGACCTGGGCCAGCTGGTGCGCGGCCTGGTGGAGAACTTTGCTGCCCAGGCCAGCGCACTGGATACCCATTTCGAGTTGCAACGCTGCGAGCCACTGCAGGGTGAGTGGGACGAGTTTCGCATCGAGCAGGTGCTGGCCAACCTGCTGTCCAATGCCTTGCGTTATGGTGAGCGCAAACCGGTGCAGGTGCGGGTGTTCGAGCAGGACGGCCTGGCCTGCGTGCAGGTGCAGGACCATGGCATCGGCATCTGCGTTGCCAACCAGCAGCGCATCTTCCAGCAGTTCGAGCGGGTCGCCACCCAGCAGGCCAGTGGTGGGTTGGGCCTGGGGCTGTACATATCGGAGCAGATCGTCCAGGCACACGGCGGGCGCATACTGGTGGAGAGTGAAGAAGGCAAAGGCGCCACCTTTACCTTGCAGTTGCCACTGGCAACTTACGAACAACAAAACGACCAGGCACGGGCAACCTCTGCCTGAGCCTGGGGTCTGATGGCCAGCTGTAAGTATTTCAAGGCGTTGACATGAGTGAAGATGCACAAGATGTAGTACTGGTGGTCGAGGACGAACCGGCGATTCGCATGATCCTGCGTGATTACCTGGCAGGCGAGGGCTACCACGTGCTGGTGGCCGAGGATGGCGAGCAGGCGTTCGCGATCCTGGCGAGCAAGCCGCACCTCGACCTGATGGTGACGGACTTCCGCTTGCCGGGCGGGATTTCCGGGGTGGACATTGCCGAGCCGGCGGTGAAATTGCGGCCGGACCTGAAGGTGATCTTCATCAGCGGCTACCCGGCAGAGATTCTCGAATCCGGCAGCCCGATCACCCGCAAGGCACCGATCCTGGCCAAGCCGTTCGACCTGGATACCTTGCACGAGCAGATCCAGTCGCTCCTGCGCTAGCCTGCACTGGCCCTTTCGCGGGTAAACCCGCTCCCACAGGAGCTGTGCAAGTCTCAAGGTTTGCACAGTTCCTGTGGGAGCGGGTTTACCCGCGAAAGGGCCGGAACAGGCTAGCGCAGTGTCCGCTCCAGCCCACCCACCAGCATGCTTTCCATCAACCCCAGCCCCTGTTCTTCGGGCAAGGCCTTCAACAACCCCGGCAACTGGTTCAGCAGCGTCGCCACCACATGCGCCGTGGCCACCAGGGCTTGCCCCTGCAACTTCGCCTGCGGTGCGATCAACCTCAGCAACCCCGCCTCATAGCGCTTGCGCAGCAAGGCCAGGCGCGCCTGCTGGTCCTCGCTCAGGCAACAGAAGTCGCGCTCCGCCAGGCGAAACTGCATGGGCCGCTCGGCATGCAGCTGCCAGTGCGCGGCAATCAGGCAGCTCAACGCCGACGCCCCGCGCGCCATGGCCCTGCGCCCCTGGTCCAGGGTGGCCTGCAACTCTTCGTACAACTCCTCGATCAGGTCGTACAACAAGTCCTGCTTGCTGGGAAAGTGGTGGTAAAGCGAGCCTGCGGTAAGCCCCACATGGGCCGCCAGCTCGCGCATGCTGACCTGGCCAAAGCCCTTTTCGGCAAACAGCGCCATGGCCCGGTCACGTCGCTCTTCAAAGTTGGCACAGCGCATCGCGGCATTGACCGGGGGCATGGCGTTCGCTCCTCAGTAGGTGAAGAAACCGCGGCCGCTCTTGCGCCCCAGCCAACCGGCCGCGACCATTTCCTTGAGCAACGGGGCAGGGCGGTACTTGCTGTCGTTGAAGCCTTCATGGAAGGCCTCCATGATCGCCAGCAGGGTGTCCAGGCCGATCAGGTCGGCCAGGGCCAGCGGGCCGATCGGCTGGTTGCAGCCCAGGCGCATGCCGGTGTCGATGTCCTCGGCACTGGCCAGGCCTTCCTGGCGCACGAAGATCGCTTCGTTGATCATCGGCACCAGGATGCGGTTGACCACGAAGCCCGGGCGGTTGCCGGCGGTGATCGGGGTCTTGCCGACCTTTTCGGTCACCACCAGCGCCTGGGCGTAGGTGCTGTCGCTGGTCTGCAGGCCGCGAATGATCTCGACCAGCGCCATCATCGGCACCGGGTTGAAGAAGTGCACGCCAATGAAACGCTCGGGGTGCTCGATGCTGGCCGCCAGCTGGGTGACCGACAGCGACGAGGTGTTGGTGGCGATCAGGCAGTCGGCGGCGACGTTGGCCGCCACCTGCTGCAGGATGCGCTGCTTGAGCTGCAGGTTCTCGGTGGCGGCCTCGATCACCAGCTGCGCGCCACTCAACTGGGCGTAGTCGGTGCTGGTGCGAATGCGCGTGCGTGCGGCTGCCGCCTGGTCGGCGTCGAGGGTGCCTTTGCCGACCTGGCGCTCGAGGTTCTTGCTCAAGGTGGCCACGCCGCGCTCCAGCGCAGCGTCGGAAACATCCACCAGCAGTACCTGGTAGCCGGCCACGGCACACACCTGGGCAATGCCGTTGCCCATGGTGCCAGCGCCGATCACGGCAATCTGTTCAATGCTCATGTGTCAGGCTCCCTCAGACGCGCTCGAAGACCACGGCGATGCCTTGGCCACCGCCGATGCACATGGTGGCCAGGGCGTAGCGGCCCTGGATGCGCTGCAGCTCATGGATGGCCTTGGTGGCGATGATCGCGCCGGTGGCGCCCACCGGGTGACCCAGGGAAATGCCCGAGCCGTTGGGGTTGACCTTTTCCGGGTCGAAGCCCAGTTCGCGAGCCACGGCGCAGGCCTGGGCGGCGAAGGCTTCGTTGGACTCGATCACATCCAGGTCCTGCACCTTCAGGCCGGTCTTCTCCAGCACCTTGCGGGTGGCCGGGATCGGGCCCAGGCCCATCAGTTCAGGCTCGACGCCGGCATGGGCGTAGCCCACCAGGCGTGCCAGCGGCTTCAGGCCCAGGCGGCGCACCGCATCACCACTGGCCAGTACCAGGCCGCCAGCGCCGTCGTTGATGCCACTGGCGTTGCCGGCGGTAACGGTGCCGTCTTTCTTGAACACGGTCTTCATCCCCGCCAGTTGCTCGGCGGTTACTTCGCCACGCACATGCTCGTCGGTGCTGAACTGCACGCTGCCCTTGCGGGTTTTCAGTTCCAGCGGGACGATCTGGCTGGCGAAGCGGCCTTCGGCAATGGCGCGGGCGGCGCGGCGCTGGCTGGTCAGGGCCAGTTCGTCCTGCATTTCGCGGGTAATGCCGTGCTTGGCCGCAACGTTCTCGGCAGTGATGCCCATATGGAAGTGTTCGAACGGGTCCTGCAGCACGCCGACGGTGTAGTCGATGCCTTGCAGGTCACCCATGCGAGCGCCCCAGCGTGCCTGCGGCAGCAGGTACGGGCCACGGCTCATGGATTCGGCGCCGGCTGCCACGGCCACGTCGGTGTCGCCGAGCAGCAGGCATTGGGCTGCCGAGACGATGGCCTGCAGGCCCGAGCCGCACAGGCGGTTGACGTTGAATGCCGGGGTTTCCTTGGGGATGCCGGCGTTCATTGCCGCTACGCGGGCCAGGTAGGCGTCACGCGGTTCGGTGGGGATCACCGTGCCCATCACCAGGTGGCCGACTTGCTCGGCGGCCACGCCTGAGCGCTCGATGGCGGCGCGGGTGATGGCGCTGGCCAGGTCGGCCAGCGGCAGGTCCTTGAGGGAACCGCCAAAGCCACCAATGGCTGAACGGACGGCACTGACGACGTAGATTTCTGCGCTGCTCATAGGGGCTCCGATTGCGAAGGCATGGCGGGACCGGGCCAGGCTCTGCGAGAATGGCCGGCGATCCCGGAGTGGGACCGAGTCTAGGCAAAGGCTCTGTTGCAGCCTATGCCGGAACTGTTCAGACAACCTGGCACTTTTTGCCACTCAGCATAGACAGCGAAAACCGCCATGCGCGATAGCGATTCGGTCGCCGTGTACTTCCTCAATGCCATGCTCCACGCCCTGCGCGACTGCCCCGCCGAACGCGATGCGCAGCTGCGTGCGGTGGGCATCGACCCGCAACTGCTCGAGCAGCCCCAGGCCCGGGTACCGGCCAAGGCCTTCGCCCAGCTGTGGCTGGCGCTGATCCAGCGCCTGGACGACGAGTTCTTCCGCCTCGACAGCCACGGCATGCCGCCGGGCAGTTTCGCCCTGATCTGCCGGGGCCTGATCCTGGAGCCGAACCTGGAAAAGGCCTTGCGCCAGTGCATGGGCGGTTTTGGCCTGTTCCTGCGCGATTTGCGCGGCAGCCTGACGCTGCGTGGCGGGCGGGCGCTGATCAGCGTGCAGTCGAGCATCGCCGACCCGCTGACCCGGGTGTATGCCGAGGAAACCTACCTGGTGCTGATGATCGGCATGCTGTGCTGGCTGGCCGGGCGGCGGATCGCCATCGACCGCACCGAGCTGGCGGTGTCGCGCCCGGCCCAGGAGGACGACCTGCTGCTGTGGGGGCCGGACCTGCGCCTGGGCAGCGGACGCACCGAGGTGGAGTTCGACAGCGCCTACCTGCGCCTGCCGGTGGTGCAGGACGTGGCGGCCCTGAAAACCTTCCTGCGCAGCGCGCCGCAGGGGCTGGTGATTCGCTTTCGCAACCAGAACGGGCTGGTGGCCGAGGTGTACCGGCACCTGCGGGCGCGGCGCTATGGGCAGTGGCCGACGCTGGCTGCGCTGGCGCAGCAGCAGGGGGTCAGTGCCAGTACTTTCCGTCGGCAGCTGGAGCGGGAAGGGCGTTCGTACCAGCAGATCAAGGATGAAGTGCGCCGGGCAATGGCCTTCGAACGGTTGCGCGAAGGGGAGCTGAGCATTGCCGAGATTGCCGAGCAGACCGGGTTCCAGGAGCCCAGTGCGTTTCACCGGGCGTTCAAGAAATGGACCGGGCAGAGCCCCGGCAGCTACCGGGCGCGTTTGGCCGGGCGTTGAGATGTTGCCTGTGCCGGCCTCTTCGCGGGTAAACCCGCTCCCACAGGGGACTCACAGAATCTGAAAAATGTGCTGTACCTGTGGGAGCGGGTTCACCCGCGAAGAGGCCGGTACAGGCTACCGATCAATGATCAGGCCGGCACCATGGCAAACCCGACCCCGAAGCGGTTCCAGGCATTGATGGTGGCAATTGCCAGGGTCAGGTTGGCCACCTCGGCCGGCTCGAAGTGTTCCTGCAAGGCTTCATATTCGCCCTGCGGCGCGCCGTGCTCGGGCAGCCGGGTCAGGCTCTCCACCCAGGCCAGCGCAGCACGCTCGCGCGGGGTGAAGTAGGCGGTTTCCTGCCAGACGCACAAGGTCTGCAGGCGTGCCTCGGTCTCACCGGCCTTGCGCGCATCGTTGGCGTGCAGGTTGACGCAGTAGGCGCAGCCGTTGATCTGCGAGGCCCGCAGGCGCACCAGTTCCAGCAGGGAATTCTCCAGGCCGCTCTTGGCCAGGGCCTGCTCCAGGCCGACCATGGCTTTGTAGGCCTCGGGGGCGTGCTTGGCCCATTCGATACGGTTGTGCATGGCTGTCTCCAAAGGGTGTGGGGTGGGGATGGCGCTACTGTAGCGCCGCACGTTGGCCTCCCCGATAGCCAATCGCGCGCATCCGCGGGAGGCCAATCGGCCATTCGGGAGGCCACTGACAGGCATCCAATCTCTTCATTTCTGCCAGGCCGCCCAAGCCCGGATAATGACCAGGTCTTGCAACAGGAGAACCGATTCATGTCCGAAGAACGCTACATGCGCGAAGCGCTCGACCTCGCCCGCGCCAACATCAAGCCCGGTGGCCGGCCCTTCGGCGCCGTGCTGGTGTACCAGGGGCAGGTGCTGGCACGTGCGGTCAACGAGATCCACAGCACCCAGGACCCGACCGCCCACGCCGAGATGCAGGCCATCCGCAAGGCCAGCCACGCCCTGGGCCAGGCGCGCCTGGATGGCGCCGAAATCTACGCCAGCGGCCACCCGTGCCCGATGTGCCTGGCGGCCATGCACCTGTGCGGCATCGAGCGGGCCTGGTTTGCCTACGACAACGCCGAGGGCGAACCCTATGGCTTGTCCACCGCGGCGGTATATGCGCAGATGGCTCGCCCGCCCCAGCAGCAGAGCCTGCCGCTGCGCGCGCTGAAGCCCAGCGGCGAAGCCGGTCTGTACCTTGAATGGAAACAGGCCAACGCACAATGAGAGCGGCATTGAACCTGTTGCTGGTCATGCTGCTGGCACTGAACCTGCGGCCGATCCTGACCAGCATCGGCCCGTTGCTCGAACCCATGCGCGCCAGCACTGGCCTGGGTTACCAGCAGGCGGCCTTGCTGACGGCGTTGCCGGTGCTGTGCATGGGCCTGGTGCCCTTGCTGCAACCCTGGTTGCGGCGCTGGATCAGCGAACATGGCGGCATGCTCGCTGGCCTGTCTGCCATCGCCCTGGCCTGCCTGTGGCGCCTGCAACTGGGCAGCGCCTGGGCGCTGATTGCCAGTGCGGTGGTGGCCGGCCTGGGGGTGGCGGTAGTGCAGGGCATGATGCCGGGGCTGGTCAACCGCTGGTTCCCCGGCCGCCTGGCGGGGGCGATGGGCCTGTATTCGGCAGCGCTGATGAGCGGCGGCGGCCTGGCCGCCGTGCTCGGGCCGCACATCAGTGGCTACTTCGGCCACTGGCAGGTGGGCCTGGGCGTGTGGGCGATCCCGGCTGTGCTGGCGGTGCTGGCCTGGGCCGTGCTGCGGCCACGCCAGCAGGCGCCGAAGCTGGCCGGTGCCACCGGCGGTCACTGGTTCGGCACGCGCCGGGCCTGGTTGCTGGCGCTGTACTTCGGCTTGATCAACGGCGGCTACACCAGCATGGTGGCCTGGTTGCCGGCCTATCACATCGAGCATGGCGGCAGTGCCCAGGGCGGTGCCGACCTGGTGGGCCTGATGACCATCTTCCAGGTGGCCGGCGCACTGGGCCTGCCGTTGTTGCTGCGGCGCTGGGCAGACCGGCGCCCGGGCCTGTGGCTGGCCTTGGCGATCCAGCTGGTGGGTTTCCTCGGCCTGCTCCTGGCACCCACGCTGGCCTCGGGGCTGTGGGTGGCGATGATCGGTTTCGGTCTGGGCGCCTGCTTCAGCCAGAGCCTGACGCTGACCCTGGAGCACCTGAAGACGCCTGCCGAGGCTGGCAGCCTGGCGGCGTTCGTGCAGGGCATCGGCTTCATCATCACCGGCATCGTGCCATACGTCACCGGCTGGTTGCGCGACATGAGCGGTGATTTCCAGGCCTCGTGGACGCTGCTGACCGTGACCGTGGTGGCAATGCTGCTGGTTACCGCCTGCTTCAACCCCCGCGGTTATGCCGCGGCCATTGCCCGCCCGGTAGTGGCGGGCAAGGCCGCGCCGGTCAACTGAGGCGCTGCAGGGTGTCGCGCACCCGGTCCAGCGCCGGGTCGATGTCCAGCAGCTCGATGGCGCCGAAGCCCAGCAACAGCCCCGGGCGCACTGGCGCTTCGCTGAAGAACGGCGCCAGCGAGTACAGGCCGACCTCCACCTTGCGTGCGAGGTTGGCCAGCAACTCGACATCGACCCCAGGTTTGGCCAGGGCGCTGAGGTGGAACCCGGCGCTGGCGGGGATGGCGCTGAACCACGGTGACAGGTCGCCGCCCAGCCGCGCGAGGATGCGTTCGCGACGGGCGCTGTAGACCTCGTGGCAACGGCGGATGTGCTTGTTCAGGTGGCCTTCGCCGAGAAACCGCGCCAGTGCCCACTGCAACAGGGTCGGGCTGTGCCAGTCGCTGAGGTGCTTGGCCACGCAAGCGGCCTTCAACACGGCGGGCGGCAGTACGGCGTAGCCCAGGCGCAACTCGGGCAGCAAGGTCTTGGAAAAGGTCCCCACATAGGCCACCAGGCCATGGCGGTCGAGGCGCTGCAACGCCTCCGCGGCTGGGCCGTGGTAGCGGAACTCGCAGTCGTAGTCGTCTTCGATGATCAACGCACCCAGCTCGGCGGCCCGTGCCAGCAGGGCGTGCCGGCGTGGCTCGCTCATCGGCATGCCCAGCGGGAACTGGTGCGAGGGCGTCACGTAGATCAGCCGGGTGCCGTCGGCGATCTGTTCCACGCACAGGCCTTCATCGTCCACCGGTACCGATTGCAGGCGCGCGCCCAGGGCCAGGAACAGTTGCCGCGCTGGCGGGTAGCCCGGGTCTTCCATGGCTACCTGGCAACCCGGCTCCACCAATACCCGGGCGATCAGGTCCAGAGCCTGCTGGGCACCGTTGCACACCAGCAGGTCGGCAGCGCTGCAGTGCACGCCGCGGGCGTAGGCAACGTGATGGGCAATGGCCTCGCGCAGCTCTGGCAGGCCCTGGGCCGGGAACTGCCGCTCGGGGTGGCGCTGGCTGCGGCGCAGGGCATGGTTCAGGCAACTGCGCCACTGGTCGAAGGGGAACTGCGCCTTGCTCGAGGCCCCGCCGATGAAGTCGTAACGCGACGGAGCCTCCAGCTGGCGTCGGCTCAGCACGGTGGCGCGCTGCTGCCAGCGCTCGAGCGACGCGGCACCAGCCAGGGGAATGGCGGGCGATTCGCTGCTGCGCAGCGGCTGGCGCGGGGTGACGAAGGTGCCCCGGCCGACCACGCCGCTCAGCAGGTTGTCATAGGTCAGCCGGGAATAGGCCTCGGCCACGGTCTTGCGCGACACGCCCAGCTGCTCTGCCAGCAGGCGGCTTGGCGGCAGTTGGGTGCCGGCGGCCAGGTGGCCGCTGTCGATGCCGGCACGCAATTGCTGGTAAAGCTGGTCGGCCAGGCCTTTGCGGCCTTCCAGGCGAATGTGCAGTTCCATGGAGCGGTCCGGAGCGGGGAAGTGCTCAGGATAGCGGATTGGTCGGGGAAGGGCATGGGGCCGCAATGCGGCCCATCGCGACACAAGGCCGCTCCCACAGGTACAGCGCTGCAATCAAAGTCTGTGATGTCCTGTGGGAGCGGCCTTGTGTCGCGATGGGGTGCAAAGCACCCCCAGAAAGCCAACGCAAACTCAGATCCGGGCAGTACTCACCGTGATGTAGCCCTTGTCTGCCAGCGCGATACGTATCACCGTCTCGTCCGCCGGCGCCTTGCGGTTGCGCTTGATGCGAACGCCTTCCACCGCCGCCGCTTTCATATGCTCGGTGATGGCCCGCCCGTTCGGGTCGAAGAACAACTCGCTGGCCAGCAACTCGATACGCTCGATCAGTTGGCGGGAGCGTTCATCGGTGGCGCAGAAGAACATCACCCCCGACAGGTGGGGGTCTTCGTCCGGGTTGTTCATGTCATGGGCCAGCAGTTCGCGCAGGGTGCTGCGCAATTCGGCAGTGGGGCGGGCGTACAGGTGCATGCGGAACCTCCTCTGGATCGCGACCTTGCGTCATCCAGTGCCGATCATGTTTTCAGAGGGCAGAGGCAACAAGTAGGACGCTTCCGAGCGCCGAATAGGAAACTTCTGAAAGTGCCGGAATACCACTTGTTTTCATGCAGTGGGGCCGCATAGCGGCCCTGTCAGCATCAGCGCCCAACCTCCTGCTTGAAACGCAAGCGCCAGCCATGCAGTAACGGTTCGGTATAGCCACTGGGCTGCTGCCGCCCCTTGAACACCAGCTCCCGCGCAGCGCGGAAGGCATGCGATGCCTCGAAACCGGCGGCCATCGGCCGGTACGCCGGGTCCCCGGCATTCTGCTGGTCGACCACGCCGGCCATGCGTTGCAAGGTCGCCTCGACCTGCTCGGCATCGACCACCCCGTGGTGCAGCCAGTTGGCAATGTGCTGCGCGGAAATCCGCAGGGTCGCGCGGTCTTCCATCAGGCCCACATCATGGATATCCGGCACCTTGGAACAGCCGACCCCTTGCTCGACCCAGCGCACCACGTAACCGAGGATACCCTGGCAGTTGTTGTCCAGCTCGGCCTGGATTTCGGCTGCGCTCCAGCGCCGCTCGGGGCTGACCGGGACACTGAGCAAGTCATGCAGCAACTCGGCGCGCTGGGCATTCAGGTCAACCTGTTCCAGCGTTTGCTGCACGGCCGCCACATCCACCTGGTGGTAGTGCAGCGCATGCAGTGTCGCGGCTGTGGGCGAGGGCACCCAGGCCGTGTTGGCGCCGGCCCTGGGCTGGGCGACTTTCTGTTCCAGCATGGCCGCCATCAGGTCGGGCATGGCCCACATGCCCTTGCCGATCTGCGCCTTGCCGCGCAGGCCACAGGCCAGCCCCACCAGTACGTTGCTGCGCTCGTAGGCCTGGATCCAGGCACTGCCTTTCATGTCGCCCTTGCGCAGCATGGCGCCGGCTTCCATGGCCGTGTGCATCTCGTCACCGGTGCGGTCGAGGAAGCCGGTGTTGATGAACACCACCCGTGACGCGGCGCTGGCGATGCAGGCCTTGAGGTTGACGCTGGTACGCCGCTCCTCGTCCATGATGCCCATCTTCAGCGTATTTGCGGGAAGGCCCAACAGGGCTTCGACGCGGCCGAACAGCTGGTCGGCAAAGGCCACCTCGGCCGGCCCGTGCATCTTCGGCTTGACGATGTACAGGCTGCCCTCGCGGGAATTGCCGCGGCGCTTGAGGTCATGCAGGCCGATCAGGCTGGTGACCACGGCATCGAGGATGCCTTCCGGGATTTCCCGGCCATCACGGTCGTGGATGGCCGGGTTGGTCATCAGGTGGCCGACGTTGCGGATGAACAGCAGCGAGCGGCCCGGCAGGGTCAGTGGCTGGCCGTCTGCGCCGTGGTAGTGGCGGTCTTCGGCCAGGGTGCGTGCGAAGGTTTTGCCGCCCTTGCTGACCTGCTCGCTGAGGTCGCCCTTCATCAGGCCCAGCCAGTTGCGGTAGACGTTGACCTTGTCGTCGGCATCCACGGCGGCTACCGAGTCTTCGCAGTCGATGATGGTGGTGAGCGCGGCCTCCAGCAGGATGTCCTTGACCCCGGCCGGGTCCTGCTGGCCGATGGCGTTGGCCGGGTCGACCTGGATTTCGAAATGCAGCTGGTGATGCTGCAACAGGATCGCTGTTGGCGTGTTCGGCTCACCTTGGTAGCCACGCAGTTGCGCGGGGTGCATGAGGCCCACCTGGCGGTCATCGGCCAGGGTTACCTGCAGCGTGTCCTGGCTGATCGCGTAGGCCTTGGCGTCGTTGTGCGACGCACCGTCGAGCGGGGCAGCGGTGTCGAGGAACTGCCGGCCATAGGCGATCACCCTGGCGCCGCGTCGCGGGTTGTAGCCCTGGCCACGTTCGGCGCCATCGGTTTCGGCGATGGCATCGGTGCCGTACAGGGCATCGTACAGCGAGCCCCAGCGGGCGTTGGCGGCGTTGAGGGCGTAGCGGGCGTTGCTCAGTGGCACCACCAGTTGCGGGCCGGCCTGCACGGCGATCTCGCGGTCGACGTTGCGGGTGCTGACCTGCACGCTTGCCGGGGGCTCCACAAGGTAGCCGATGCCTTGCAGGAAGTGCTGGTAGGCGGCCATGTCACGGATCGGGCCGGGGTGCTGGCGGTGCCAGTTGTCCAGTGCTGCTTGCAGGCGCTCGCGTTCGGCGAGCAGGGCGCGGTTTTGTGGTGCGAGGTCGTGGATCAGGGTGCTGAAGCCTTGCCAGAAGGTGCGGGCTTCGATGCCGGTGCCGGGGAGGGCTTCATCTTCGATGAAGCGCTGCAGGGTGGGGGCGATCTGGAGTGGATGGTTTGGCATTGTCTGTTCGCTCGATGTTCAGTCTTCTGGGTAAATGTTGCTTTTGCCGGCCCTTTCGCGGGTGAACCCGCTCCCACAGGGCTTTCACAAGGCCTGAGGCCTGTGCAGCACCTGTGGGAGCGGGTTTACCCGCGAAGAGGCCGGCACAGGATTCAGAGGGCAGCCGCCCCGGCCTTGGCCACCTCGGCATCCTGCTCGGCCTTGACCCCGGACACGCCGATCGCCCCCACCACCTGCCCATCCACCCGCAGCGGCACGCCACCTTCCAGGCTGGTCAGCAGCGGCGCGGTGACGAAAGCGGTACGGCCACCATTGACCATCTCCTCGTAATCCCGCGTCTCCTTGCGCCCCAGCGCGGCAGTGCGGGCCTTTTCCATTGCGATGTAGGCGCTGGCCGGCGCGCAGCCGTCCAGGCGCTCCAGGGCCAGCGGGTGGCCGCCATCGTCGACCACGGCGATGGTCACGTTCCATTGTTGCGCCTGGGCTTGCTGGCGGGCGGCGGTCAGCACGCGGGCGACTTCGGCCTGGCCGATCACGGACTTGCTATGCATGGTGGTTCTCCGGGTTCAAGGCTGCTTCGACGATTTCGATCCAGTGCCGCACCGGTGTGCGCCCGGCCCCGTCGAGGTGGGCCTGGCAGCCGATGTTGGCGGTGGCGATGACTTGCGGTTTGCCGCTTTCCAGGGCGTTGAGGCGGTTGTCGCGCAGTTGTAGCGACAGCTCGGGCTGGGTCAGCGAATAGGTGCCGGCCGAGCCGCAGCACAGGTGGCCGTCCGGTACCGGGGTCAAGGTAAAGCCCAGGCGTGTCAGCAACGCCTCCACCGCACCCCCCAGCTTCAGCGCGTGCTGCAGGGTGCATGGGCAATGGAAGGCCAGGCGCTGTTCGGCGCACAGGCCCAGTTGCTCGACCGGCTCGTCGCGCAGCACCTCCACCAGGTCGCGGGACAGGGCGCTGACCCGTGCGGCCTTGGCGGCGTAGCGTGGGTCCTTTTCCAGCAGGTGGCCGTAGTCACGCACGAACGCGCCGCAGCCGCTGGCGGTTTGCACGATGGCCTCGGCGCCGGCTTCGATGGCTGGCCACCAGGCATCGATATTGCGCCGCGCCCGTTGCAGGCCTTGTTCCTGGGCATTGAGGTGATAGTCCACCGCGCCACAGCAGCCGGCCTGCTGGATCGGCACCACGCTGATGCCCAGGCGGTCCAGCAGGCGTGCGGCGGCGGCATTGGTGTTGGGCGACAGGGCCGGTTGCACGCAGCCTTCCAGCATCAGCACCCGCCGCGCATGGCGCGGTGCGGGGCGTTGGCCGGGGGCGGTGACCCGCGCCGGCAGCTTGCGCTTGAGCGTGGCCGGCAGCAGCGGGCGCAGGGCCTGGCCGCTGCGGGTCAGGGCCTTGAACAGCGCCGGCCGTGGCACCACTGCACGCAGGCCCTGGCGCAGCAGGCGCTGGCCGAGCGGGCGTGGCACCTGCTGTTCGACCACGGCGCGGCCGATGTCCAGCAGGTCGTGGTACTTCACCCCGGAAGGGCAGGTGGTTTCACAGTTGCGGCAGGTCAGGCAGCGATCCAGGTGCAACTGGGTGCTGGCGGTGATCGGCGCGCCTTCGAGCATCTGCTTGATCAGGTAGATGCGCCCGCGTGGGCCGTCCAGTTCATCGCCCAGCAGCTGGTAGGTGGGGCACGTGGCGGTGCAGAAACCACAGTGCACGCAGGAGCGCAGGATGCTTTCGGCTTCGTCGGCGCGGGCCAGTTGCCGGGCGGTTTCGCTCAGGTTGGTTTGCATGGTCTGGCCTCACAGGTCCGGGTACAGGCGGCCAGGGTTGAACACCCCCTGGGGGTCGAGTTGCTGCTTGAGCGCACGGTGGTAGCGCATCAGCGCGGCGGGCAGCGGTGGGCTGCTGGCAGCGCCAGGGGCATGGCAGGTGGCGTGGCCGCCGACCTTGGCGACCTGCTCGCGGATGTGCTGCGCCGGTGCCGTGGACTTGAGCCAGCGCTGCGCGCCCCCCCAGTCGATCAGCTGCTGGCCGGGCAGCTCCAGCTCGCCGGTGGCGTTGGGCACGGACAGGCGCCACAGCGGCGCGGGGCCGGCAAAGAACGCCAGGCGCTGCTCGCGCAGGTCGCTCCAGAAGCTGCTGTCCAGTGCCTCGCCGCCCAGGCGCTGGCGTGCCGACTGCACCGAGCCTTCGCCGCCTTCCAGGCGCAGGTACAGCGCGTCGCCGTCATGGCAGGCCGCGCTGATCGGCAGCGGCTGCTGGCCCCATTCAGCCAGCTCCGCCAGCGCCTGCTGGCGGCCCATCGGCAGGCGCAGGCTGAGGCACTGGCGCGGGCGTGGCAGCACTTTCAGCGACACCTCGGTCAGCAGCCCGAGGCAGCCGAAGCTGCCCGCCATCAGCCGCGACACGTCGTAGCCGGCAACGTTTTTCATCACTTCGCCACCAAAGCGCAACAGCTTGCCGTGGCCGGTGATCACCCGCGTGCCCAGCACATAGTCGCGCACCGACCCGGCCCACGGCCGCCTTGGGCCGGACAGCCCGGCCGCGACCATGCCACCCAGGGTGGCGTCGGGGCCCAGGTGCGGTGGTTCACAGGGCAGCATCTGGCCAGCTTCGTGCAGTGCCGCCTCGATCTCGCGCAGCGGCGTGCCGGCGCGGGCAGTCAGCACCAGTTCGGTCGGGTCGTAGCTGACGATGCCGCGGTGGCTGCGGGTGTCCAGCACCTCGCCGGTCACCGGGCAGCCGAGCATGGCCTTGCTGTTGCCGCCCTGGATACGCAGCGGCGTGGCCTGGTTCAGCGCCTGGTTGACCTGCTCCAGCAGGGCCTGGCTGATGTCGCGGTCCATGCTCATCAGAAACGCTCCAGTTCAGGGAAGGGCAATTGCCCATGGTGCACGTGCATGGCGCCGAATTCGGCGCAGCGGTGCAGGGTGGGGATGTTCTTGCCGGGGTTGAGCAGGCCCTGTGGGTCGAAGGCGGCCTTGACCGCATGGAACAGGGTGATTTCGTCGCTGTTGAACTGTGCGCACATCTGGTTGATTTTCTCGCGCCCCACACCGTGCTCGCCGGTGATGCTGCCGCCCACGGCCACGCACAGTTCGAGGATCTTGCCGCCGATGGCTTCGGCACGTTCCAGCTCGCCTGGCAGGTTGGCATCGAACAGGATCAGCGGGTGCATGTTGCCGTCGCCGGCGTGGAACACGTTGGCCACGCGCAGGCCGTATTCACCGGACAGTTCGCTGATGCCCTTGAGCACCCGTGGCAGTTCGCGGCGCGGAATGGTGCCGTCCATGCAGTAGTAGTCCGGGGAGATGCGCCCCACCGCCGGGAAGGCATTCTTGCGCCCGGCCCAGAAGCGCACGCGCTCGGCCTCGTCGCAGGCCAGCCGCACTTCACGCGCGCCGGCCTGGGCCAGCACGGCGGCGACCCGTTCGCAGTCGTCATGCACATCGGCCTCGACGCCATCCAGCTCGCACAGCAGGATGGCCGCCGCGTCCACCGGGTAACCGGCATGGATGAAGTCCTCGGCGGCGCGGATCGCCAGGTTGTCCATCATCTCCAGGCCGCCGGGGATGATCCCGGCAGCGATGATCTCGGCCACAGCCCGGCCGGCGTCCTCGACGCTGTCGAAGCTGGCCAGCAGCACCCGCGCCACCTGGGGCTTGGGCAGCAGCTTGACGGTGACTTCGGTGACGATGCCGAGCATGCCTTCGGAGCCGGTGAACAGTGCCAGCAGGTCGAAACCGGGGCTGTCCAGGGCATCGCTGCCGAGGGTCAGGCGTTCGCCCTCGACCGTGAGGATTTCCACCTTGAGCAGGTTGTGCACGGTCAGGCCGTACTTCAGGCAGTGCACGCCACCGGCGTTCTCCGCAACATTGCCGCCGATGGAGCAGGCTATCTGCGAGGATGGGTCCGGCGCATAGTACAAGCCGTGGGGCGCGGCAGCCTGGGAGATGGCCAGGTTGCGCACGCCGGGCTGCACACGGGCGAAGCGGCCTTGCGGGTTGACCTCGAGAATGCGGTTGAAACGCGCCATCACCAGCAGGATGCCTTTTGCCAGCGGCAGGGCGCCGCCCGACAGGCCGGTACCGGCGCCGCGTGCCACCACCGGCACACCACGTTGGTGGCAGAGCCTGAGCAGGGCCTGCACCTGCTCCAGGCGCTCGGGCAGCACCACCAGCAGCGGCACCGTGCGGTAGGCTGAGAGGCCGTCGCATTCATAGGGCTTGAGGTCTTCCTCGCGGTGCAGGATCTCGAGGTCCGGCAGGGCAGCGCGCAGCGCTTGCAGCAGCGCCCCCCGGTCCACGTCAGGCAGCGCGCCATCGACGCGTTCGTCATACAGGATATTCATCGGCTCACTCGGCAACGGTTTTTGTTGTTGTTGGCAAAGCGCTCACCCTTGCAGCCTGCGCGTGGCAGCCGCCGCGGTCGAGCACGGGGTTAACTGGTCCTACCAGTTTTTGCGACGGGTACTGGTTATTGACGGCTTTGCCCGGCTAGATTGAGGCAGGTGGTCGAAGTGGTCCTACCAGCAGGAGGGTACGCAGTGGGTACTGAAGGCAAGGCCAAGGTCGCCGACCAGGTGGCCGAACGGGTCGAGCGGCTGATCGTCGAAGGCGTGCTCAAGGTGGGCCAGGCCCTGCCGTCGGAGCGGCGCCTGGTGGACAAGCTGGGCTGCTCGCGCTCGGCGCTGCGTGAAGGCCTGCGCATCCTGCGCGGGCGCGGCATCATCGACACCGAGCAGGGGCGGGGCTCGTTCGTTGCCGACCTGACGGGCCATGCGGGCGCCACGCCGTTGATGCACCTGTTCGGTTCGCAGCCGCGCACGCTGTTCGACCTGCTGGAAGTGCGGGCGTTGCTGGAGGCCGAATCGGCGCGCCTGGCGGCGTTGCGGGCCACCGAGGTCGACCGTTTGCTGATCCGCCGGCGCTATGAAGAAATGCTGGCTGCGCACGACGCCCCCGAAGCGATCGATGCCCGTGAACATGCCCGCCGCGACCATGCCTTTCACCGGGCGATCAGCGAGGCGTCGCACAACCCGGTGCTGGTGCATACCTTGCAATCGCTCAGTGACCTGACCTTGAGCACGGTATTCGCCTCGGTCAACAACCTGTATTGCCGGCCAGCGCAGAAGCGCCAGATCGACCGCCAGCATGCGCGGTTGTATCACGCGGTGATGGAGCAGCTGCCCGAGCAGGCGCAGCGTGCGGCGCGCGAACATATCAACGGGATCCGCGACAGTTTGCGGGAGATCGAGCAGGAAGAGCAGCGGCTGGTAAGGGCTACCATGCGCATGGATGGCTGGGGTTGAGGTTTTGCCTGTGCCGACCCTTTCGCGGGTAAACCCGCTCCCACAGGGGACCGCACTGGGTTTGAAGTGGGTGCGGTTCCTGTGGGAGCGGGTTTACCCGCGCAGAGGCCGGTGCAGGATTACCTCAATCAATGATCGGCTATGCGGTCATCCTGCGAGAGGAGGGCCCGGGCCAGTTCTTCATCATTGGCCTGCAGGCCTGGGTTGTCCTTGCGGGCTTGTTCCAGCGCCGACTCCACATAGGCGCCACGGATTGCACCACCGCTGGCGACGTAGGCCGAAAGCTCGTCGCGTGCCGGGATGATCCGTTTGTCGTCCTTGAAGGTCGAGTAAAGCGAGGCGGAAACACCGGCCGAGGTTGCGACGTCGCCTGCGTCGACGTCAGCCAGGGCAGCACCGGCAGGCAGCAGGAGCAGCAGCGCAGGGGCGAGGAGTAGGTGGCGCATGGTGTGATCTCCAGTAGCATGAAGCCCAAGTAATTGAACCACTCAGTGTTTAAGAAAGCGCAGGCGGGGTGGTAGTTCCCTTGTTCAACGCTGGAGATTGCCGGGGCTGCTGCGCAGCCCATCGCCGGCAAGCCAGCTCCCACACGACCGCGCTGCCCTTGAGGGCTGTGCAGTACCTGTGGGAGCTGGCTTGCCGGCGATAGGGCCCTGTCAGGCGAGTTGGTAAGTAGTCTTCACCCGGGTAATGAGTGGTGCTCGGGTGGGGACTATGACGGGAGGGACGGGGAATAAGATGTTCTGGCTGCGCGCATTGACCCTGTCGGGCCAGGCGTGATCTGCTCGGCCCGATGGCCCAATCATTCAATGGATACTGAAGGTTCTCACCCATGCCCGACTACAAGCTGCATTGTTTCGCCGAATCCGGTAACGCCTACAAGGCCGCCCTGATGCTTGAGCTCACAGGCCAGGACTGGCAGCCGGTGTTCGTCGATTTCTTCAATGGCCAGACTCGTGAACAAGCCTGGCGCGACGAAGTGAACGAGCAGGGCGAGGTGCCGGTGCTGGAGCACGCCGGCAAATCCTTCACCCAGTCTGCGCTGATCCTTGACTACCTTGCGGAGAAAACCGGGCAGTTCGGCCCCCGCGACGAAGACGAAAAGCGCGAGATCTGGCGCTGGATGCTGTTCGACAACCACAAGTTCACCAGTTACTACGCGGCGCTGCGCTTTCTTTTCTGCCTGAAGAAAACCGGTGAAACGGACGTGACCCGGTTCCTGCGTGAACGTGCCTTGGCGGCCTACCGTATTGTCGACGCGCACTTGGCGAAGACGCCATTCATGGTCGGTGGCCGGCTGACGATCGCTGACCTGTCGCTGGCCGGGTATGTGTTCATGCCGGAGGACACTGGCATTGCGTTGGCGCAGTTCACCCACATCGAGGCATGGAAGGCGCGAATCCAGGCGTTGCCAGGCTGGAAGCACCCGTATGATCTGATGCCCCGCGCGGCCTCCTGAGCAACCCGGCTCGCCAGGCCATGGTGCAGCGGCCTTTGGCGAGCCAGCCATTCTGATGACCGGTCGGTGACAAGCGAAGCGGTGTAGCTACGCTCAAAAAATCAAGAAACATTCTGAAATATATGGCCGGCAGGCCCAGATGGATCTCGTTCAACCGCTAGATGGATGGCCGCGCTGGTTAGCAGGTCGCCCCATGGGGGGCCGGAAATCACCGGGTGCGTAGTGCAGCCCGGTGCTACTCCAAGCGGAGGCTCATGATGCTCAGGAAATGTTTGTTGGCTTTGGCTATCGGTGCAGTGTTGTCGGCTTCGGCCGTGTTGGTGCCTGACTCCATTGGCGGTACCTCCAGCGCATATGCGAAAGATGGTGGTGGTGGCGGAGGCAGCGGCGGTGGTGGTGGCCATGGCGGCGGAGGTGGTGGTAGTGGTGGCGGCGGTGGCCATGGTGGCGGCGGTGGTCATGGTGGCGGCGGTGGTCATGGCGGTGGAGGTGGTGGTAGCGGCGGCGGTGGCTCGGGTGGTGGCCACGGCGGCAGTGGCAGCGGGCATAGTGGCGATGGTGGTGGGCATGGCGGCCCAGGCCATGATGGCCGCGGGCGCAATGGTGCTGATGATGGCGCCGACCACGAGGCCAACCACGAAGCAAATCATGAAGCCAACCATGAGGCGAATCACGAAGCGAATCACGACGTGGGCGAGCCCCACGGTGTAGGGCATGGCGCTGATGATGGGGCTGACCATGATGTTGGGGATGATCGCGGAGGCGACCGGAACTAGCAATTTGGGTGTCTGTGCCGGCCCTTTCGCGGGTAAACCCGCTCCCACAGGTACTGTGCCGATCTCAAGCTGGCGCGGCCCCTGTGGGAGCGGGTTTACCCGCGAAAGGGCCGGCGCAGGTTTACAAGCGTTCAGATCGACAACCGCACCACCCGGTTATCCAGCACCTGCTGCTCCTGCCCCCGCCGCTTGTTCACCACCAACTCGCCAATCGCAATCAGCCGGGTACGGGTGATGTTGCGCGACAGCCCCAGCAACTGCGCGGTATGCACCTGGTTGTAATGGCAGAACCGATATGCCGACCGCAGCAGGGCATTTTCCACCTTCTCGTACAGGTCACCCGACTGCTCTTCGAACAAGCGGCTGAACGCCCGCTGCAGCAGATCCTCCACACCATTGCCCGCAGGCTCTTCCTCCTGCCGTTCGATACGCAGGTTGGACAAGCGCAGGTCCTGCGCCTGCACCGTACCGTCGCCGCAGGTCAGCAAGCTGTGGTGAATCACGTTCTCCAGCTCGCGGATGTTGCCCGGCCAACTGTATTCCACCAGCTTGGCCTGGGCCTTGGCGCTCAGCTCCACCGGCCCGTAGCCCAGCCGGTCGCTGTAGCTGCGGATGAAGTGCCGGGCCAGCGGCAGGATGTCACCCGGGCGGTCGCGCAACGGGTGCAACTGCAAGGTCACCACGTTCAGCCGGTAGTACAGGTCTTCGCGAAAATGCCCGGCGTTGATGGCCTTTTCCAGCTGCACGTTGGTCGCCGCCAGTACCCGCACATTGATCGGGATGCTCTTGCGCGACCCCAGCCGCACCACTTCGCGCTCCTGCAGCACGCGCAGCAGCTTGACCTGGATCGGCAGCGGCAGGTCGCCGATTTCGTCGAGGAACAGCGTGCCGCCGTTGGCTTCCTCGAACCAGCCGGCCTTGGCCGCCAGGGCACCGGTGAAGGCGCCTTTTTCATGGCCGAACAGCTCCGCCTCGACCAGCGATTCGGAAAAGGCACCGCAGTTGACCGCGACGAACGGGCCGTTGCGCCGGCCGCTGAGGTTGTGGATGTGGCGTGCGACCAGCTCCTTGCCCGTGCCGGTTTCGCCGATGATCAGCACGCTGGCCTCGCTGGGGGCGACCTGTTGCAGGTGGGCGAGCAGCGCCTGCGACCTGGGGTCTTCGAAAACCTGTGCGGTGGCCCGGATCGAGGTGGCCAGTGTCGGGGACGGGGGGAGGGTCAGCAGTTGCATGGGCAATCCTCAGGAATAGAAGGATGGGGCAGGGCGCTTGTCGTTGAGGGCCCACTCGCCGAGTTCGTGGATGCGGTAGTCCACCGGGTCGTGCAGGGTTTGCGTGCGCAGGTTGCGCCAGTGCCGGTCGAAGCGCAGCGAAGCATGGGTGGCGCGGGCGCCGGTGACCTCGAACAGGCGGTTGCAGATGTCCAGGCCATGGCGGCTGGCGGCAACCTTGGCGGTGCCGATGGCCAGGGCCAGGTCGCCGCGCTCTTGCGCCGTGAGGGCGTGCTCCCTGGCCCAGGCGGCATCGAGCTGGCGTGCGGCCCGTTCGATCAGCAGGCGCACGCTCTCCAGGCCGACCCAGAACTCGCCGTAATGGCGCAGCACGTATGGGTCTTCGGCGCTGCTGGCGGCGCTGGAGCGGAACCACGGCCGGCTTTCCTTGAGCGTGTACTGGCGGGCCTCCTCGAACGCCCCCTCGGCGATGCCGAGGAACAGGTTGGCGAAGTGCAACTGGGCAATCAGCGGGCGCAGGGCGGCGAACGGCGTGCTCAAGGGGCCTGGGTCGAGCAGCAGTTCGTTGTGCTCCACCCGTACCCGCTCGAAGGTGGCGCTGCCGCTGTCGGTCTGGCGCTGGCCGATGTTGTTCCAGTCACTGTGCAGGCTGATGCCGGTACGGCCACTGGGGATGGCGGCGATCAGCAGCTTGCCGCCGGCACGTTCGTCCACCGCCGAGGCGATGAGCATTTCCGAATCGCTGGCGCCGGAGCAGAAGCTTTTCTTGCCGGAAAACTCGCACCAGCCATCGAAGTGCTTGACCACGGTGCGGGTGTCCAGCGGGTTCAAGGCATTGCCCCAGAACCACTGCTTGCGGGCGGTCTGCTCGAACCACGGTTGCCATTGGTCCGGGCGCGAGAACAGGCGCACGGTGGCCAGCATCAGGTGATGGAAGCCGAACACGTGGGCGATGGAGCTGTCGACCCGGGCGAACTCGCGCACCACCGCGAAGGTGTCGTGCCAGTTGGCGCCCTGGCCGCCGAAGGCCTGCGGGATCACCAGCGACAGCAGGCCGCTGTCACGCAGGGCGTCGCGCTCGGCTTTTGGCGTGCCGCCGCGTTCATCGCGCTCGACGGCGGTCTGGGCAAACTGCCCGGCCAGTTCGCGGGCGATGGCCAAGGCAGGGCGCCGGGGGGTATTCACAGGTGCATTCATGGCCGCTCCTCAGGCGCTCTTGCGCAGCGCATGATGGGCGCCGAACAGCGGCACGGCGCGCTCGGCGGCCAGGCGGATACGGGCGGCCAGGGCTGCGCTGGACACCCGGTAGTCGGCCATTTCCGCCTGGCTGGCGAACACGCCGATGGGCAGGGTCAGGGCTTGCAGGAAGCTGAACAGTGGGCGCAGCTGGTGGTCGAGCACCAGCGCGTGGCGCTCGCTGCCGCCGGTGGCGGCGAGCAGCACCGGGGTGTCGACCAGGGCGTCCTGGCCGATCAGGTCGAACAGGTGCTTGAAGTGGCCGGTGAAGCTGCCGCGGTACACCGGCGTGGTCACCACCAGCAGGTCGGCTTTTTCCACCAGGCGCAGTTGCTGTTCCACGGCCTCGGGCAGTTCGCTGCGCCACAGGGCGCTGCCCAACGGGCGGGCGATCTCGCCCAGTTCGATCAGGTGCGGCTTGATGTGCAGGTGCTGGGCCAGTTCGGCGAGGATTGCCTCGGTCAGGGCCAGGGTGCGCGAAGGGCGGGCAGTGCCGCCGGACAGGGCTACGACGTTCAGTGGGGTGCTCATGGGCAGGTCTCCGGTTCTGGTTGAGCGGGGGACTTTGCTTGAGCAATCGTCGTGCCGAGTTTGAATGTGCTTTTATTTCAACTGGTTAGCGCTTTTCTGAAGGTTGCGGCGCTGTTGCCGTGTGGGCGTTGCCTGTTGATCGTGTGTTGCGCTGCAGACAGTTGGCCAAGTGTTGGCGGCTGTGCAGTTGGGGGATTTATAGAGGATTACGGAATGATAAAAAAGGAATAAGATTTTATATTATTATTCCTTTATGTTTTTTATGTACTGGGGCGGCTTCGCAGCCCATCGCGACACAAGGCCGCTCCTACAGGCGGACGCGGTCTCTTGTAGGAGCGGCCTTGTGTCGCGATGGGGCGCGAAGCGCCCCAAAGACCTAAGTGTGCGGCACGCTGCGAGGCACTACCCCACCCGCATACTCCGGCTTCAGATGCCCCTGCTCATCCAGCAGATAGGCATCCATCACCTCCCGCACCACCGGTCCTGCCACCCGCCCGCCGGCTTCACCGTTCTCGATCATCACCGCCACCACCACACTCGGGTGATCAGCCGGGGCAAAGCCGACGAACAGGGCATTGTCGCGGTGCCGCTCCAGGGTCTTGTCGCGGTTGTAGCGTTCGCCCTGCTTGATCGCCACCACCTGCGCGGTGCCGCTCTTGCCGGCAATCCGGTATTGCGCACCGGCCGCGGCAGCGCGGGCGATGCCGCGCGGGTCGTGCATGACCATCTGCATGCCCTGGCTGACCTGATCCCAGGCGTGCCTGTCGTGCAGCACGATATTGGGCATCGGGTTGGGGTCTACCGGCGCATCGCCGCCCACGGTCATGGCCAGGTGCGGGCGGTGCCACACGCCCTTGCTCGCCAGCAGGCTGGTGGCCTGGGCCAGCTGCAGCGGGGTGACCTGCATGTAGCCCTGGCCGATGCCCAGGATCAGCGTCTCGCCCGGGAACCAGGCCTGGCGCCGGGTGGCGCGCTTCCACTCGGCCGACGGCATCAGCCCGGACGCCTCCTCGAACATGTCCAGCGACACCTTCTGGCCCAGGCCGAACTCGGCCATGTAGTCGTGCAGGCGGTCGATGCCCAGCTTGTGCGCCAGGTCGTAGAAGTAGGTGTCGTTGGAACGCATGATGGCGGTGTACATATCCACCCAGCCATCGCCGCTGCGGTTCCAGTTGCGGTATTTGTGGTCGTAGTTGGGCAGCTCGTAGTAGCCGGGGTCGAACACCCGGCTGCCCGGGGTGATCACGCCGCTGTCGAGGCCGGCAATGGCCACCTCCGGCTTCACCGTCGAACCGGGGGCATACAGGCCGCGCAGCACGCGGTTGAACAGCGGGCGGTCGATGGAATCGCGCAGGGCGGCGTACTGTTTGAAGCTGATGCCCTTGACGAACAGGTTGGGGTCGAAGCTGGGGTTGCTGACCATCGCCAGCACGTCGCCATTGGCCGGGTCGAGCACCACCACCGAGCCGCGGCGGTCGCCCAGGGCCTTTTCCGCGGCCAGTTGCAGGTGGGCGTCCAGGGTCAGGACGATGTCCTGGCCCGGGGTCGGGGCCTTGTGGTTGAGCACACGCATCACCCGGCCCTGGGCGTTGGTCTCGACCTCCTCGTAGCCCACATGACCGTGCAGCTGGCTTTCGTAGAAGTGCTCGATGCCGGTCTTGCCGATCGACTGGGTGCCCCGGTATTCGGTGCTGTCGAGGGTCTTGGCCTCTTTCTCGTTGATGCGCCCCACATAGCCCACCGAGTGGGCGAAATGCTCGGCCAGCGGGTACTCGCGGATGAACTGTGGTTCCACCTCCAGGCCTGGCAGGCGGAACTGGTTCACCGCCACTAGGGCGATCTGCTCTTCGCTCAGGCCGACCATCAGGGTCACCGGCTCGAACGGCTTGCGGCCACGGCGCAGGTCCTTGTCGAACTGCTTGCGGTCGTCGTCGGTCAGGCTCAGCACCTGGGCCAGGGTATCGAGGACCTTGGCCGTGTCACCGCCGGCCCGCTCGCGGGTCATGGTCAGGTCGAAACTGGGCTTGTTGTCGGCCAGCACCACGCCGTTGCGGTCGTAGATCAGCCCGCGCTCGGGGGCGATGGGCAGCACGTGCACGCGGTTGTTTTCCGATACGGCGGTCTGCTGGTCGTGTTGCAGCACCTGCAGCACATAGAGCCGGCCCACCAGGACGGCGACCAGGCTGAAGACCAGGGCGGCGCAGGCCAGAAGCCGGCGGTTGACCAGGTGCTTTTCCTTTTCGTGGTCCTTGAGGGGTATGGGTTGCGGCATCGGGGTTCTGTCTGCTGATGGTGTGGCTGGGTGAGGTGTGAGCGCTGTGGGCACGCGCCTGTGGGAGCGGGTGTGCCCGCGAATGGGCCGCGCAGCGGCCCCGGGGGGCGGTGATGCTACGCAAGGTAGTGAGCCCCCTCAAGGTGAAGGCCTGCGGCTGCAGAAGCGAAGAGGGCTGCCACGCCCGCAATCAGGGCGCTCGCCAGCAAAATGAAGATTTGTTCATGGCGGCAGTGCGTTGGTGGGGGTGGCTGAAAGCCAGGCGTGATTGAACGGAGGTATTGGTCAAGCGCTAGAAAGCTTGTGCGTGCCTCTGCGGGAGAAACTGTCGGGCGCAATGAGGGAGATTGCCCAGCCCTTTTGGGCTGCGCTGTCGCGCAGAGAACAAATATCGCTCTTTGTAGGAGCAGCCTTGTGCTGCGAAGAGGCCGGTACTGACAAAGCCTGTCTATTGTCTGTACCGGCCTCTTCGCAGCACAAGGCTGCTCCTACAGAACCTCGCTGAACCAATGAGTCATGTGTTGTTCTACGAGAGCGGGCGATCCCGCGAACACGGGCACAGCCCGTGCCATATACCGCGATGTGGTTTCATGAGGCCGACTCCTTTAACCTTGCGCCCTGTGCTTGGATACGTTCTCTGTTTTTGCTAACCCGAATGGGTCTAGCCACAGTATGGGCTGTAAACGTAGGTAGATAAGCTTTGAACGTCCGCGTATCCAACCGGATCCCTCCTGATAAACCAACCTACCAGCGGATCATAGAGCCGATTTCGGGCGTAATTCAGCTCGTCTAATCACTCTTTGTTTCAGGTGCGCTGCAGAAAATCAGATTACCATGATCGTTTTCAGCTATCATCCAGCTTAATTGCTTATCAACTATGTAGTGTTCGAAGTGTCTACAATCATCAAGTATTGAAATTATATTTTTAAATGGCAGGCTAAAGAGGAGCTTTTCTTCGTTGTCTTCGTCCGCTATCAGCCATACATCTTCCAGTGGTTTTGGGGCTAATTCGCATAGGTGAAGATATCCGGTGTTGTCATCGAAATTTTGTATATTGGGCTTTGATCGCAATGATGTCTACCAAACGCGTGGGTTGCCTTTTATAAAGGTGGATTGAATCTTTGATAAGATTTCTTTTTTATGCGTGGGCTCTACGCGTGAAAGCTGTTGCTTGTCGAGCGCTTGAGAAATTTCTTCAGCGAATGTTAAAAAATTCAAGTGCATTGTGACCTCACTTTTTCATCGGGGCGATTCAGACGCTGCAGATCTGAGTAGATGGCAGACAAAGGTCCCGGACTCGAAAAATAGTGGGTGGTGTGGCTTTGCCTTCCAGAGTCCGGCACTCGTCGTAGTGTTGTATGTCCATGCCGGGCCGTCTTGCCGGGTGAGTCAGTTCTCGATTAATTTACGTTAGAATAGACTGGGTGTTTAATCCGGGGATTACTATCTCGACTAGGTTTGTAGTCGAGGCTTCATGGCGCAAAAAACTATCGGACAAGCTTGCTATTATTTGAGTTGCTTCATCCCTGCTGCATAGCTTCGCAACCAAGCAGAAAAATGGGAAGGCTGTATAGCCTTCTAGTACTTCATATGAGAACTCTTGGATTGAGTCTTCTACTCCATCGAATAGTTTCGGATCTTGCAATTTTGCAAGCCAGGCGCTTGTGTTGTTGCTAAATGAGTCCTCTATCAGCGAGCCAATGTTCTGGTGGGAAGAAAATATGTTCTTGGAATAGAGTTTTTGTACAGCTTCGCAAAGGCTTATGCTGGGTTGTAGGACGTCAAGTGTGAGTAATCGATCAATGTGACTGCCGAAGGTTAAGCTAATTATTTTTTGCTCTGTTGTATTGTGGTCAAATAAGTCCCAAGGATATGAAATGTAGTCTATTCCCGGGTTCGGCAAACCCTGGTTCCTAAGCGAAGTAAGTAAGCTGGATTTGGAGTTGGCTATTCTGGCATTACTCATATCCCTCTCATAATAGCCAGCTTTGCTTCTAAATATCTTGGGTGCCTCATTCTGTGCGCATTTGCAGATTATGTGTAAGGCTGATTGGTTGCCTAAAGGGAAAAAACAGGTCGCAAAGCAATCTAGACTTAAGAACAACAAAAATTTATCTATCATCTTGTTATCGTCCATCTGGCTTTTGGAGAATTGGTGCGGACGAAGCCTGCAGAACAGTTATTTCGGCGTGACCCTTGCAATTTTTACGAAGGTAAAAATCTGCTGATCCGGTGGCCATCAAGGCGGGGGTTCGCGTTACGCAGTTTGAAGGCGTTGTCGATGCGGTTGAAAATGGTTGTTTAGACACTTGCTGAAAAGCGTTTCAGATGATTTTTTAAAGAGCAAAACTATATTGGTGTAGATGGCGTTGGTTAGGTATTTAATATTTTTTACGTCGTCATTCCGTTTGTCCGGCGATCCTTGAAGAAATGTCCTGCTGCGCAAGGCTGATATCTGAGTTTTCCATGACCAAACAAAGCTCTTCGAAATCGTCAATTGAGTTGTGGTTTATAGCGTATTTGCAGCATCTTCAGCGATGACAACTCTCAAAATTTCCCCGTTCTTAAGTTCTTTGCTGAAAATATCGGATTTGCATCCATGAATGGAGTGCCGTCGGCAAAATGAGCGCTGTAATGAGGATCTGTAGCACGATGTTTAGCCATAGGTGCTAATTTAAAATCGCATAAACTCTGACAATGTCCTCATTGCAGGTCGGATCAAAAAAACGGCTTTCATAAAATGTGAATAACGGGCTAAGTCCACACGACTCGAACTGCTCTTGAACCAATTTTGTTTCCAATGATGCGTCTGATTTCTGTTTTGACTTCAATTTATTTGAAAAGTCATCCATTGTGGAGTTTGAGTTAACAAAAAAATTAGGTATTGGAGGTTCGGTTTTGCTTGAAAAATCAAAGTTCGTGTAGGAGATAGCCAGGAAGCGCTCCCTGAGGTCGTAGCCTTTGCTTTGCATATGTAGTAATGCAGAGTTGAGTACAAAAAATGCTGTGCTTAGAAGAATGTTTGAGGCTTCGATTTCTTTTAGGTCAGTCCCGAGTTTTGCTAGTTTTCTGTATCTTGAGATCAGTGGGAGTTCTTCGAATGTTTCGTAAGTATCCAGAAACACATTGAGATCAATGTAAGGCTCATTCTCTACTAAAATATCAAACGTTTTTCGTATGTTCACTTTTGATGCTCCATTCGTGATCGCTGCAGATCTAAAGTTATTTGTAATTGTTTGTTTTTTGGCTAAGTAGTGCTCTGCTTGTTGATAGGTCTGAATAAACTGTGCTGGAAATCGGTATGCTATTTCTAGGGCTCGAAAGGAAACGCTCTACGCCGTCCTCAAGTGCCTTGAGAAGTTCAAAGTGGTTTGCCTTGATTTTTAATATTCCCTCATGGTTGATTGAAGTTGTCTCCCTTTGCTTTTTGAATTTGATGCGAAACGAAGAGTCAGCTGCGATAAATTCAAAGTATTTATTGTTTCTGGTTAGCCCGTCAATCAATGATATAATTGAGAGGTATATCATGTTTGAGTGTTTGGGGTTCAGTTTTGAGCTTATGCAGAGATTTTCTGCGATAAGGGAGATGTCGCCCTGGTCGAATTCGCTTGCAAAAAGAGACTCATCTGTGCGTGTAAATTCGAATGCAATCATGATTGCTCACTTCTGACTGGGAAATAGTAATGCTTCTATTGCTATTGTTGGTGTCGAAAATGCTCCGAGCTCTAAATCTCCGCGCACTTCGCTTGGTCGCGGAGTTTCTCCCGCGCTAATCCCCAGGGCTTTTAATTCTAACTGCAGGCAATCTCTGCATCCTCATTGTCATCCAAGCCAGTAGTCTTAGGTGATCGAACGAAGAAGACTTCATCGTGCTAAATAACTTCGGTGTCCTCGCTAAAGGTAAGGGTGAACACTATTTGACCCTCCATTATTTGCAAGTTTTCAATGCTAATTTTTCTGTTGCTCAAGGTTACTGCGTAAAATGCGAGCCCCTGTATTTGCCGCTCTAATTGATCTGCGTGTGTAAACAACTGTTTATTTGCAGCCTGTTCTAGGTCGAAAAAAATTTTCCCATATTTTTTATAGTGCTGAGTCGGGAGAAATGTCCCTGAGATGACTTTTTCGGCTATAGCTGGATTCTCAACGCTACCAATACACACGTTCTGAGAGTCCACGATTTTAATAGCACTCGGCTTTGTTATGGGCATTTCGTAGTTTCTCCTAATGCGCTGGCTAGTTTTTCTAGGTTTCCATCGCTGAAACCATTCACTCCGTCAGGATGAATTATACGAGCATGGTTAGGGAATTTTTGAGTCGGATCGCCTATCACGTCAAATCCAGCCTCTCTAATAGCATCTGTAGTTCCGGAGGCAACCCTACCCGCTGCACGCTGAAGGCCGCTGGCTTTCGGGAACGCTTCTCGCATTTGTTTTGATGCTGCGCATGGGCAACAACTATGAAGTACAGATATTCCTGGTGGCAATAAATTTTTCTCGGCTTCTTTCAGTCGAAGATTATCTATTGAATTTCCCCCGATGCGATGGACGGGTGTTTTGGTTGGCAATGATTTTTTGGTTAAACCATAAGGGTCAATCCAACCTGTGGGATTAGTTACATAGCTATAGAAATTTATTCCTCCAGCCGCGCCGATCGGATCCATCCCGACAAATCGCCCGACTTGCGGATCATAGTACCTGTAACGGTTATAATGCAGCCCCGTCTCAACATCCCAATACTGCCCCTGAAAGCGTAGCGGATTACGAATCTCCGCCCACTTCGCCCCGTCACTCCGCTGCTCCTCCGCCAAACCCCAGGCCTTGTACCTCCCGCTCCAGGCAATCCCCCCATCCTCGCCGGTCAACTCCATCGGCGTCCCTAGCTGGTCGCACTGGTACCAAGCCATCGCATCAAACGCTTTCGGCATCGGCTTATGCAGCCACACCGGATCCTTGTCGATGTCATACGGGAACACATACACCGGCTGCCGCAACAACTCGACGACATGGTTGGACACCGCCTGCGCCACCGGCACGAAGGTCCCGGGCTCGAACACATAGTGAGTGGTGTGGCCTTTGCCTTCCCGGTCCCGGCACTCGAATGCCAGCGTGTCGCCTTCCCACACATACCAGGTGTACCCACAACCCAACTCTTCATCCCGCTGCCGCCGGGCATTCTGGTTCCACACCGGGCCGGCCTGTGGTCGGTCGCGGTACTTGGAGCGTGAGTGCTTGTACAACCGCCGCCCGAGCGCGTCGTAGGCAAAGGTGACAATCAGTCGGTCATCCTCGTACCGCCGCAGGCGGTTGTAGAGGTCCCAGTCAAAGTGGCCTTTCTTGCTGCCCGTGGTGCGCTCCGCCAGGTTGCCGCGTTCGTCATAGCGGTACTGCGTGCCGCAGTAGCTGCGCAGTACGTTGTCGTTGATCCGGCGGGGTGAGTGTGGGTTGGGGCCGGGCGGGGCTTGCGGGTCGAGCAGGTTGCTCGCCGGGTCGAAGGCGAAGAGCTCTTTCTTGTAGAAATCGCCCGCTTCCAGCAGGCGGCCGACCGGGTCGTAGCGGTAATAGGTGTCACCACGGGTCAGGTCATCCACGCGGCTGAGCTGGCCGCTGAGGTCGTATTGATAGTCGCGCACCGCGATGCGCCGGGTGGCGCCGCGTCGGGCGAGGGTCTGCTGCTGCAACTGGCCATTCGGGGTCCAGGTCTGGCGTTGAACCAGGCCGTTGCCTTGCTCGCGGCCAATTTCCCGATGCAGGTCGTCGCGCTGGTAGCTGAGCAGTTCGTGCTCGTCGAGCTTGAGGCTGAGCAGGTGGCCGCTGCCATAGGTGAGCCAGCTGACCCGGTGGCCATCAGGGCGGGTGGTCGCGATACGCAGGTTGAGGGCGTCGTACTCATGCTTGAAGACAGCGACCTTCGCTTCCTTCATGTACTTGAAGTGCTGGTGCTCGCGGGTGTTGTTGCCCGCCAGGTCGTAGAACCACTGCAGCTTGCAGGCCTTGTTCTCGGCAAGTAGCAGGTTGCCGTTGCCGTCGTAGGCGAAGGTTTCGCTTTCCCACTCCTTGCCACCCCGCTGGCCGGCATGGCTTTTCACCAGGCGGCCCATGGCGTCGTATTCGAAGCGGGTGATGCGGTCGCCATCGATGCGGCGGGTGGGCTGGTTGCTGCTTTGATCGTAGAGGTAATCGGTGACCTGCTTGTCGAAGCCGGTCTCCATGATCAATCGCCCGGCCGGGTCGTACTTGAAGCTGGCCTCGCTGTTGTTCTCGTTGCGCAACCGCAGTAACTGGCCGAGCTTGTTCCAGTGGTAGGTGAGGGTGCTGTCGTCGGGGTTGTGGCGTTGGTGAATCAGGCCGGCCTCGTTGTAGGCCCAGGTGGTACGACGGTTCAACGCGTCGGTATAGCTGAGCAGGCGGCCTTCGGCATCGTGTTCGAAGCGGTCCTGGGTCTTGTCGGGGTATACCAGGCGGGCCAGCTGACCGGCCTGGTAGTGATATTCGGTGGTTTCCCCCGCTGCGTTGATCGCTTTGCTCAGTTGCCCGAGCCCGTCGTACTTCCACAGCGTGGTCTTGCCCGAGCAGTCGGTGTAGCTGGCCAGCTGGCCGTCGCGGGTGTAACCGAGCTTCTTCTCGCCACCGTTGGCGTCGATGATGGCGATGGGCAGGTTATCGCTGTTGTAGGTGTACTGGGTCTTGTTCTCCAGCGGGTCGAGCGTTTCGATGATGTTGCCGCGCTGGTCGTAGTCGTACTTCCACAGGCCGCCCTCGGCGTCGCGGGTCTTGAAGCGCTGGTCGAGGTCGTCGTAGGCGTGGTGCACCGCGGAGCCATCGGGGCGGGTGTGCTGCAGCAAGTTGCTGCGCTCGTCGTAGACATAGCGGTCGATACTGCCGTCGGTATGCACATGCTGGATGACGTTCTTGCCATCGTCGCGGAACAGCCACTCTTCGTTGCCGTCCGGGTAGATGATGCGGTAGGTGTAGCCGAGGTAGTCGTAGTAGTGGCGGGTTTCCTGGCCAAGCGCATCTGTGACGGTGGTGAGGCGGATATGCTTGTTCCATTTCAGGCGCGTGTCGAAACTGCCGTCATCCGCCCATTCGCGCACGGCTTTCGCGTCCGGGCCTTCGCCCTGCCATTCAAGGCTGGTGCCCCGCCCGGTGCGGTCGGTGTAGCGCGTGACCAGGTGGTGCTGGTACTGGTAGGTCCACTGCGCCCCATGTTCATCGCGTGCCGCGCGAAGGTCGCCCTGGTCATCATGGTCGTAGCTGGCCAGCTGTCGCGTTTGCCGGCCGTCCTGCATCAGCCAGAGTGCCTTGATGCGCCCATGCTCATCGAGCTGGGTATGCACATGCTGGTGCTGGTCTTCATCCTGGTAGGTGACCAGGTCGGAGAGCACTGCCTTGCCGGCGTGCTGGTGCTCGTAATGCAACGCGATGCGCGCGCCGCCGCGCTGGATGATGCCGACCAGGCGGAAGTGATCGCCGACGCGCTGGTAGTGTTCCTGGCGCTGGTGGCCGTGGGCCAGGCTCAGGTGGTTGTCGTCGACCCGGATGAGTACCGTCTTCTCTACCGGGTCGTAATGGGGCTTGCCAACCTTGGGCAGGGCGTAGCTGTGGGTGCGGCCATCGTCGGCGTGGTACAGCACACCCTCGTCAACCACATCGAAGCGCATCGAGAATGGCGTGATCCAGCGGGCACCGAACTCGCTGTCATCGTAGGCGTCCAGACTGGAACGGTAGGTGCGTGCCCAGGCGACAGGAAACACGCCTGGCAGGTTGAAGTCGACATGCACCAGGGTTTCGGTACCGCGTGCATAGCTGATGCTCTTGCTGGTGCCGGGGCAGGTGCCGTTCAGGTCGCAGCGTGGGTCGTTTTTAGGTCGGGCCTCGTTGCGGGTGGCTTCCACGCGGCTTTCGGTGCCCTTGTCCTTTGCCACACCCGAGCCGTGCGCCGGGGTATTGGCCGACACCCGGCGCGCGGGTTTGCGCTTGCGCAGGCCTGCGTTGAGCTGGGCGAGGAGCCAGGCAATGCTGTTTTGCGTGGCGGGGTCGGCCAGGGCGGTCAGCATCTGCCGGATCAGCTGGGCCAGGCCCCTGAGCACATTGGTGTGTGGCTGGACGAGCTTCAGGACCCAGCCAGTGTTGCTCGCTGCAGCTTTGTACCCCTCGGTCGCGCCGTACTGAACCGCACCAGCGGTGGCGCTGATGACCGCTTCGGCCCGGGTCAGCAGGTCCCAGAGGGACGGCTCTTCGATGGGGGCGTAGATTGCCTGGGCGCTGTTGATGATCGCCTTGCGCTGCTGGGTGGTGTCGATCTCGCCCTTGGCGATGCGCTCGATGGCATCCGCCAGGCTGTTGAGTGTCTGGAAGCCGGTGTTGGCGGCATTGTTCAAGATGCCAGGCAGTTCGGTTTCGGCGCGCTCGACGAAGGTTTCGATTTCGCCCATCAGCGTGGCACTGAGGTGGCCGACCATGATGTTCATGACGGCTTGGGCGAAGTCACCCTTGTTTTTCTTCAGTTGCTGTCGGGCCAGGAACAGTACCGGGCGCAACGTCATCCGTGCGGCGGCCATGGTCGGCGGGACGGGTACTACGCCGATCAGGTTGATGCCCAGGCTGACCCAGTCCAGCGGGTCATTCGAGCCGGTCTTGGCCAGATGGATGATGTCGCCCAAGGCGTCGAACAAGGCGACGATGTTGCCCACCACCGGCACTGCACCGGCCCAGGCCTTGACGGTGGCCAGGTCGATGGTGTTGCCGCTGAGTTCCAGCAGCCAGGCGTTTACCGTGGCTTCACCCTGGCCGATATCCTGGGCGACCAGGTTGTTCAACGGGACCAGTGCGATTTCGCGTTCTTCGATTTCTTTCTTTTCTTGTGGGGTCATCGTTTCAATTCCCTTCCCGGACGAGTGAGGTAGCCAAGGCACTGGCAGTGCCGAGCCGGGAAGGGAGAGGTGCCGAGGGGGCGATGGCGTCGAGCGGGGCCTTGAACGCTTGTGCCGCGTGCTTCGCGAGGTTTTCGGTGCCCTGCAGGGCGGAAGGTAGCGTCAGCGTTGCAGCCGGGCCTGAAAAGTCCTTTCTCAGGTTGCCGAAGTAGCTGCCGGCTACCCATGGGTCGGCTGGGTCTTTCTCGAAATCAACGGCTGTGGGGCCCGGGCTTACAGCTGCTACCGCCGCAAATCCTTGTTCGTCCAGCGTGCCTTTGAGGACCTGGCCCAGCGCGTCCTCTACCTGGTACCCGGAGCCTTTCAAGGGGCGGTTGTTGGCATAGTTGCGGAAAAGGTCGAGGTTGCCTTTGTCGGTTTTGGGCGCGTCCGGGAACGTGGCCGTCTGGCTTTGTGCACTTTTGTAGAAGAAGCCGTTCGCGTGCCCGGTGTAGGTGCCCGCCGTGGCATGCACAATCCCGCCTGCGGTGTAGGTGGTACTGCTGCCGCCCCCCTGGATGACCAGTTCTTCCTTGGCGCTGAGGGTGATGCGTTCGGCGGTGACGCTCACCTTGAGCTTGGCCAGCAGGTTGATGTTGTCCTTGAGCGCCTTCAGGTCGATGTCGCCGGTGGCCGCAACCAGTCGCCAGCCCATGCTCTGGACGAACTGGCGTACCCCTCGGCTGGCACTGATCAGCAGGCGCTTGCCGATGGCCAGGCTGGTGTGGCCACCCGTGCTCAGGCCCAGGTGTTCGCCGCTGGCGATGTGAGTGGATTCCGGGGTGGTGGTCGCGATGCCGGTCGGGCTGGCGAGCACCAGCTGCGGGTCGGCCAGTTCCGGAAACCGGTTGGCTTCAGGGTTGCCGCCGTAGCCGCAGATGGCGTCGTGCTGTGCCTTGAGCGCTTCACCGACCTCATCCTGATCGCCGCCTTCCTGGGCCAGGTGGTCGCGGGCGACCCTGGCGAAGGTGGTGTGGTACTGCTGTGCGGTCTGCAGGCGTTCGGCGGTTTCGGCCAGGTCGGTGTGGTGCTGGACGGCGCGGGCGCGCAGCTCGGTGGTCAGCAGCAGGCCGCCGCCTGCGCGGATCACCCCGTGGGTATCGGTGCGCAGCTCGAAACCTTGCCCACGGGGCTGGCCACCGAAGTGACGCGGATGGGTCAGGTAACCCAGGTGCAGCGCGGTGTGGTCGTGGTCACTCATCAGCGCCGCGCTGATCTGCCCGGTGGTGTCGTCCAGGCGTAGTTCGTTATGCCGCTTGCCGTGGTGCTCCTTGCTGCGGATCGGGCTCAACGCCTTGAACTCGGGCAGGCGATACGGCGGGCGGTTGACGATGTGGTAGCTACGCCCGGTGATCATCGGTTGGTCAGGGTCGCCGTCGAGGAAACTGACCACCACTTCCTGGCCAATGCGGGGTATGGCCATATGGCCCCAGGTGGCACCGGCCCAGGCCTGGGTCACCCGCACCCAGCACGAGCTCTTGTCGTCGTCCTGGCCCAGGCGGTCCCAGGGGAACTGCACGCGCACGCGGCCGTGCTCGTCGCAGTAGATTTCCTCGCCGGGCGGGCCGACCACCTTGGCCATCTGCGGGCCGTCGATCACGGGCTTGGGGCAAGCAGGGGCATGCCATTCGACCCGGGCTGGAATCAAGGTGGCGGTGAGGGTGTAGGAGGTGCCGACTTCAGCTTCGGCGGCATCCTCTTCCAGCGCTGTGAACTGCTGCCCCTTGTGCGTGATCTGCATCGGCCGCCAGAGGATGTTCATGTCCTCACGGGCATGGCCGGCCAGCTGGAAGGCAATGCCCGGCTGCAGGCGCGCGTCGTCGCCTTTGACCTGGGCCACCCGGGCATCGCCGAACAAGGCGTTGACGCGGGTCTGGGTAAACGGCTTGCCGGCGTTGTCGTGCTTGTAGCGGCCGGGGTAGTCGTAGCGCTCGTACTCGTTGCCCTGGTTGCCCATGTCCCTGGGGTACAGGGTGTGTTCCAGGTTGTAGCGCGGGTGGGTGAAGGTGTAGTCGCGCTGGACCTGGATACTGGTGCGTACCTGCTCGCGATAGCGGAAGTCATGCAGGCAGGGCTGGCGCGCCGTGCCACCCCGGTTGGCCACGTACAGCACCGGGTCGCCTTCCAGGCTGCCGAACTGGCTGATCTGGTCCGCCTGGATGACGCCATGGCTGCCTTGGCTGTGCTCGAAGACCGAGATCAGGCCTTCTTCTGCCGATAGCCGCCAGAAGAAATCCAGGTCCAGATCACCGGCCTGTACGCAGAACTCACGCGTCTGGTGCGGGTTGACCAGGTACTGGGTCAGCGTTCCCCATCGGCGCTCGCGGAACAGTTCTTCGAGCAACTGCGGCACGGGGCGGTGCTGGAAGATGCGCCAGTCCGACTGCAGGCCGGCGCGGGCCAGCTGCGGTTCGACAATGGCGCGGTAGCGGGTGCGGCGGTGGCCGGTCTTGCCCTGTTCGAAGCTGCTGATCAGGCCATGTACGTGACGCACCGGTTGCTCCTGCTGCCAGATGGTCAGCAGCGCGGGGTGGTCGAGCAGGGTGGCGAAGTCGGCATCGTCGGCGAAACTCACCAGTTCGACTTCCAGGCGATACAACTGGCTGACGCCTTCGGTCAGCTCGAATGACACGACATCAAACTGAATGGCTTCGTCGGCTGGGGTACTGAAGGTAAAGCGCACATCATTCAGGTTGCTCATGCGTACTCCTGCGGTTCGTCCCATCGGGCAGGTTCATGAAACCGGACGCGTCATAGGACGCGAGGCATTAGTTGTGCTCACGACCGTAATGAGGAATCCGTTCCTGGTCGTGAAAGTTGCTTCCTAAAAACTTGTAGGAAGTTTCGCTAAATGCAGGATCTATCTTGTTTCGGGCAACGTTTTACTTGCTGCGCCCATCGGCACAGTGACTGTTGCGTCATGTCAGTTCTATGTTGTCGAGTTCATGGCTGCAGCATCGCCTGCAGTGATGCCAGTACTTGTTGGGTAATGCCGTCAAGTTTGGTGGCGAAGTAGAAATACAGGCCTGTGCAGAACACGCCCATTACGGCCCAGGGCGTCCACCAGGGCAGTTGGCGGTTCATGCGGTAATGCCGGGGCGCGACATTGGCCAGAGGGTCGGTCAGGGGTTGCGATTCGGCTTCGGGGCCATGCAGTTCAACGATCCGGTCATGGACCCGCTTGAGCCAGGCGGCCAGTTGCTCATCGCCATTGGTCTGGTTGGCGTACTTGCCGCGGTAGCCCAGTGCCAGGCACCAGAACAGGAACACAAACAGGTCGTAGCGCTGTTCGGGGGCGTCCAGCAAGCGTTCGAGCACGCTGAAGAATTTCTCGCCACCCCAGGTTTCCTGATGGATGGCGCTGAGCAAGGACTGGGCCTTCCAGGACGAGTCGCGCCCCCAGGAGGTGGTCATCACGGCTTCATCGACCACGCAACACAAGCAGTAGGAAAACACCACGCGGTCGCCTTCGTCGCAGTGTTCAAGCTGGCGTACCTGCTCGACCATGCCGTGGATCATGTTCTTGACGTGGGCATGCAACTGCTCGACGTGGTCATAGTGTTCGGTGCCTTCCAGGCGGATGACCAGGCCGAACAGGGGAGAGGCGATGTCGAAGAGCGGGAATGTGGTGTTCGAGCGGGTGTCGAACCCCAGCGCGTCGACATGAGGGAACAGTTCGCTGAGCGGGGGAGCGGCGCGGGCGTCTACCCGGGTGTTCTCGAAGTCTTTCTCGGGCGCGTTGTTCATGAGGGGACCTCCTGGTCACATCACCGGCTGCCGCCCGGTCCGGGCGGGCCATAGCTGGCGGGTTGCGTTGGCGGTGTTGATGATCTGCAGTTGATGGAATGAGTTGCTGTTGGCGTACAACGTCATGAAGTGGGACAGCACGTTGCCAAACAGCTGCACCTCACCCTCGCATTCGAAGCCGGCAGGGTCGATGTGCAGGGTGGTGCGCATGCCCCGAACCGGCACGCCCTTGACCAGCCAATCGCAGGGCTCGTTGCCCACCTGTCTGATGGCGTCGAGGCGCTGGGTGGTATTGCGCTCCTGCTGCAGGTCATGGGCGGCGACAAAGTCGTAAACCCGCAGTACCGCGGCAAGGGTTGCAGGAGAAGACAGCGACAGGTTGTTCAGCGCAAGGTTGGAGACCAGCACCCAGTGGCGTTCACCTTGGCCACCGCTCTGCAGCATCGGCGGGTAGCTGCGGGTGGGGCGGGTGAGGTTGCGATAGGTGACGAACGAGGGGGTGTCCTGGGTGGTCACATCGACTTCGCCAACCCTGAGCTGCTGCGCAAGGCGCCCGTTGCTGCAGGTAAGGTCGATGTTGAGTTCTTCGTGCAGGCCAAGGTAGGGCGCAAGGTTGTGGTGCACCAGGCTAATCCTGTGTTGCACCTTGTCATTGACGGGTTCCTGCTCGATGTCCAGCTTGTAGTAGCGGGCGGGCGTCGGCTCGGCCAACGGGAAGTCGCGGTCCAGGGCCTCGAAGGGTTTGAAGTCCTGTACGTGATCGCTGGATTTCTGGCGTTGGCTGCTGACCCGATCAATGCTGAAAATTTCACCTTTCTTGCCGCCCTGGCGCCCCATTCGCACGGTTTCACACAGCGCCTGGCCATTCAACGGGATGGGCTCTGCCGTACAACTGAACAGGTTGATGGCAGGGATGCAGTTGAGCAGGATCGTTGTCTGGTCGATCTGTATGTCGGGCGGGAGGGGCGCACTGAAACCGAACTCCAGCTGGATATGAACGGCGGCCTCGTCAGGCCAGTAGCTGCCTAGCCCGTCGATGCGAAACCCATGAAAGCGCTCCGGGAAGCAGAAGAATTCGTGCAGGATGCGGTAGCCATCCATCTGCTCGCCGGGGCTGGGCAGCAGCGCTTCATTTGCCTCGAAACCGACGAAGGCCACTGAGGGGGGGAGCGCAAAGCGGTGCTGGCCGATATGCAGATTGAGCTTGTCCAGGTGCTGCGCCAGCCACTGGTAGAGGGTGAGCGCATTGCGTTTACTGCCAGCCAGATGAAACCGCAGCTGGTCGCACTTCATCTGCCGCAGCGGCTGCTCGGACAAGGCGCCCAGGTCGATGCGCACTACCGGTGCTTCGGCACTGGGTTGCGTGGTGATGCTGCGAATTTCCAGCGGCGCGATAGCCAGGTCCACGCAGGTGCGGAACTCGCAGCTCACGCCGTCAACGGCTCGGCTGAACACAGGGGTGCCCTTGGGCAGCACCTGGGTTTCGCTCAGCGCGTGGTCGACAGGCTGGAACTGCATCAGTGTCATGCTCGGCAGCGGGCGCAGAAAATTGGGGTAGAGCAGCTGCAGCAACGGGTGGGTCAGCTCGGGCAGATGGTCTTCGATCTTCATGACCAGGCGAGCGGTCAGGAAGGCGAAGTGTTCCATCAGGTACTCGCTGGCCGGGTCCGAGGCGGTGCGACCGAGGACAGGCGCCAGACGCGGGTCGTCCTCGACAAAGTCGTCACCCAATTCCCGTAGGGTCTGCTGCTCCTGCATGAACCAGTCTTTGAACTTCATGTTTATCGCGTTGGACGCTCTATCTGGTGGCATGTGCCGGGGTTGATGAAAAGTGTGCATGGCTTATTTGTAGGAAAGTTCCCACAAGTTGATGGGTTGTTAACTTTCCTGGAGCAAGTGCTTTTTTATTTCATAATTCAGGAAAGTCACCGGCGTCTGTAAGAAAAGTGTTAGCTGGTATTTCTTGCTTGATATCATTGAACAGTGTTTTTCAATGCTGCTACTGTTTTTGCCAGTGTGCACTGTGAGGTGCCTTAAATCATTCGGATATGCAGTCGGTAAGGTTTGCCGCTATGAAAGTGAACAAGGACAGTCTGCTGCGCGGTGTATCGCTGGTGCAGCGTCAGGCAATGCCGGTAGTTGTTGGTGTGGTACTGCTCGGCGTTGCTGCCGCAGTGGTCTGGCTATGGTGGTTGGGGCCTGAATGGCGTTGGCGTGAGCAGCAACCGTTGGTTGACCTGCCGGTGCGGATTGCGGCAACCGTGCTGCTGGTGATGCTGCCATTGCTGGCATGGAGCGCGTGGGTGCATCGGCGCAACCGCTCGATCGTACGCGAACAGCAACGGCAGCGGCGCGAGGTGGAAGACCCGTGCCTGGTGTATCTGCAGGCCCAGCAGCGCTCCCTCGACAGCAGCCTGGCCCGCTTGCGCGACAGCCAAGGTGGCCGCGGGCACCGTTACGATGTGCCGTGGTACCTCATCCTTGGCGAACAGAATGCGGGCAAGTCGAGCTTCGTCAGCCGTTCGGATCAGCGTTTTGCACTCGCCCGCACCGATGGCGCCACCCAGCGGGCCAGTACGGATCCGGACCTGGCTTTTGGCATCGACTGGTGGGTAGGTGACGACGCGGTGCTGATCGATCCGCCGGGCGAGTTCATCAGCCAGCCTGAGCGCCCGGCGTATGTGGTCAAGCCCATCAAGGAGGAGGGGGGCGAAAACAACACCCTGCCAGCTGTGCAGGAGGCGGCACTGAAAGGGAGAGAACTGGCCGAGCCCACAGGCCTGCCGGCGGGCGTCGAGCGACGCCTGTGGCGGCACATGATTGGCTGGCTTGCCCAGAACCGCAGCCGACGGCCACTCAATGGCGTGGTCTTGCTGGTGGATATGGTCAACCTGTTCGGGCGATCGGCGAAGGCGCGACGTGACCTGGCATTGATGCTGCGCGCGCGCCTGACGGAGCTGGGCGGTGAGTTGGGTACGCGCTTGCCGCTGTACGTGGTGATGAGCAAGTTCGACTTGCTGGACGGTTTCGAGGAACTGTTCGCCGCGCTCCCGGCCCGTGAGCGGGAAGAGGTGCAGGGCTTTACCTTCACGTTGGGTTCGGTAAAGGACTTCGATGCCTGGCTGCAGGAGCTGGAGGGAGCCTATCAGGGCTTCCTGGGGCGCCTCGGCAGGCAACTGATGAGCGCTACCGTGGGCGCGCCTGGCACCACGGGCAAGAGCGCCTGCTCGCTGCTTCGGGAGCTGAGCGGGGCGCAGGAGATGTTGCTGAATTTCCTTGGTGATGTACTGGTCAGTGACCGCTACAGCACCCCACCCCTGGTGCGTGGCCTGTACTTTTCCTCGGTCTACCAGCGAGGCGAAGTGCGCAACCTGCTGGCGGATGCTTCTGCCCGCGCCTTTGCCTTCGCTGCCCCGGCTTTGTCGACCAAGCCGCAAGGCACCTCCGTGGTGTATTTCGCGCAGCGGCTGTTGCAACGCGTGGTCTACCCAGAGGCCGGCCTGGCGGGCGACAACCGCAAGGTCGCCCGGCGCAAGGGCCGCCTGTTGAAGGGCGGCGCCGTGGCGGCGAGTGTGTGCGGGTTGGCCATGGCCGGTGGTTGGGCGTACTTCTACAGCGTCAACCGTGACAAGGCGGAGCAGGTGCTGGAGAAAAGCCTTGCGTTCAGCAACACCAGCACGGACGCCAAGGATGATTTGACCGGGCGCAGCCTGCTGCTGCCCTTGAATGAGATCCGTGATGCCGTGAGCCTGTACGGCGATTATCGCTCTGGTTGGAGCGTGTTCACGGATATGGGGCTGTACCAGGGCAAAGCCATTGGCCCGCAAGTGGACCAGGCGTACCTGAATGCCCTGGCCCAGCGCTTTCTACCGGTGATTGCGGGCGGCGTGGCAGCGTCTGTCAAGCAAGCCGCCCCCGGTAGCGACGAGCAGTTGGCGGCATTGCGCGTGTATCGCATGATCGAGGATCGCGGTAATCGTCGGGCGGAGATGGTCGAGCAATGGATGGCTCGCGAGTGGCAAAGGGCGTATCCGGGCCAGGGCCAGCTGCAGGCCGCGCTGATGCGCCACCTCAGGTACGCTTTGGCCTACGCAGATGTCGAGCTGCCGGAGTATCGGAAAGTCGTTGCCCAAGCGCAGCAGCAGTTGCGCAAGCTGCCGCTGGCCGAGCGTGTCTACATCGGCTTGAGGCAGCAGGCTCGGGAGCAATTGCACGGTGAGCTGGATTTGCGCAACGAGATCGGCCCAGCGTTCGATATCGTCTACAGGCCACTGGCCGAGCGCGATCACCAGGCGGCCGTCGACGGCAATTTGTCCCTGCCACCTTTACTGACGGCGACGGGCTTTCGCGACTATTTCGACCAGCATAGCCAGAACGTGGCCGACCTCGCCCTGGTCGATCAGTGGGTGCTAGGGGAGCGGCGTAGCCTCGACTACTCCGACATGGACCGCCAGGCCCTGGCGGAGCGTCTGCGAGCCCTGTACAGCGCCGACTACATCGACAGTTGGCGGCGTGTGCTGAACCAGTTTTCGGTTGCCGAATTCAGCGATCTTGCGCATGCCTTGGGTGTTCTGGAACAAGTCAGCGGCCCGGCAGCGCCGATACGCCGGCTGCTGGAAACCGTGCGCAGCAATACGCTGATCTATCCGCAGGCCGCGGACAGCGAGAAGGAATCGAACGCCGATCCGCAGGTTCGCATGCAGGCCATGGGCATCTATCGGTCTTTCGCGGGGCTTTCGGGGATGCTCGACGTGCGGGGTGACAAACCGTCCTACCATGACGAAACACTCCAGGCGATCAGCGCTGTACACGACTACCTGAAGGCGGTGCAGGACAGCCCTGACCGGGGCAAGGCCGCCCTGGCGCTAGTGTTGAGCCGTTTTTCGGAAACGGCGCCCGACCCCATTCGCAACCTTCAGCGCATTGCCACGGGCCTGCCGGAACCCCTCAATCGGCATGTTCGCCAGCTGGCGGAGCAGACTTCGCAGGTGCTGATGGTCATGGCGTTGCGGGAGCTGGAGCAGCGTTGGGATGCCGAGGTTTACAGCGTCTACCAGGAACGACTGGCCTCACGCTATCCCATCGACCCGGCCGGGCCGGATGTGTCGCTCAAGGATTTTGAAGCCTTCTTTGGCCCGCAAGGCCAGCTCAAGCGCTTCCAGGACCAGTACCTTGCGGTGTTTCTCGAAGACAACCTCGATGCGCTGTACTCCCGTGCGGATGAAGGTTACCTGGTCCGCCCCGAAGTCATGGTGCAGCTCAAGCAGGCTGAAGCCATACGCAACGCGTTTTTCGACAATCGCGGGGAGCTGAACGTGAGCTTCGGCCTGGAGCCTCTGGCGATCAGCGGTGGCTTGCGCGGCAGCGTCTTCGACCTGGATGGGCAGCTGCATGCGTTTGCGGACCGGGGCAAGGAGCCGATCGGCATGACCTGGCCGGGTCCTGCCGGGGAGAGTGGGCATAGCCGTGTCACCCTGGTGCAGGTTGCCGGTACCACTGTCAGCCTGGGCTATCACGGCCCCTGGTCGCTCTACCGCCTGCTCAGCCGCGGTGGGCTGAATGCCCGTACATCCACCAGTATCGATCTCGGTTTCATGATTGCCGGCGATACGGCGCGCTACAAGGTTCACACCACGGGCGCAAACAACCCCTTCACCCGCCAGCTCTTTGCAGGGTTCGCCCTGCCGCAGCGGTTGTTGCGTGACGGCACGGCCAGCGAAGTGGCCGGGCGATAGGGCACGGCGCAGGCCACCCAAGAATCCTGATACCAGTGGCCTGGGTCGGGATTCGTTGTCTGTTTGTTCCGGTGCCTGGTTCGGCCTTCACAGGATGCTCATTTCTTTATTGGACGGATCATTTGTCACGGCGGTATTCACTGTCTTGCCTGAGTTCAACGGCGTTGTTCTCGAAGTGAACGTGTACGGTATGGTTGTAACCGCGTGCCTGGATGCGTACTGCATCTTTCCAGCGGCCCTTGGGGTTATCGCCCAGGCGAGCAACGACGGCGATGTAGCGGGTGCGCTCGTTGATTTCTTCGTGTTCGATGAACTTGAACTGGCCAGGGGTCAGACGGTAGTCATCGACGCTGATCAGCGTGGTGCCCAGCGCTTTATCCAGGTCTTCTTCGACTTGCTCATAAGTGGCATCCAGCAACAACGAATCGTCCCGGAGCTGAAGTACCTTGAAAACGATGGATGACGGGGCCTGGTGTTGTGGTTGCAGGCCGAGTTCCTCAGGCAAAGCAGTTTGGGGCGTTGCGTAACTGGCCAATGCCGCAGGCGCCTTCGGCCCGACGATGGCTTGCTCGCCCTCGACAGAAGCGGGGTAGTTGCGGTGCAGCTGCTCCGCCAATGAGCTCAGCTTGTCAGTCAACTCGACAGGACTTGTGGCGCTGAGGTTGGCCGCCAGCTGTTCCGGGTGGCCATGCAGCGGTACCTGTGTGCCTGAATCTGTCGGTTCGAGGCTGACAGGCGCAGGCGGGTCTGCGGCGTAGAGGCTTAGCGCCAGGTGGCTGATGTCATTGTTGGGGCCACCGACAGGCAGAGCCGGATCCATCGCCACCTGGTAGATCTTGCTGATCGAAGTACAGCCACTGATCGCCAGGCAGGCCAGTAGCAAACCTACAGGCTTGTTCATTGCACCTCCTTGCCGAAGATTTCGACTATGGCCGGGTCAACCCGGGCTTGTGCGGCCCTGTCCAGATAGGCCAACGGATCAAGCTCATCCACAGGCCCAGGCATTGAGGCCTGGAAAAATCCGGCGATATCCGTAATCGGTACGCCAAGTACCTGCAGCGGGCACATCTGCTGATCAACCCCCACCTCGGAGAGCGGGTCCCTGCGGGTATGCGGCTGCGGCTCTTCCTCGTCCTCGCCCAGGTGTATGGCAATCTGATAGTCACCCATCTGCAGTCTGTCGTTGTGCCTGAGGCGGACAGGCGTACCCGAAAGCAACTGGGTGTCACTGCCATTCATGAAACTCTTGCCGCTGTGGTCAACGATGCAGAAATGGCCTTCATGCCAGCTGATTTCGCAGTGCACCGGCAGGATGCGAACGCCGCGATCATGCAGGCGCCAGTCACCTTGACTGCCGATGGAGCCGCCAGCCCGATCGAAGCGATGCCGCGGTTCGCTGCCGTGCAAGAGTTTTTCCGGGTTGAGGACGGTGAGCGTGACGCTGGGGGAGAGAACATTTGTACTCATGTGCGTACCGTGATGCGAACAGGGGGAGGCGTGGGGTCATTGCGGTTGGCGATGAAGCTTGTCCAACCGAGGTGGGTGCCTTGCTCGGCCCGTAGGCTGAAGGGTGGGGCTTGCTCGGCGCACATGCGTAACTCCAGGTCATAGGCCCCGACATCACGGAGCAGGAATTCCACCAGCCGTGCCAGCCTCTGGTAGTTGTCACCGCTGGGCAGGAATTCGTGGAACTGCTGCTGATTCAGGCCTGTGATCACAATGGTGAACTTGCTGCTGCGTGACTCGATGCTGTCGCCAACCAGGAAGTTGTTGCCGAGTTGGTAGTTTCTGGCCCCCAGGCAGTTGCGTTGGGAAGTGGGAATCGAGACGGTGCGCTTTTCGAATTCGCGGATGGCAACCTGCTGGAGGTCGAAGCAATGCGCGATCATGCCGGCTACCATGCCGGGGGAGCGGCTGCGGCTGGCGATCATTCCCACGAAACTGAGCAAGCGGCTCCAGGGTAGCGGCGTAGCGCCGCGTAGTGCTGAGTCGTCCAGGCCGATCAGGGCGAAGACATAGCGGGAGAAACCGTCCTTCGCGCCCGGTTGGAAGCGTACGTAGTAGCGGTACTTGCGCCATCCTTGATGGAGCAGGGTATGAAGGCGATGGTTGAAGAAATTGAGGAAAGCCGGGCGTAAACCGATGCCGTGTGCGTTTTCGTAGGCGATCTCGTCAAGGTAGTAAGTGGGCAGTGGCGAGTCTGTGCCATGCAGGCCCAGAAAACTTGCCTGGATGCGGTAGCGGTCGTCCTTCAAGCGATCGGCGCGCAACACGTCGGCAACAGGGAAAGACAGGCTGGGGGACACTTCCAGCCGTAATCGGCGTCTCGTCTCTCGAGCAAGTGGGCGTTGTTCCAGATCGTCGTCGTGTACGTGATACAGCAATTCCAGTAGCTGGAAATAGGCGTACTGGTGGGCGCTTTCCAAAGCGATATCGACCTGGCCAGCGGCGTGCAGAACTACTGGTTTTTCCATGGTTGAGTCTCTTGCCGTAACTAACGGGTGCAAAGTGAATGCAGATCGTAGTCGATGGTTTCTGATTCAGATCATTGTTTTCTCGTACGAAAGTGGATATCGACCAATAAAAAGAACTTTCTGTAGGAAGTGTCTTTTTTTATTGGTGCGGGGCTGTTTATGTTGACTTTTCGGTAAGGCTTTCAGGGGCGTGGATTTAATAAGTTCATCTAGGGTTGAAGTTGGAAACCGCTTTTCGAATAGAGCCGGAAATTGCTTTATCGAGGAAAACGACGAGTGTTCGTTCACGCCGCGATGAACCTGCTATTCCTAAGAAAACACCTGAACCTACCAAGGCCCGTCGATGCTGGTCATCGAGCAACTGTACAAATCATTCCCTACCCCCCAGGGCCCGCTCCCCGTGCTGCAGGGCGTCGACCTGCGCCTGGCGCGCGGCAGCAGCCTGGCGCTGATGGGCGAGTCGGGCAGCGGCAAGAGTACCTTGCTGCACCTGGTGGCCGGCCTGGACCGTGCCGACAGTGGCCGCATCCTGATCGACGATACCCCGCTCGACAGCCGTTCCGAGGAGTCGCTGGCGTTGTGGCGGCGGGAGGGCATAGGCCTGGTGTTCCAGCAGTACAACCTGATCAGCAGCCTGGACGTGGGGGCCAATCTTGCGTTCCAGGCGCGGCTGGCCGGTCGGCATGATCCCGATTGGCTGGCCTATCTGGCGCAGCGCCTGGGGCTGGCGGATTTGCTGGTGCGTTACCCGGAGCAATTGTCTGGCGGCCAGCAACAGCGGGTTGCCATCGGCCGCGCCCTGGCCGGGCGCCCGGCCTGGTTGCTGGCCGACGAACCCACCGGCAGCCTCGATGAAACCAGCAGCGATGAGGTGTTGAGCCTGCTGTTGCAGCTGGTCGCCGAGGCTGGCAGTGGGGTGCTGATGGTGACCCACAGCCCGCGGCTGGCGGCGCGCTTGCAGCAGCGTTGTTACCTGCAGGCCGGCCGTGTGCGGCCCGAGCAGGGCGGATGAGGCTTCTATCGCTGGCCCTGCTGGCGCTGCTCAGCCACTGGCGGCGCCATCGCGTGCAGTTTTTCAGCATCTTCACCGGCCTGTGGCTGGCCACGGCGCTGTGGACCGGCGTGCAGGCGCTGAACAGCCAGGCACGCAGCGACTATGCCCGCGCCAGCGCGGTGCTGGCCGGGCCGTTGCAGGCGCAACTGGTGCCGCGCCGTGGCGAGCGCTTCGACCAGGCACTGTACGTGCAGTTGCGCAGGCTGGGCTGGGCGGTGACGCCGGTACTGGAAGGGCGCTTGCGCTTTGCTGGTGAGCCGGCGCGCAGCGTGCGGTTGATCGGCATCGAGCCGTTGAGCCTGCCGCCGGCCAGCAGCATCGCCGGTGTGCAGCCCGGAACGTTCGATCTGCAGGCCTTTGTCGACATGCCCGGGCAAGCCTGGGTCGGGCCGGACACCTTGCGCCAGCTGCATGCCGGCCCCGGGGCCTCAGCACGCGACAGCGAAGGGCAGCTGCTGCCGCCGTTGGTTCTACAGCCAGCGCTGGCCCCAGGGGTGATCGTGGTCGATATCGGCCACGCCCAGGCGTTGCTGCATGCACCCGGTCAGTTGTCGCGCTTGCTGGTGGCTGCCACGCCGGGGCCGCTGCCGGCGGATATCGCGCCTTACCTTGAGCTGCAACCCCGGCAGGACGATGGCGGCTTGCAGCGGCTGACCGACAGTTTCCACCTCAACCTGACCGCCCTTGGCCTGCTGGCGTTCGTCGTCGGCCTGTTCATTGCCCATGCCGCAATCGGTTTGGCACTGGAACAGCGGCGCGGCCTGATTCGCAACCTGCGCGCCTGTGGCATCAGCCTGCAAACCTTGCTGTGCGCCTTGGTGCTGGAGCTGGAGCTGTTCGCGGTGCTGGGCGGTCTGGCCGGCGTGGCCAGTGGTTACGGGCTGGCCGCGTGGTTGCTGCCCGATGTGGCCGCCAGCTTGCGCGGCCTGTATGGCGCCCAGGTCGCCGGGGCGCTGAGCCTGCCCGCCGGGTGGTGGCTGATGGGCGTGCTGGTGAGCGTGCTGGGGGCGCTGCTGGCGGGTTTGGGCAGTGTACTGCGTGCGGCGCGCTTGCCGTTGCTGGCGCTGGCGCAACCTCAGGCTTGGCGGTTGGCCCAGGGGCCTTGGTTGCGGCGCCAGGCCATGGTGGCCGGCCTGTTGCTTTTGCTGGCCCTGGGCTGTGGCGTGCTGGGCGACAGCCTGCCCAGCGCGTTCGGCCTGCTGGCAGGCTTGCTGCTGGCGGCGGCGCTGCTGTTGCCGGCCTTTCTCGACCGGGTGCTGGCCTGGCTGGCGCGCCATTGCCGGCGGCCTTTGGCGCAATGGTTCGTCGCCGACAGCCGCCAGCAATTGCCGGCCCTGAGCCTGGCGTTGATGGCGCTGTTGCTGGCGCTGGCGGCCAGTGTCGGGGTGGGCAGCATGACCGAGGGCTTTCGCAAGACCTTTGTCGGCTGGCTTGACCTGCGCCTGTCCGCCGACCTGTATGTCACGCCAAGGGATACCGCCCAGGGCTTGCAGATAGCCGAGTGGCTCGGGCAGCAACCTTCGGTGGAGGTGGTATTGCCCGGCTGGCGTGTGGAAACACAGCTGCAGGGCTGGCCGGTGCAGGTCCAGGGCATCGTCGATCATCCCGTCTATCGCACACGCTGGCCATTGCTGGCGCAGCAAAAGCAGGCCTGGCAACAACTGGCCGCCGGGCAGGCCGTGATGCTCAGTGAACAGCTGGCCAGGCGACTGAAGCTGCAGCTGGGTGATCGCCTGAGGCTGCCCGCAGACACTTCGCCAGCCCTGAGCGTTGTGGGCATCTATGCCGATTACGGCAACCCCAAGGGGCACATGCTGGTCAATGCCGGCTGGCTGCGCGGGCACTGGCCACAGGCAACCCTGACCGGGTTGAGTGTCGATCTGGTGGGCGACCAGGTGTCGGCACTCGAGGCCGCATTGCAACAGCGCTTCACCCTGGACGACAGCCGCGTGGTCGAGCAGGCGCGTCTGAAACGCTGGTCGACCGACGTGTTCAACCGCACCTTCGCCGCCACCGCCGCGCTCAACAGCCTCACCCTTGGCGTGGCAGGCGTGGCGCTGTTCATCAACCTGCTGACCCTGGGCCAGGCCCGCCTGGGCCAGCTGGCGCCGCTGTGGGCACTGGGTGTGCGGCGCACGCACCTGGTGTGGCTGAGCCTTGGGCAGACACTGTTGCTGAGCAGCCTTACCGTGCTGCTGGCGATTCCGCTGGGCATCCTGCTGGCCTGGTGCCTGGTCGCGGTGGTGAACGTGCAGGCATTCGGCTGGCGTTTGCCGCTCTACGTGTTCCCTGCGCAACTTCTGCACCTGGCCGTGCTGGGCATGCTTACCAGCCTGTTGGCCAGCGCCTGGCCACTGTGGCAGCTGGCGCGTCGCCAGCCGCGCGAACTGTTGAGGCCGTTTGCCGATGAAACGTAGCGCCTGGCTGTTGCTGTGTGGGTTGCTGGGCGGCTGTGATCAGCCCGCCGAGCAAAGCTATGCCGGGCTCGGGCAGCAGGCGGGCGAGTTCAGCCAGGTAAGCCGCGGCCATCGCCTGGAATTTCCGCGGGACCACGGGGCCCACGATGGCTTTCGCATCGAATGGTGGTATGTCACCGCCAACCTTCAGGACCTCCAGGGGCGGGACTGGGGCGCGCAGTGGACGCTGTTTCGCTCGGCCCTGCGCCCAGGCCCCGAGACTGCTGGCTGGAACAGCCCGAACCTGTGGATGGGGCACGCGGCGTTGACCGGTCCCGGGGGGCATCGGTCTGGCGAAACCTTGGCGCGTGGGGGTATCGGCCAGGCTGGCGTGCAAGCCCAGCCGTTCCGGGCGTGGATCAATGACTGGTCGTTGCAGGGCAGCAGTGGCATCGAGCATCTGCAAATGGTCGCCGGTGGTGACGGCTTTCGCTATGACCTGCAACTGCACAGCGATCGGCCCTTGGTGCTGCACGGGGACCAGGGCTACAGCGAGAAGTCCGGCAAGGGGCAGGCTTCGTACTATTACAGTCAGCCGTTCTATCGGGTGAGTGGGGAAGTGCAGCGTGGCGGCCAGTGCATTGCAGTCACCGGCCAGGCCTGGCTGGACCGGGAATGGAGCAGCCAGCCGCTGGCTGCCGGGCAGACGGGTTGGGACTGGTTTTCCCTGCACCTGGACAGTGGCGCCAGGCTGATGCTGTTCCAGGTGCGCGAAATGCAGGGGGAGGCGTATCGCGCCGGGACCTGGGTTGGCCCGCAGGGTGAGGTGGTAGCACTGCAGGGTGCGCAGATCCAGCTGCAGGCGCTGGCCTGGGCCCGGCAGAAGAACGGCAAGCAGGTGCCGACGCGATGGCGGGTGCAGGTGCCGGGGCATGGCGTGGATGTGCAGGTCGAGGCTGTGGAGTCGCAGGCCTGGATGGAGACGCGGTTCCCGTACTGGGAGGGGCCAGTGCGCTTGACCGGGAGTGCGGGTGGGCGAGGGTATCTGGAGATGACCGGCTATTAGCACCTCATATCCCGGCCATGAGCCCAGCCCTTTGGGCTGCGCTGTTGCACAAGGAGCTATGCTCGAGAGCGTGTCATATTACCTGTGGGAGCGGGCGTGCCCGCGAAGAGCCCAACACGGTGCATGGCACTGTCTGCTGGCCGGCTTGTTCATATATCGGGCATGACGCGGTCCCGTGTAGGAGCGGCCTTGTGTCGCGAAAGGGCCGCAAAGCGGCCCCGGCAATGCTGTGGTGATGCGAAGATCCTGGGGGCGCTTCGCACCCCTTTCGCGACACAAGGCCGCTCCTACAAGGGACCGTGTCAACCTATTCAATTCTTGATTAGCCCCCGCACATTGCCTGCTGGCCGACCTTTAGCATTTGCTTGCTCATATCTCGTGTAGGAGCGGCCTTGTGTCGCGAAAGGGCCGCAAAGCGGCCCCGGCAATGCTGTGGTGATGCGAAGGTCCTGGGGGCGCTTCGCACCCCTTTCGCGGCACAAGGCCGCTCCTACAGGGAATCGCGCCAACTTTTGGAATTTGAACAAGACAGTTGCTCGCACAGGTATTGCACAAGGCTTGAGGTCGATGCAGTCGAGGTGGGAGCTGGCTTGCCGGCGATGGGCCGCAACGCGGCCCCAGGCTTTCAATCTTTGATCAACCCTCGCAACACCGCTCGCGCTTCTTCAGTGCGCAAGCACTCGATGAACAACCGGCTTTCCCGCGCCACTGTCGCCTCAAGCTCGGCCCGTTGGCCGTCCTTGAGCAGCCGCTTGCTGATGCGCAGCGCCGCCTGCGGGTAGCCTTGCAGCTGCCGCGCCAAGCGCCGGGCAGCTGCAAGGCACTGCTCACCGTCTTCATGCAGTTCATTGGCCAGCCCCCAGGCCACCATCCGTTCGCCATCAAGCAACTCGTTTGCCAGCAGCAGGCGAGCCGCACGGGCATGGCCAAGCAAGCGCGGCAGCAGCAGGCTGGAACCAAACTCCGGGCACACGCCCAATGGCGCGAAAGGGATGCGCAGCTTGGTCGTACGGCTGACCAGCACCTGATCGCAATGCAACAGCAAGGTGGCACCAATACCTATCGCCGCACCACTGACCGCGGCAATCAGCGGTTTGTCCAGGCCCATCACCACCCGCATCAGGCGGAACACCGGGCTGTCCAGGTCGGCGGGCGGGTTGTCGAGAAAGTCGCGCAAGTCATTGCCGGCGCTGAAGCAGTGCGGCCCACCGGTGATGATGATGGCTTCGACATCAGGGTCTTCACCTGCCGCCAGCAGCAGGTCGCCCAGCTGTTGGTACATGGCGGTGTTCAAGGCGTTGAGCTTGTCGGGGCGGTTGAAGGCCAGGGTCAGCAGGCCCTGGTCCAGGTCACGTGTGATCAGGTCGTTCATGGCAGCCGCTTTTGTTGTTGTGGGCATGGGTGCCAAGGGTTTATCACGCAGTCCGGCTTGTTGTACAGTCGTTCAGCCCAGCCCCAGCCCGAGAGTCGCCGATGAACCAGGAAGCCCGCTATCACCGCATGCTGCCGGAATTGCGCAAAGCCAACCTGGTCGAGGCGACCCTGGTATGCCTCAAGCGCCATGGCTTCCAGGGCGCGTCGATCCGCAAGATTTCGGCCGAGGCCGGGGTCTCGGTCGGGTTGATCAGCCATCACTACGCCGGCAAGGATGAGCTGGTGGCCGAAGCCTACATGGCGGTCACCGGCCGGGTGATGGGCCTGCTGCGCGAGGCCATGGCCCAGGCCGCGCCCAATGCCCGCGAGCGGTTGTCGGCGTTCTTCCGCGCCTCGTTCTGCGCCGAGCTGCTCGACCCGCAATTGCTCGACGCCTGGCTGGCGTTCTGGGGCGCGGTGAAGACCGCCGATGCGATCAACCAGGTGCATGACCATTCCTATGGCGAATACCGCAATGAACTGAGCGGGCTGCTGGCCACGCTGGCCGGGGAGGAGGGCTGGCAGGGTTTCGATGCCGACCTGGCGGCCATCAGCCTGAGCGCCTTGCTCGATGGCCTGTGGCTGGAGTCGGGGCTCAACCCCGGTACCTTCACCCCCGAGCAGGGCGTGCTGATCTGCGAGGCCTGGGTCGATGGCCTGCAGGCCGGTGGCCGGCGCCGCTTCAGCCTGCCGGAGGGCTGTTGATCGCCTGTTCAGTAACGAGTACGCTGCTGTCGCGAGTGTGTAGAACAAACCAATAAAAAAAAGAGACGACACGCAATGACGCCTCGGGTATTGATCGTCGATGACGATCCGCTTATTCGTGACTTGCTGCAGGCCTATCTGTCCCAGGAAGGCTATGACGTGCACTGCGCCGACACCGCGGAAAAGGCCGAAGCCCTGCTCGGCAGCCAGGATGTCGACCTGGTGCTGCTGGACATCCGCCTGCCCGGCAAGGACGGCCTCACCCTGACCCGCGAGCTGCGGGTACGTTCGGAGGTCGGCATCATCCTCATCACCGGCCGCAACGACGACATCGACCGTATCGTCGGCCTGGAATGCGGCGCCGACGACTACGTGATCAAGCCGCTCAACCCCCGCGAACTGGTATCCCGCGCCAAGAACCTGATCCGCCGCGTGCGCCATGCCCGCGAGGTGCACCCGGCGCCGGCCTGCGCGCAATCGCTGAAGCAGTTCGCCGACTGGGCACTGGACACCGACCGCCGGCGCCTGATCGACGCCCGTGGCGGGCAAACCCTGCTGACCCATGGCGAGTTCCAGTTGCTCAGCGTGTTCCTGCGCAACAGCGGCCACACCCTCAGCCGCGACCAGTTGATGGACCAGATCCGCAACCGCGAGTGGGTGCCCAACGACCGCTCCATCGATGTGCTGGTCGGCCGCCTGCGGCGCAAGCTGCACGACGACCCGGCCGAGCCCCAGCTGATCATCACCATCCACGGCACCGGCTACCTGTTCACCGCCAGCGTGGCGGCATGACCCGCAGCGCCTGGGTGCTGGCCTTGGCATTGTTCGCCGTGCAAGCCAGTGCAAGGCAGCCGGTGCGCTATTGCGACTACCCGGTGTACCCGCCGATTTCCTGGAGTGACGGCCACCAGGTGCGTGGCCTGGCCCCCACCGTGGTGCGAGAGCTGTTCGCGCGCATGGGCTACGAAGTGCAGACCGTGGTGCTGGGCAACTGGAAGCGCTGCCTGATGGACGCCGCCGCCGGGCGGGTGGACGTGGTGCTGGCCTACAACAGCGACCAGCGTGACCAACGCATGCGCTTTTCCACGGTGCCGGTGGTGCGTGAGGAAGTGGCGGTGTTCTACAACCGCCTGCGGCCAGTGCAGTTCCAGCGCCTGGAGGACCTGGCCAGCTACCGTGGCGGCCTGCTGTACGGCGAAAGCTACGGCGCCGATTTCGACCGCTTCGTTGCCCGCCACCAGAACATCGAACGGGTGTCGTCCAGCCAGCAGAACTTCGGCAAGCTGATCCGTGGGCGCATCGACTACGTGATCCAGGAGCGGCGCACCGGCCAGCTGTTCATCGAAAACCTGCCCGGGGCGCAGGACATCCGCGTATTGCCCACGGCCCTGAGCGTGGACTACCTGCGCGTTGCGATATCACGGCAATCGCCCTTGAGCCAGCATATGGACGAAATCGACGCGCAGTTGCTGCGCATGAACCAGGCCGGCGAGATCGAGCGCTGGCTGGAGCAAAGCGAAGTGACCTACCGCGACATGGTCAACCTGCCGGCGGACACCCGATGATCCGCCTGCGCACCGATGGCTTGCTGCGCCGCCTGCTGCTGTTCATCCTGCTGTTCAGCCTGTGCTTCACCGTGCTGGCCAGCTCGGTGCAGCTGTATTTCGAGTACCGCCGCGAGATGCGCGATATCGAGGCGCGCATGGCGTTGATCCGCGCCGGTTACCTGGCCAGCCTGGAGCGCAGCCTGTGGGACCTGGACGAGGCACAGCTGGACACACAACTGCGCGGCCTGGTGGACTTTTCCGATGTCGCCCGGGTGCGCCTGGTCAGCGACGATTTCCAGCTGCTGCGTGGCGCCGCCGAGCCCAAGGGGCCGCTGCGCATCGAACGCTTCCCCCTCGATTACCAGCCGCCCTCGGGGCCGGCCAGGCATCTGGGCGAGCTGGAAGTGAGCATCGACCTGGGCGCGGTGCACAGGCGCCTGTATGCCACTGGCCTTGCCAGCCTGCTGTGGATGGGCGTGTTCCTGTGTGGCCTGGCGGTGGCGCTGTCGGGGCTGTTCTACCGCCTGGTCACCCGCCACCTGCAAGTGATGGCCGAGTTCGCCCGGCGTATTGGCGCCGGCCAGTGGCAGGAACCGTTGCGCCTGGGGCGCCGCACCTCGACGCGCCCGGACGAGATCGACACCGTGGCCAATGCCCTGGATGACATGCGCCGCGCCATCCTCAGTGACATCGAGCGCCGCGAGCGCGACCGCCTGGCGTTGCAGGACAAGCGCGACGAACTGCAGGCCATGGTCGAGCGGCGCACCGCCAGCCTGGCCCGGGCCAAGGACGAGGCCGAAGCCGCCAACCTGGCCAAGTCACGCTTCCTGGCGACCATGAGCCATGAGCTGCGCACACCGCTCAACGGCATACTCGGCATGGCCGAGCTGCTGCGCGGAAGCCGGCTGGAGGCGGCCGACCGCCAGCGCGTCGAGGCCTTGTACAAGGCCGGCGAGGGGCTGCTGGCGATTCTCAACGAGGTGCTGTATTTCGCCCGCCTCGAGGAGGGCGAGAGCCGCGCCGAGCTGGTCGGTTTTTCGCTACGCCAGTTGTGCCAGGAAGTGCTGGCGCTGCTCGAACCCATGGCCCGGGACAATGGCGACGCCCTGCAGCTGGACATCGACGAGCAATTGGCCGAGTACCAGCACGGTGCCGAACAGTACCTGCGCCAGGTGCTCAGCAACCTGCTGGCCAACGCCATCAAGTTCACCGAACACGGCCAGGTGCGGCTTGCGGTGCAGGTACTGGCCAGTGACCAGGGATCGCAGCGCGTGCGGGTGTCGGTCAGCGACAATGGCATCGGCATCGAGCCGGCTGTGCAGGCCAGGGTCTTCGACCGCTTCGTCCAGGCCAGCGAGGCGGTGGCCCGGCGCTACGGCGGCACCGGCCTGGGCCTGGCGATCTGCAAGCACCTGGTGGAAAAACTGGGGGGCTGCATTGGCCTGGACAGCGTGCAAGGGCAGGGTAGTTGCTTCTGGTTCGAACTCGACATGGCTCGCGGGCAGCCAGTGCAGGCCAACTCACCAGCCCCTTCGCCCCTGGCCAGCCTGGATATCCTGGTAGTCGAGGACGTGGCATTGAACCGCGAGGTGGCCGGTGGGTTGCTGCTGCGCGATGGCCACCGGGTGAGCTTTGCCGAGGACGCCGGGCAAGCCCTGCTGGCCTGCGCACAGCGGCGCTTCGACCTGATCCTGCTCGATGTGCACCTGCCCGGCATGAGCGGGGTGGAGCTGTGCCGGCAACTGCGTGCCACGCCCGGGCCGAACCGCCACAGCCGGGTCCTGGCACTGACGGCTGGCGTGCAACCGGGGCAAGTGCCAGGGTACCTGGATGCCGGCATGCAGGGAGTGCTGGCCAAGCCCCTGCGGCTGGACAACCTGCGCCGGGCGCTGGCCGAAGCGGCGCCCGCTGAAGTGGCGGGCGTCGACGCGACAATGGACTGGTCATTGCTGGACACCCACCGCTCGCTGCTGGGTGAACAGAAGCTGCAAGGCCTGTTGAAGGTGCTGCGCCAGTCGCTGGAACATCACGCCACGGCGTTGGCCGAGGCGCTGCCTGCCCAGGACTTTACCGAAGTGCTGCACCTGGCCCACCGTCTGGCCGGCAGTTGCGACTCCCTGGGTTTTTCTGGCCTGGCTGCGTTGTTGCGACGCCTTGAGGACGCTGCCCGGCAGCATGACGAACAGGCATTGAAAGCGCTCGGCGCGCCGCTGGCCACCGAGCTCGCCCAGGCCCGCGTCACCCTGGAACAGCTGATCCAGAGCTGACGTACAAAAAACTTACGACTTTTTACATCTTCGATCCGTTCGTACAACGGCACCTTACATCCGTTTCCAATAATCCATGGCAACCGTGTTGCACGCGGTCCATGAGGCTTATTGGAGACAAGAATAATGACATGCCGTAGCGCTCAGCCCCTCCTTCCTACCACTCCGCGCGGCACCCCCGCGCGGCCTGGCACCAGCCGCAAAGGCGAGGTGCGCCATGACTGACAACCGCGAAAAGATCCAGCTCACCCGCGCGCTGAAAAGCCGGCACATCTTCATGCTGTCGCTGGGCGGGGTGATCGGCACCGGGCTGTTCATGGGCTCGGGCGTCACCATCAACCAGGGCGGCCCGATAGGCGCGATCCTGGCCTACCTGGTCGCGGGTTTGCTGATGTACCTGGTGATGGTCTGCCTGGGCGAGCTGTCGGTGCAGATGCCGGTGTCCGGTTCGTTCCAGGCCCACGCCACCAAGTTCATCGGCCCGGCCACCGGCTTCATGATCGGCTGGGTGTACTGGATGAGCTGGGCCACCACCGTGGGCCTGGAGTTCACCGCCGCCGGCATGCTGATGACCCGCTGGTTCCCCGAGGTACCGATCTGGTATTGGTCGGCGCTGTTCGTGGTCGTGCTGTTCGGCCTCAATGCCCTGGCCACCCGTGCCTTCGGCGAGGCGGAGTACTGGTTCTCGGGGATCAAGGTGGCGACCATCCTCGGCTTCATCATCATCGGCCTGCTGGTGATCTTCGGCGCCATCCCGCTGAGCAGCGGGGCGCCGGCACCGATGCTGGACAACCTGATGGGCGAGTCGCTGTTCCCCCATGGCCTGTCGGCGGTGTTCGCGGTGATGATGACCGTGGTCTATGCCTTCCAGGGCTGTGAAATCATGGGGGTGGCGGCCGGCGAGACCGAGCACCCGGAAAAGAGCATCCCACGGGCCGTGCGCAACGTGGTGTTCCGCGTGCTGATCTTCTACGTGCTGGCGATTGCCGTGCTCTCGGCCATCGTGCCGTTCGAGCAGGCCGGGCTGATGGAAAGCCCGTTCGTGCAGGTGTTCGACATGGTCGGCATCCCCTTTGCCGCCGACCTGATGAACTTCGTCATCCTCACGGCCATCCTTTCGGTGGGCAACTCCGGGTTGTATGCCTCCACGCGCATCCTCTGGGCCATGTCGAAGAGCGGCATGGCGCCGAAAAGCCTGTCGCCGCTGAGCAAGCGTGGCGTGCCGTTGCGGGCGCTGAGCATCACCCTGTGCTTTGCGCTGATCTCGCTGATGACCAGTTTCGTTGCCGCCGACACCCTGTTCATGGTGTTGATGGCGGTGAGTGGCATGTCCGGCACCGTGACCTGGATCGTCATCGCCCTGGCGCAGTACCGCTTCCGCAAGGTCTACCTGCGTGAAGGTGGGCAACTGCAGGACCTGAAGTACAAGGCGCCGCTGTACCCGCTGGTGCCGCTGCTGTGCATCACCCTGTGCAGCTCGCTGTTCGTGTTCCTGGCGCTGGATGAAACCCAGCGGCCGTCGTTGTACTGGGGCTTTGGCTTCATTGCCCTGTGCTATGCGGCGTACTTCTTCGTCAACCGCCGTCGGCAGGGGGCCTTCGAGCCGAGCGTGCCGGGGGTCTGAGGTTGCAATCTCGGGGGCTGCTACGCAGCCCATCGCGACGCAAGGCCGCTCCCACAAGTCATTCGCAGACTTCAGGTCTGCGCGGTACCTGTGGGAGCGGCCTTGTGTCGCGATGGGGCGCAAAGCGCCCCCAGCAATCCGTCAGTTGTACAAAGTTGTAACAATCACCTCCTATCTCAACCTTGATTCAACAAATAAGACCAATAAAAACAACGACATATATCGTTTTCAAGCGTTGTTACAGCCCCACCCCCGCCCAATTGCCGCCTTGTTGAACACTCGTTTAGTATCTCCCTCATCAAGCCCTCTCAAACCATCACAACAACACCGAGGCCCCCCATGACCACCCCGTCGTCGTCACTGTTGAGCAAGGTCGAAGCCGGCGTTGCCTGGATCACCCTCAACCGCCCCGAGCAGCGCAACGCGTTGGACATCCCCACCCTCAAGCAACTGCACGCCCTGCTGGAAACCTGCAACAACGACCCGGCCGTGCGCGTGGTGGTGCTGACCGGCAGCGGGCGCAGCTTCTGCGCCGGTGCCGACCTGGCCGAATGGGCCGCGGCCGAGGCACAGGGCACCCTGGAAAGCTACGGCTGGACCGAAACCGCCCACGCCCTGATGTTGCGCCTGCACAGCCTCGACAAGCCCACCATCGCTGCCATCAACGGCACTGCCGTGGGCGGTGGCATGGACCTCAGCCTGTGCTGCGACCTGCGCATCGCCGCGGCCTCGGCGCGCTTCAAGGCCGGCTACACCAGCATGGGCTACAGCCCCGATGCCGGTGCCAGCTGGCACCTGCCACGGCTGATCGGCAGCGAGCAGGCCAAGCGCCTGTTGTTCCTCGATGAACTGTGGGGTGCCGAACGTGCCCTGGCGGCCGGGCTGGTCAGCGAAGTCTGTGCCGACGAGCAACTGCCCGCCGTGGCCGCCGAGCTGGCCGGGCGCCTGGCCAACGGCCCTACCTTCGCCTACGCGCAGACCAAGCGGCTGATCCGCGATGGTGCCCGGCGCACCCTGGCCGAGCAGCTGGAGGCCGAGCGCCAGGCCGGCCTGCTGTGCGGTCGCAGCCAGGACGGTGCCGAGGCGCTGCAAGCCTCGGTGGAACGCCGCGCCCCCCGTTTCACCGGCCAGTAACCCGATAACCGACCCTCACCAGGACCTTCGCAGATGAATTTCCAACTGACCCAAGAACAAGAAATGTTGGTGGAAGCGGTACGCAGCTTTGTCGCCAAGGAGCTGTTGCCCCATGAGGAGGCAGTGGACCGCGCCGATGCCGTGTCGCCCGAGCTGGCTGCGCAGATCCGCGGCAAGGCCATCGCTGCCGGGTTCTATGCCTTCAACATGCCCGAGGAGGTCGGCGGCGGTGGCCTGGACTATCTGTCCCAGGCGCTGATCGAGCGCGAACTGTCCAAGGTGTCCTGGGCCCTGCATGTGTTCGTCGCGCGGCCATCGAAAATCCTCATGGCCTGCAAGGACGAGCAGATCAACGACTACCTGTTGCCCTGCGTGCAGGGCGAGAAGATCGACTGCTTCGCTCTCACCGAGCCGGGCGCCGGCTCCGATGCCAACGCCATCAAGACCCGTGCCGTGCGCCAGGGTGACGACTTCGTCATCAACGGCAGCAAGCACTTCATCAGCCATGCCGGCCACGCCGATTTCGCCATCGTCTTCGCCGTCACCGACACCTACGAGCACAACGGGCGCAAGCGCAACGCGGTAACGGCCTTCCTGGTCGACCGGGGCACGCCGGGCATGACCATCCGCCGTGGCCCCAAGTGCGTGAGCAACCGTGGCTACCACACCTACGAGCTGTTCTTCGACGACTGCCGGGTGCCGGCCAGCAAGGTGCTGGGCGAGGTCGGCAAGGGCTGGGAGGTGGCCAACGCCTGGCTCACCGCCGGCCGGGTGATGGTCGCCGCCAACTGCGTGGGCCAGGCCCAGCGTGCCCTCGACCTGTCGCTGCAATGGGCCGCCGACCGCAAGCAGTTCGGCCAGGCCATCGGCAGCTACCAGGGCGTGTCGTTCAAGCTGGCCGACATGGCCACGCAGATTCGCGCTGCGGAAATGCTCACCCTGCACACCGCCTGGAAGATGGACCAGGGCAGCATGACCGACGGCGAGGCCGGCATGGCCAAGCTGTTCGCCAGCGAGGTGCTGGGCAAGGTTGCCGACGAAGCCGTGCAGATCTTCGGCGGCATGGGCCTGATGGATGAAGGGCCGGTCGAGCGCATCTGGCGCAACGCACGCATCGAGCGCATCTGGGAAGGCACCTCGGAAATCCAGCGGCACATCATCGCCCGCGAACTGCTGCGCCCGCTGCTGCGCTGAGCGCCAGGAGAACACCCATGTCGCATTCGATTCGTGACAACCTCAAGCGCCTGCTGGCCCCCCGGCACCTGGCCTTCGTCGGCGGGCGCAGCATGGCGCGGGCGCTCAAGCGCTGCGCCGAAGGTGGCTTTGGCGGCGAGCTGTGGCTGGTCAACCCGCAGCATGACAGCCTCGAAGGTATCCCCTGTGTGGCGCGGGTGGCCGACTTGCCCCATGCCCCGGACGCGGTGTTCATCGCCACCAACCGCGAACTGACCCTGCAGTGCGTTGCCGAGCTGGCCGCACGCGGCGCCGGTGGCGCCATCTGCTATGCCTCGGGCTTTGCCGAAAGCGGCGAAGAGGGCCGCCAGCTGCAGCAGCGCCTGCTCGCCGCCGCCGGCAACATGGCCTTGCTCGGCCCCAACTGCTACGGCCTGCTCGACTACCTGCACGGCGCTGCCCTGTGGCCGGTGGCCCATGGTGGCCAGCAGGTGGAGAAGGGCGTGGCGATCCTCACCCAGAGCGGCAACTTCGCCTACAACCTGTCGATGAGCGACCGTTCGCTGCCGGTGGCCTACATGGCCTCGGTCGGCAACCAGGCACAACTGGGCGTGGCCGAGCTGATGGACGTGCTGCTCGACGACCCACGGGTAACCGCCATCGGCCTGCACCTGGAAGGCCTGAAGAACGTGCCGGGCTTCGCCCGTGCCGCCTGCAAGGCATTGCAGCAGGGCACGCCGATCATTGCGTTGAAGACCGGCGTGTCGCAGATCGGCGCCGAACTGGCGCTCAGCCACACCAGCTCGCTGTCCGGCTCCGATGCCTTGTACGACAGCCTGTTCCAGCGCCTGGGCGTGATCCGCGTCAGTGGCCCGGTGAGCTTCGTTGAAACCCTCAAGGCCGCCGCCTGTGGCCGCCTGCCGGTGAATGGCGAGCTGATCGCCCTGGCTTGTTCCGGTGGCGACGCCGGCTTGATCGCCGACTATGCCGAGCGCAACCAGCTGGTCCTGCCGAAGCTCGCACAAGGGCAGGTGGCGCAGTTGGCCGAGGTGCTGCCGGCCTATGCCAACCTGGTCAACCCGCTGGATTTCACCACTGCCATCTGGGGTGATGCAGCGGCCCTGCAACGCATGCTCGACAGCACCCTGAGCGGCGCAGCCGACGCGGCCATGCTGGTGCTGGACTACCCGGCGGCGTTCACCGGCGAGCGCAAGGAATGCGACCTGCTGCTGGCGCTGTACTGCGATGCACTGGAACGCCACGGCAAGATCGGCTTCGTCACCTCGGCATTCCCGGAGCTGTTGCCCGCCTGCGCGCGCGAGCGTTTGCACGCGCGTGGCATTGCCGCCCTGCAGGGTGTGGAGGATGGCCTGGCAGCCTGGGGTCGCATCGTCGCCTACCAGCGCAACCGCCAGCGGCTACTGGAACAGGGTGAGGCCACGCGGGTGCCGCTGTGCCCGCAGGCCCTTGGGGGCGAGGGCCAGCTGCTGGACGAATGGCAATCCAAGCAAGCCCTGCGTGGCTTCGGCCTGCCGGTACCGGCTGGGGTGCTGAGCACACCCGAGCGCGCCGTGGCAGATGCCGCCCGCGTCGGCTACCCGTTGGTATTGAAGGCGGTCAGCGCGCAACTGCCGCACAAGACCGAGGCCGGTGCAGTGGCGCTGAACCTGCGCGATGCCGCCGCCCTCGAGGTTGCGCTGGTGCAGATGCGCCAGCGCATCGCCGCCTACGCCCCGCAGGTAGCGTTCGACCAGGTGCTGCTCGAACCGATGGCCGAGCCGCCGCTGGCCGAACTGATCGTCGGCATCAAGCGCGAGCACGACTTCGCCCTGGCCCTGGTGATCGGTGCCGGTGGCGTGCTGGTCGAGTTGCTCAAGGACAGCGTCAGCCTGTTGCTGCCGACCACCGACGATGCCATCCGCAGCGCGCTGCTCGGCCTGCGCAGCGCCAGCCTGCTGCAAGGCTTCCGTGGCCGCCCGGCCGCCGACCTCGACGCACTGGTTGCGGCTATCCGCGCGGTGGCCGACTACGCCTGCGAAAACGCCGGGCAACTGCTGGAGCTGGATGTGAACCCATTGATGGTCGGTGCCCACGGCACCACCGCGGTCGACGCGCTGATCCGCCTCGGCCAGGCGCAAGGAGAACGACATGAATAAGCACACCCCGACCGCCGGCCAGGCGTTGGTGCGCCTGCTGGCCAGCTACGGCGTGGAGACGGTATTCGGCATCCCCGGCGTGCACACCCTGGAGCTGTACCGCGGCCTGCCGGGCAGCGGCATCCGCCATGTGCTGACCCGCCACGAGCAGGGCGCCGGCTTCATGGCCGACGGCTATGCACGGGTAAGCGGAAAGCCGGGGGTGTGCTTCGTCATCACCGGCCCGGGCGTGACCAATGCCGCCACCGCCATCGGCCAGGCCTACGCCGACTCCATCCCGATGCTGGTGATTTCCAGCGTCAACCACACTGCCAGCCTGGGCAAGGGCTGGGGCTGTCTGCACGAAACCCAGGACCAGCGCGCCATGACCGCGCCGATTACCGCGTTCTCTGCCGTGGCCCTGCGCGGCGACGACCTGCCCGAGCTGATCGCTCGTGCCTGGGCCGTGTTCGACAGCGAACGGCCGCGCCCGGTGCACATCTCGGTGCCGCTGGATGTACTGGCCGCGCCGGTCAGCCGTGACTGGAGCGCTGAGGTGGTGCGCCGCCCCGGGCGTGGCCGGCCGTGCCGCGACATCCTCGATCAGGCCGCCGTGAAGCTGGCCGCCGCCAAGCGGCCGATGATCATTGCCGGTGGTGGGGCATTGCACGCGGCCGAGCAGCTGCAGCAGCTGAGCACCCGGCTGGCAGCGCCATTGTTCACCAGCGTGGCCGGCAAGGGCCTGCTGCCTGCGGACGCACCACTGAATGCCGGCGCCAGCCTGTGCGTCGAGCCCGGCTGGCAGCTGATCAGCCAGGCCGACGTGGTGCTGGCAGTGGGTACCGAAATGGCCGACACCGACTTCTGGCGCGAGCGCCTGCCGATCAGCGGCGAGCTGCTGCGCGTGGACATCGACCCGCGCAAGTTCAACGACTTCTACCCCTGTGCCATCGCCCTGCACGGTGATGCCCGGCAAACCCTGGCCGGCCTGCTCGAGCACCTGCCAGCGCTGGACCGTGACCCGGCTCAGGCCAGCGAAGCAGTGGCCAACCTGCGCCTGGCCATTCGCAGCGGGCATGCGCCGCTGCAGGCCGTGCACCAGGCAATCCTCGACCGCATTGCCGCCGTGCTGCCCGACGATGCCTTCATCAGCAGCGACATGACCCAGCTGGCCTACACCGGCAACTACGCCTTCGCCAGCCGGGCGCCGCGCAGCTGGCTGCACCCCACCGGCTACGGCACCCTCGGCTACGGCCTGCCGGCCGGCATCGGCGGCATGTTCGCCAGCGACCACCGCCCAGGCCTGGTGCTGGTCGGCGACGGCGGCTTCCTCTACACCGCCCAGGAACTGGCCACGGCAGTCGAGGAGCTGGACCGACCGTTGGTCGTGCTGTTGTGGAACAATGACGCCCTTGGCCAGATCCGTGACGACATGCTCGACCTGGACATCGAGCCGGTCGGCGTACTGCCGCGCAATCCGGACTTCATCGGCCTGGCCCGTGCCTTTGGTTGCACGGTGCGCCAGCCGCGTGATCTGGATGCGCTGCAGGCCGATCTGGCCAGCGGTTTCGCCACCCCCGGCGTCACCTTCATCGAACTCAAACACACCTGCGTCTGCTAAGCGGCAGACACCACGAACAACAAGAGAAACCACCATGCCATTTCGCCGTACCCTCCTGGCTGCATCCCTCGCTCTGCTGATCACCGGCCAGGCCCCGCTGTACGCCGCACCACCCCTGTCGATGGACAACGGCACCGCCGCCCTGACCGCGCAAAACAGCAACGCCTGGGTCGAAATCAGTGCCGGCGCGCTGCAACACAACATCCGTACCTTGCAGGCCGAGCTGGGCGGCAAGTCCAAGCTGTGCGCCGTGCTCAAGGCCGACGCCTATGGCCACGGTATCGGCCTGGTGATGCCGTCGATCATCGCCCAGGGCGTGCCTTGCGTGGCGGTGGCCAGCAACGAGGAGGCCCGCGTGGTCCGCGCCAGCGGCTTCACCGGGCAACTGGTGCGGGTGCGCCTGGCCAGCCTCAGCGAAGTGGAAGATGCCTTGCAGTACGACATGGAAGAACTGGTCGGCAGCGCCGAGTTCGCCCGCCAGCTCGATGCCCTCGCCGAACGCCACGGCAAGACCCTGCGCATTCATCTGGCGCTCAATTCCAGTGGCATGAGCCGCAACGGCGTGGAAATGACCACCTGGTCCGGCCGGGGTGAAGCGCTGCAGATCACCGACCAGAAGCACCTCGAGCTGGTCGCGCTGATGACCCACTTCGCCGTGGAAGACAAGGACGATGTGCGCAAAGGCCTGGCAGCGTTCAACGAGCAGACCGACTGGCTGATCAAGCACGCGAAACTTGATCGCAGCAAGCTCACCCTGCACGCCGCCAACTCCTTCGCTACGCTGGAAGTGCCGGAAGCGCGCCTGGACATGGTGCGCACCGGCGGCGCGCTGTTCGGCGACACCGTGCCGACGCACACCGAATACCAACGTGCCATGCAGTTCAAGTCGCACGTGGCAGCGGTGCACAGCTACCCGGCAGGCAACACCGTCGGCTACGACCGCACGTTCACCCTGGCGCGTGATTCGCGCCTGGCCAACATCACCGTCGGCTACTCCGATGGCTACCGCCGGGTGTTCACCAACAAGGGCCATGTGCTGATCAACGGCCACCGTGTGCCGGTGGTGGGCAAGGTGTCGATGAACACGTTGATGGTCGATGTCACCGACTTCCCCGATGTGAAGGGTGGCAACGAAGTGGTGCTGTTCGGCAAACAGGCCGGGGGTGAAATCACCCAGGCCGAAATGGAAGAAATCAACGGCGCGCTGCTCGCCGACCTGTACACCGTATGGGGCAGTTCCAACCCGAAGATTCTCGTCGACTGAAACCGCCAATGAAGGGAGATTGCCATGCGCTACGCCAAGCTCACTCAACGCATCGCCGGCGACGGGGCCGCGGCCTGGGACATCCACTACCGCGCCCTGGCGCTGCAGGCCGAGGGCAAGGATATCCTGCTGCTGTCGGTGGGTGACCCGGACTTCGACACCCCCGCGCCGATCGTCGAGGCGGCCATCGACAGCCTGCGTGAGGGCCACACCCATTACGCCGATGTGCGCGGCAAGCTGGCGCTGCGCCAGGCCATCGCCAACCGCCACCGGCAGCGCAGCGGCCAGGCCGTCGATGCCGACCAGGTAACGGTGCTGGCGGGGGCCCAGTGCGCGCTGTACTGCGTGGCTCAGTGCGTGCTCGACCCGGGTGACGAGGTGATTGTCGCCGAGCCCATGTACGTGACCTACGAGGCGGTGTTCGGGGCCTGTGGCGCCAAGGTGGTGCCGGTGCCGGTCAAGCCGGAGAACGGCTTTCGCGTGTGCCCGCGTGACGTGGCCGCGCGCATCACCCCGCGCACCCGCGCCCTGGCCCTGAACAGCCCGCACAACCCCTCGGGGGCGAGCCTGCCGCGCGCCACCTGGGAAGCGCTGGCCGAGCTGTGCATCGCCCACGACCTGTGGCTGATTTCCGATGAGGTGTACAGCGAGCTGTTGTACGACGGCGAGCATGTCAGCCCTGGCAGCCTGCCGGGTATGGCCGAGCGCACCGCCACCCTCAACAGCCTGTCGAAGTCGCATGCCATGACCGGTTGGCGGATGGGCTGGGTGGTCGGTTCGACCGAGCTTGCCACCCACCTGGAAAACCTCGCCCTGTGCATGCTGTACGGCTCGCCGGACTTCATCCAGGACGCCGCCGTGGTTGCACTGGAGCAACAACTCCCGGAACTGGATGTCATGCGCGAAGCCTATCGCCAGCGTCGCGACCTGGTGTGCGAGCAGTTGGCCGACTGCCCGGGCATCAAGGTGCTCAAGCCCGATGGCGGTATGTTCGTGATGGTCGATATCCGCGAGACCGGCCTCAGTGCCCAGGCATTCGCCGATCGCCTGCTCGACAGCCAGGGTGTGTCGGTGCTCGCTGGCGAAGCGTTCGGCCCCAGCGCTGCCGGGCATATCCGCCTGGGCCTGGTACTGGGTAACGAGGCCTTGGCCGACGCTTGCCGGCGCATCGCCCGCTGCGCCGCCGCACTGATGCAGGGGCAGGCCCATGCGTGAGTATGCGCGGCTGTACATCGACGGTGCCTGGCAGGTACCGAGCGGGCAGGGCATGGCCGAGGTGATCGACCCGGCCACCGAACAGGCCATCGGCCGCGTGCCGCTGGGCGCCGAGGCCGATGTCGAACGGGCGGTGATGGCTGCGCGGCGGGCCTTCGATGGCTGGTCGCGCACACCGTCCAGCGTACGCGCCGGGTACATAACGGCGCTGGCCGCACAGCTGAAGAGCCGCGCCGCGGAAATGGCCTCGCTCATCACCGATGAACTGGGCATGCCGGTGCAGTGGTGCCAGGCGGTACAGGTCGAGGGCCCGATTGCCGGGCTGGAGCAGTACGCCGAACTGGCCGGGCTGATGGATGAGGTGCGCGAAGTCGGCAACTCGCTGGTGTACCGCGAGGCCGTTGGCGTGTGCGCGTTCATCAACCCGTGGAACTACCCGCTGCACCAGATGATCGGCAAGCTGGCGCCGGCCCTGGCCGCCGGCTGCACGGTGGTGGTCAAGCCCAGCCAGGAAACACCGCTGCATGCGTTCCTGCTGGCCGAGATGATCGAGGCCATCGGCCTGCCGGCCGGGGTGTTCAACCTGGTCAGCGGGCCGGGGGCCAAGGTCGGCGAGGCCCTGGCCCGGCACCCGCAGGTGGACATGGTGTCGTTCACCGGCTCCACCGGCGCCGGGGTGCGCGTGGCCCAGGCGGCCGCGCCGACGGTCAAGCGGGTGTGCCTGGAGCTGGGTGGCAAGTCGCCGCTGCTGATCACCGCCGACGCCGACCTGCACGCGGCGGTGCGCCATGGCGTGCAGGACGTGATGATCAACTCGGGGCAGACCTGTACGGCCCTGACCCGCATGCTGCTGCCGGCCAGCCGCTACGCCGAGGCGCTGGAGATTGCCGAGGCCGAGACCCGTGCGCTGGTCATGGGCGACCCGCGTGACCCGGCCAGCTTCCTCGGGCCGATGTGTTCGGCAGGCCAGCGGCGCACCGTGCTCGACTACATTCGCCTGGGGCAGGAAGAGGGCGCGCGCCTGCTGTGCGGCGGTGATACGCCGGCCGGCTTCGAGCGCGGCTTCTACGTGGCGCCGACGTTGTTCGCCGATGTCGACAACCGCATGCGCATCGCCCAGGAGGAAATCTTCGGCCCGGTGCTGTGCCTGATCCCCTATGCCGACGAGGCCCAGGCGCTGGCCCTTGCCAACGATTCGCCGTTCGGCCTGTCCAGCGCGGTGTGGGCCGGTAGCCGCGAGCACGGCCTGGCCCTGGCGCGGCAGATACGCGCCGGGCAATGCTTCATCAACGGTGGCGGGTTCAACTACCAGGCACCGTTTGGTGGCTACAAGCAGTCGGGCAACGGGCGCGAGTGGGGCGAGGAGGGCCTGGCGGAGTTCGTCGAGGTGAAAGCGGTGCAGTGTTGAGCCACAGCTGGAAGACAACCTGTTTTGTGTGAGGAGAATGTTTGTGAATGTACTGATCGTCCACGCTCACCCCGAGCCGCAATCGTTCACTGCTGCCCTGCGTGACCAGGCCGTGGAAACCTTCCGCGCCCAGGGCCACCAGGTGCAGGTCAGCGACCTGTACGCCATGGGCTGGAACCCGGTGGCCAGTGCCGATGACTTCAGCCAGCGCGAGAACCCCGAGTACCTGGTGTATGCACTGGAGCAGCGCCAGGGGGTGAAGCGTGGCGCCATTGCCGCGGACATCCAGCAGGAGCTGGACAAGCTGCTGTGGGCCGACTTGCTGGTGCTGAACTTCCCGATCTTCTGGTTCTCGGCGCCGGCCATGCTCAAGGGCTGGATCGACCGGGTGCTGGTGTCGGGGGTGTGCTATGGCGGCAAGCGCTTCTACGACCAGGGCGGGTTGGCGGGCAAGAAAGCGCTGGTGACCGTGACCCTGGGCGGGCGCGAGCACATGTTTGGCGAGGGGGCGATTCATGGGCCGCTGGAAGACATGCTGCGGCCGATCTTGCGCGGCACGCTGGCCTACGTGGGGTTCGAGGTACTGCCGCCGTTCGTGGCCTGGCATGTGCCGTACATCAGTGACGAGGCGCGGCAGGCGTTTTTGCAGCAGTACCGGCAGCGCCTGGAGCAGCTCTCGGACGACCAGCCTTTGGTGTTCCCGCGTCTGGAGCAGTTTGATGAGGCGTTGTATCCGCTGCCGTGAGCTTTTGCTCGAACCACTGGGGCCGCGTTGCGGCCCATCGCGACACAAGGCCGCTCCTACAGGATCCGCGTACCCTGTAGGAGCGGCCTTGTGTCGCGAAAGGGCTGCAAAGCAGCCCCAGAATTCTGTCGGCATACGACATTCTGCCAAAAAACGACCACCCACACATTCGGGGTATGTCCCCCTCCGGCAAATCCCTCGATAGTGCCCCCATCGGCTCGATCCCGAGCACTCACACGATGGAGTTGCCATGCGCAAGGTACTGAAGGTGATTGGCGGTCTGCTGCTGGCGTCTGGCGCCAGCCTGGCCCAGGCGGCAGAGGTGGACAGCGGTAACACGTTGCGGTTGTACAACTGGACCGACTACATCGGCGAAACCACCCTGGCCGACTTCGAGAAGGCCACCGGCATCAAGGTCATCTACGACACCTTCGACGGCTACGAAACGGTACAGACCAAACTGCTCACCGGCCGCTCCGGCTACGACCTGGTCATGCTCAACGCTTCCCTGGTCCCCCCACTGATCAGCGCCGGGGTGTTCCAGGCGCTGGACAAGCAGCAACTGCCCAGCTGGCACAACCTCGACCAGCAGGTGGTGAACAACCTGCAAGGCTACGACCCCGGCCTGAAATACTCGGCGCCCTACACCTGGGGCAGCTCAGGGGTAACCTACAACGTCGACAAGATCACCGCGCGCATGCCCGATGCCCCCATCGGCTCGCTGGCCATGCTGTTCGACCCCAGGATCGTCTCGCGCTTCGCCGACTGTGGCGTCACCCTGATGGACGCGCCGACCGAAGTTATCCCGCTGGCCCTGCAGTACCTGGGCAAGGACCCACGCAGCGCATCGCCGGCCGACCTCAAGGCGGCCGAACAACTGCTGCTGGGCATTCGCCCGTACATTCGCAAGTTCGACTCGGTCAATTACCTCACCAGCCTGCCCAACGGCGATGTCTGCCTGGCCCTGACCTGGTCCGGCGACTACGCCACCGCCCAGGCCCGCGCGGTGGAAGCGAAGAAGGACATCAAGCTGTCGTTCTTCATCCCCCGGGAAGGCTCGCTGATCTGGTTCGACAACCTGTACATCCCCAAGGATGCGCCGCACGCAGCCAATGCCCACCGCTTCATCGAGTTCCTGCTGCAGCCGCAGACCATGGCCAAGGTCACCGACTACATCCACTACGCCAACAGCAACGCCGCTGCCACTGCGCTGGTACGCGACGAGATCCGCCAGGACCCGGCCATCTACCCCGACGCGCAAACCCGCGAGCGCCTGTTCGCGCAGAAAACCCAGAGCCCGAAGGACATGCGCGCCATCACCCGGGTCTGGAGCACGGTCAAGACCGGTTTCTGAACACTGCCCAACGATCACTGCCAAGGAGCTGCCCATGGCCACCCCAAGCAAAGCATTCGCCATTGCCCACGACCCGCTGGTGGAAGCCGACAAGGCCCACTACATGCACGGCTACCACGTGTTCGACGAGCACCGCGAGCAAGGCGCGCTGAACATCGTTGCCGGCGAGGGCGCCTACATCCGCGATACCCACGGCAACCGCTTCCTCGATGCCGTCGGCGGCATGTGGTGCACCAACATTGGCCTGGGCCGCGAGGAAATGGCCCTGGCCATCGCCGACCAGGTACGCCAGCTGGCCTATTCCAACCCGTTCTCCGACATGGCCAACGATGTGGCCATCGAGCTGTGCCAGAAGCTTGCGCAGCTGGCGCCGGGTGACCTGAACCATGTGTTCCTCACCACCGGCGGCTCGACCGCGGTCGACACTGCCTACCGGCTGATCCAGTACTACCAGAACTGCCGTGGCAAGCCGCACAAGAAGCACATCATCGCCCGCTACAACGCCTACCATGGCTCCACCACCCTGACCATGTCGATCGGCAACAAGGCCGCTGACCGGGTGCCGGAGTTCGATTATCAGCACGACCTGATCCACCATGTGTCCAACCCCAACCCGTATCGCGCCCCGCACGACATGGACGAGGCCGAGTTCCTCGACTTCCTGGTGGCCGAGTTCGAGGACAAGATTCTCTCGCTGGGGGCCGACAACGTGGCGGCGTTCTTCGCCGAGCCGATCATGGGCTCGGGTGGGGTGATCATTCCGCCCAAGGGCTACTTCCAGCGCATGTGGCAGCTGTGCCAGACCTACGACATCCTGTTCGTCGCCGACGAAGTGGTGACCTCGTTCGGGCGCCTGGGCACCTTCTTCGCCAGCGAGGAACTGTTCGGCGTCACCCCCGACATCATCACTACCGCCAAGGGCCTGACCTCGGCCTACCTGCCGCTGGGGGCGTGCATCTTCTCCGAGCGCATCTGGCAGGTGATCGCCGAGCCGGGCAAGGGCCGCTGCTTCACCCACGGCTTCACCTACAGCGGCCACCCGGTGTGCTGCACCGCGGCGCTGAAAAACATCGAGATCATCGAGCGCGAGCATTTGCTGGAGCACGTCAAGGACGTTGGCGGCTACCTGGAACAGCGCCTGCAAAGCCTGCGCGAGCTGCCGCTGGTGGGGGATGTGCGCTGCATGAAGCTGATGGCCTGTGTCGAGTTCGTTGCCGACAAGGCCAGCAAGGCGCTGTTCGCCGATGAGGTGAACATCGGCGAACGCATCCACAGCAAGGCCCAGGCCAAAGGGCTGCTGGTGCGGCCGATCATGCACCTGAACGTGATGTCGCCGCCGTTGATCGTCACCCATGCGCAGGTGGACGAGATCGTCGAAACCCTGCGCCAGTGCATCATCGAAACCGCGCGCGAACTCACGGCGCTTGGCCTGTACCAGGGCCGATGAACCTGGCGCAAAGGGCTGTGCGCGGGCGTGCCTGGCAGGCTAGACTGCCGGGCATGACCCAGGCCTCTCCCGACACCCCGCTTACCCTTTCACTGGGCGCGCTGCAGCAATGGCATGCGGCGCTGCAGCGCGCACTGGCCCACAGCGAAACGCCCGAGGCGCTGGCGCATGTGGCGGCCGCCATCGGCCAGCTGGTGCAGGTGGAATCGATGATGATCAGCCTCGAGTGCCAGGGGCGGGCACCGCAACTGCTGTACCAGCAAGGCATCCCCGACCTGCACCGCGCCGCCGTGCTGGAGCGCTACTTCACTGCCGGCTACCTGCTCGACCCGTTCTGCCTGGCCGTGCAGAGCGGCCTGGCCGAGGGCTTCTACCACCTGCAGGAAATCGCCCCGGACAACTTCTTCGACAGCGACTACTACAAGGCTTATTACCTGGGTACCGGTTGCAGTGAAGACAGCTACTACATCGTCGACCTCAGCGCTGGCCGCAAGTTGTCGCTGAGCCTGTTCCAGGGCTGCAGCGGCACGCGGCTGAGTACAGGGCAGATCGACCTGCTTCGTGCGCTGGAGCCGATGGTACGCGAGCTGCTGGGGCGCTACGCCCGGCACCAACTGGAGCCCGGCCCCGCATCGGCGGAGCGTGGCAGCCTGCAGGCGGCGTTCGACAGTTTCGGCTGCCAGGTGCTGACCGACCGTGAGCGGGAGGTAGCGCACATGATCTTGCGTGGGCATTCGGTAAAGTCCACCGCGCTGGAGCTGGGCATCTCGCCGGAAACCGTGCGCATGCACCGCAAGAATCTGTACCTGAAGCTGGAGATCAACTCGCAGTCGGAGTTGTTTGCGCGGTTTATCGACTGGCTGCGTGGCGATCACCTGCCGGCCTGGCAGCAAAGGAGCAACGGCCTTACTCAAATCTGAAAGCTGGCGCGGTCCCTGTGGGAGCGGGTTCACCCGCGAAGCAGGCACCGCGGTGGATGGCACGGGCTTCGCCCGTGTTCGCGGGTGAACCCGCTCCCACACGGATCGCGACAGACTTGGGTTTTCGGGTAAGCCTTGTCACGAAGCAGCCAGTCTTGCCTCCAGCGCGGCAATGTGCGCCTGCAGCCGTTCATGTTCCTGGCGCTCGGCGCTGATGTCTTCGAACACGCTGATCAGGTGCTCCGGCTCGCCGTTGTCGCGACGTTGCAGCGAGGTGCGGGCGCGTACCCAGATGTACTCGCCGTTCTTGTGGCGTACGCGTTTTTCCACTTCGTAACGCTCGGTTTCGCCGGCCAGCATGCGCTGTAGCAATTGCAGGTTCTGCGCCAGGTCATCGGCGTGGGTGATCTGCTGGAAGGTCATGCCGTACAGCTCCTCGGCACGGTAGCCCAGCAGCTCGCACAGGCTGTTGTTGACCCGTTGCCAGGTGCCGTCGGGGTCGATGTAGGCGAGGGCGCCCCAGGCCAGCTCGAAGATCGTGCGGAAGCGTTCCTCGCTTTGGCTCAAGGCCTGCTGGGCCATCTGGCGCTCGGTGTTGTCCATGCTGATGCCGACCATCTTCACCGATCGCCCGGCGCTGTCGCGTACCACCGTGGCGCGGGAGGAGATCCAGCGTACTTCACCGTCGGGGCGGGTGATGCGGAAGTCGCACTCGCAGCCGCTGCCCTTGGCCACTGCCTCGGCATACATCGCCTGCATGTGCTGCACGTCTTCGCCCGGCAGGTGTTTCCAGAAGTCTTCGTTATGGTGCACCGGCCAGCCATATACCTGCTCGACATTGGGCGAGTAGGTGACCTCGTCGCTGATCAGGTTCCATTCCCAGGTGACGATGCGTGCGCCTTCCTGGGCCAGTTTCATGCGCGTTTCGCTTTCCATGATCTCGGCCGTCAGGCGCCGGCGCAGATCGGTCATCGGCAGCTCGACCACCTGTGGTTGCTGGATGTTCTGCAGCGCCTCGTCGCCATAGCGCAGCCAGATCCAGTTGACCTTGAGAAAGTCGGCCAGCTTGCGCAGGTTGTCGTAGTCGATCTCGCCGCCACGGGTCCACTTGTGCACCGCAGTGCGCGAAATGCCCAAGGCCGTGCCCACGGCTTGCAGGGTCAGCTTGTGATGCTCGAGCAGTTCCTTGAGGCGGAAGGCGAAGCTGTTTTCCAACATCGGCAGGGTGTCCTGATCTGGGCCAAGAGCCTGCCAGTATACGTAACTTGTCAACTTTTGGTTGACGGTTTTGGAAGCCTTACCCAGTCAATGTGGGAGCGGCCTTGTGTCGCGAAAGGGGTGCGAAGCGCCCCCCATATCTCGACCCGACGCGAAATTGCCGGGGCTGCCATGCAGCCCTTTCGCGACACAAGGCCGCTCCCACAGGGGGTCGCGACAAGCTGGAAATACCAGTTACAGGTCCAGCACCAACCGCGCCGAGCGAGCACGCGAGACGCACAGCATGATGCTCTGCTGGGCAGCCTTTTCTTCGTCGCTCAGGTACTGGTCGTAATGCTCGGCTTCACCCTCGAGGATGGCCGTCTCGCAGGTGCCGCACACGCCTTCGCGGCACAGGCACTCGACCTTGGCGGCTTTGGACTTCTCGATGGCCTGCAGGATGGTCATGCCTTCTTCAACCTGCAACTCCACACCCGACTGCGCCAGCACCACGGTAAAGGCACTGCCGGTGACCGGAGTGGCGGCAAACTGTTCCCAATGCACGCGGTGCTCGGCAATGCCGGCCTGGGCGGCGCAGGCGATGACCGCGTCGATCAGTGGTTTGGGGCCGCACACGTACAGGTGCGCCTGCTCGTCCAGCCCCGCGCACAGGGTGGCCAGGTCGAGCTTGCGATCGAGGCTGTCGATGTAGAAACGGGTGTTGGCGGCGTGCGGCCCGTTGGCCAGCTGGTCCTGGAACGCCCCGTGCTCCGGCGCGCGGAAGGCATAGTGCAGTTCGTAGTCGGCACTGGCGCCTTCCAGTTCATGCAGTTGCGCCAGGAACGGGGTAATGCCGATGCCGCCGGCAATCAGCACATGGCGGCCGGCGGTCGGGTCCAGCGCGAACAGGTTGTTGGGCGAGGAAATGGTCAGGCGGGTGCCCACTTCCACCTGCTGGTGCATGAACGCCGAGCCGCCCTTGGACTGCTCCTCCAGGCGCACGCCAATCTGGTAGCTGCGGGTGTCGCGCGGGTCGCTCATCAACGAGTAGGCGTTGCTGAACTGGCTGCCGTCGGTGCCGTGCATCTGCACGATGACGTGGCTGCCACCGGTGAAGGCGGGCATCGCCGCGCCGTCTTCGCGGGCCAGGGTAAAGCGCTTGATCAGCGGCGTGGCTTGTTCCACTGCGGTAACGTGCACGCTGAACATTTCATATGTGTTGGCCATGGTTCACCTCGACTGCCTGGGTGCGCGGCAGGCCCTGCCGCGCACCTTTACGTGCAAAAAACGTGGAGCGGTTGCCATCAATCGTCGAGGTGGGCCACGGCGATCAGGTTGTGGAAGTGGGCAATGCCGTGTTCGCTCATGCCGCTGCGCTCGCGGTCGGCCATGATCCGGCCCTGGCCTCGGTAGCCACGGGACTTCAGGCCCTTCTGCACGCTTTCGACCAGGCGCAGGTCTTCCGGGCGGAACACTTCGCGGTACCAGTCGATCAGCTTCTGCTGCTCCTCGCTGATGTCCTTGTTGAGGAAGTAGATGTCGTAGTGCTGCAGGGTGGTTTCGGCATCGACCGGGAACTCGTAGATCACGGTCATGAAGTTGGCTCCTGGCGGCACGTTGAACATGGTGCAAGGCCAGGCCCAGAAACCGGCGAACGATGGGTCTTTCACATTCTCGTCGAACTTGAACGACTGCTCCGAAGGCTTGGCCAGGCCGTATTGCAGGGTCCAGTTGCCGTGCAGGCTGTGGCTGTACTGGCCAACGTCCACCGAGTCGGAGAAGCCCGGGTGGGCAGGGGCGCAGTGGTAGCACTCCAGGTAGTTGTCGACGATCGACTTCCAGTTGGCCGGGGTGTCGCTGACGAAGCGCGCGGCCAGGTGCAGGTCGTCGATCACCGCGCAGGCTTCACGCATGCGTGCCTGCATGCCTGGCAACTGGTCTTCTACCGAGCCTGCGTCCATGTCCATGTTGATGAAGATGAAACCGGCGTATTCCTCTACGCGCAGCTGCACCAGGGTGGAGTTTTCCTTGTCGAAGTTGACCACGTTGTCGCAGTTGCGGGCGTGGGCCAGTTCGCCGTCGAGCTTGAAGGTCCAGGCGTGGTACGGGCAGGTGATGACGTTCTTGGCCTTGCCGCTGCCGCTGAGCAACTGGTGACCGCGGTGCGGGCAGACGTTGTAGAACGCGCGCAGTACGCTGTCACGGCCACGTACGACGATGATGCTTTCGCCTATCACTTCGCGGGTGATGTAGGCGTTGTTCTCCGCCACTTCACTCCGGTGGCCCACGCAGATCCAGCTGCGAGCGAAGATCGCTTCCTTCTCGTGCTCGAACACCGCGGCCTGGGTGTAGAAATTGGCGGGGATGGTGAAGGCCTCGTCGGCGTTCGCGCAGAAATCGGCGGGCAGGCGTTTGAAGTCGTTCATGACAGGTTTCTCACAAGCTCGGTTTGTATTTATTGGTTAACGCGTATCTGTTGGTTAACAGATCAGGCAAAAAAATTTGCAGCTATCCTGGGGCTGCCTGGCAGCCCCATCGCGAGCAAGCTCGCTTCTACAGCATCGGTCAGTGCACCGCAGCGGCGCTGCGCGGGGCCTGCTCGGTTGGCTCTTCGCCAGCCATGCGGGCCGCTTCTTCGTCGATCAGGTGGGCCGATACCTGGCCGTAGTCGGCGATCATCCACTTGAAGAAGCCGTAGATCTTCACCAGCAGGATCACCATGAACGGGATGGCGGTCAGCACCACGGCGGTCTTCATGGTCGACAGCGAGGCCTTGGCGAACAGCATGGCCAGTGGCACCAGAGTCAGTACCACGCACCAGAACAGGCGGTGGGTCGGTGTCGGGTCGTCGCCTTCACGCAGGTTGCGGGTGCTGGTGGCGGCTACCGCATAGGCTGCGGCATCCATGTGCGAGGCACAGAAGATGGCCATGATGAACAGGTACACACCGAGGAACACCTGGCCCCATGGCAACGCCAGCAGCAGGTGGGTCACGGCCGATTCGCCGCCTTGTTCGGCGAGCATCTTCGGTACATCCACCGCACCGGTGATGAACTGGTGCATGCTGTAGCTTTCCAGCGCGCCGAAGAAGAACCAGCAACCGAAGCTGCCACCCAGCAGCAGGGCCAGCACCACTTCCTTGATCTGCCGGCCGCGCGAAACGCGGGTTACGAACATGGCCACGCCTGGTGCGTACGACACCCACCACAGCCAGTAGAACACCGTCCAGTTGCGGGTGAAGGCACCGTCGCCGGCTGGGTCGGTGAACAGGCTCATGTGCACGTAGTTCTGGATCATCAGGCCAATCGAGTTGGCGGTGTTGTTGATGGTGAACTGGGTCGGGCCGACCAGCAGGACCACCGCGGCGAACACCAGCGCGCCGATGCACACCATCTTGCTCAGGCGCTGCAGGCCGCCATCGATGCCGATGTAGGAACTGAGCGAGAACATCACTGCCACGCCACCGATCACCAGCAGCTGCACGGTGAAGGTGTCCGGGGTGCCGGCCAGGTCGTGCAGGCCGCGGGTGAGGGTGGAGGCGGTGAGGGCCAGCGACACGGTCAGCGCGCCCATCATGGTCAGCAGGAAGATCAGGTCGACGCTACGGCCTACCGGCCCGGTAGCCTTGAAGCCGGTCACCGCTTCGACGATCGAGGCCAGGTTCAGGCCGCTCTTCTTGCGCACATGGAAGTGGTAGGCCATGGCCAGCGAGGCCAGGGCATAGATCGACCAGGCGCTGATGCCCCAGTGGAAGAACGAGTAGCCAACGCTGTACTCGAGCGCCTTGGGGCTGGCCGCGGCGATGTTCAGGCCTGGGGTCTGGTAGTAGTAGGCCCATTCCATCACGCCCCAGTACAGGGTCGACGAGCCCATGCCGGCGCAGATGAACATGAACACCCAGGTGGCGGTGGCGTATTCAGGCTTGCCGCTGCCCAGGCGGATGTTGCCGTACTTGCTGAAGGCCAGGTACAGCACGGCCAGGGTACTGCCGAACACCAGCACCTGCACGCTGGTACCGAAGGTGCGGGTGGACAGTTCGAACAACTGGTTGGCGGCGCTTTCCGCCTGGGCGGGGAAGGCTGCAAGGCCGATCACGGTGAGCAGCACGGCAATCAGGCTCACGGTAATCAGGAACACATCAATCTTTTTATTCTTGTGCGACATCATCGTCTCCTGGGACGTTGGCGTACTTGTTTTACCCGGCAGGCATCCGGGGTGTTGCAGTACCACTCCTTCCTTGGTCGTTAACCTATGGTTTACGAATATCTAATGGTTAACAGATTTTGCATACAATCCACGCCGCTCGCAAGAGCCAAAGGGCCGATTGTCAGACACTTCTGACAATCGGCCCTGGTGGATCAGGCCTCGACCAGCGCGGTGATGGCCTGGCCCACTTGCTGGGTGGACTGCTGCCCGCCCATGTCGCGGGTCACTTCACCGGCGGCGATGACCTGCTCGATGGCCTTGAGGATGTCGTCGTGGGCGGCGCGATAGCGCGGGTCGGCGCCGTCGTTGCCGAGGAAGTCGAGCATCAGCGCACCGGACCAGATCATCGCGATCGGGTTGGCGATGTTCTTGCCATAGATGTCCGGCGCCGAACCGTGCACCGGTTCGAACAGCGACGGGAACTTGCGCTCGGGGTTGAGGTTGGCCGATGGCGCGATGCCGATGGTGCCGGCGCAGGCTGGGCCGAGGTCGGAGAGGATGTCGCCGAACAGGTTCGAGGCCACCACCACGTCGAAGCGGTCCGGTTGCAGCACGAAGCGCGCGCAGAGGATATCGATGTGCTGCTTGTCCCAGCTGATTTCCGGATAATTGGCAGCCATCGCCGCCGTGCGCTCGTCCCAGTACGGCATGCTCACGGCCATGCCGTTGGACTTGGTGGCCGAGGTGACATGCTTGCGCTGGCGGGTCTGGGCCACATCGAAGGCGTACTTGAGGATGCGGTCGACGCCGCGGCGGGTGAACACCGACTCCTGCAGCACGAACTCGTTCTCGGTGCCTTCGAACATGCGCCCGCCCAGCGACGAGTACTCGCCCTCGGTGTTCTCGCGAATGACCACGAAGTCGATGTCACCTGGCTCACGGCCAGCCAGTGGGCAAGGTACGCCGGGGAACAGGCGCACCGGGCGGATGTTCACGTACTGGTCGAAGTCGCGGCGGAACTTGAGCAGTGAACCCCACAGGGAGATGTGGTCCGGTACCTTGTCAGGCCAGCCCACTGCGCCGAAGTACAGGGCGTCGAAACCCTTGAGCTGTTCGAACCAGTCGTCCGGCATCATCTTGCCGTGGGCCAGGTAGTAATCGCAGCTGGCCCATTCGAAGAACTCGAAGCTGATGTCCAGGCCGTGCTTGCGCGCAGCGGCCTCGACCACGCGAATGCCTTCAGGCAGTACTTCGTTGCCGATGCCATCGCCGGGGATTGCCGCGATTCTGAAAGTCTTGCTCATGGGGTGCACTCGTTGTCTAGGGAACAGGTGCTGGCCATGCTATAAGGGCTTGATCCGGAGATAATCTAGCCATTCATGGATTCTTGGAACACGCTACGTGAATAATCTGCCCAACCTCGACGACCTCAACATCTTCCTGCAAGTGGCCAGGCGCGCCAGCTTCGCGGCCGTGGCCGATGAGCTGGGCATGTCGGCGGCGTACATCAGCAAGCGCATTCGCATGCTCGAGCAAACCCTGGAAGTGCGCCTGTTGCACCGCACCACCCGGCGGGTGACGGTGAGCGAGGAGGGCGAGCGGGTGTACCAGTGGGCGTTGCAGATTTTCGATGCGGTGCAGCGCATGGGTGATGACATAAGCGCCCAGCACCGCGAGCCGGCCGGGCAACTGCGCATCGCCAGCAGCCTGGGCCTGGGCCGGCGCTTCGTGGCGCCAGCCTTGTCGGAGCTGGCCGAGCGCTACCCGCGGCTGGACATTCGCCTGGACGTGCATGACCGCCTGGTGGACCTGATCGCCGAAGGCGTCGACCTGGATATCCGCGTGGGCAACGCCATCGCCCCCAACCTGATTGCCAAGCCGCTGGCGCGCAACCGCCGGGTGCTGTGCGCCGCGCCGGCGTACCTGGCCCGGCGCGGCACGCCCAAGGTGCTGGGCGATCTGGCCAGCCATGACTGCCTGGTGATCAAGGAGCGCGACCACCCGTTTGGCGTGTGGCAGCTGATGGGCCCGGAGGGTGAGGAGGGGGTGCGGGTGACCGGCGGTTTGTCGAGCAACCATGGCGAAGTGGCGCACCAGTGGTGCCTGGACGGGCGCGGGATATTGCTGCGTTCCTGGTGGGATGTGCACGACAGCCTGCAGGACGGGCGCCTGGTGCAGGTGCTGGAGGACTATCACCAGCCGGCGGATATCTGGGCGGTGTACACCACTCCGCTGGCCAGTTCGGCCAAGGTGCGAGTGGCAGTGGACTTTTTCCGGCAGTACTTTGCCGAGCGTTATAGCCTGCCGGGGTAGAGCCTACCTGCAACACCCGCTTTGTGTAGGAGCGGCCTTGTGTCGCGAAAGGGCTGCAAAGCAGCCCCGGCGAAATTAGCGGCAAAGCTGAAAATGTGGGGCCGCTGCGCGCCCCATCGCGACACAAGGCCGCTCCTACAGACATCAAAAGCAGAGACGATTCCTCAGCCCCTTCCTTTGGCCAGATAGGCTGCGAACTCTGCCTCCGGCACCATGCTGCCACCGGTTCCCCACACCAGGTGCGTGGCCCGCTCCATGCGCCCAGCCGACAGGCCCATGCGCGCCAGGTATTCAGGCGATTCAAGCACCTTGACCATGCCCGGCATCCCCGCCAGCGCCGAAGGCTCCAGCCGCGCGTTCTCCTGGTCATGGGCCAGTACCAACAGCCGGTACAGCGCCTCGTCGCTGACCGTGTAATAACCATCGAGCAAACGCTGCATCGCCTTGCCGACAAAGCCGGAAGGGCGGCCCACCGCCAGGCCGTCGGCGGCGGTCAGGTTGTCGATGCCGAAATCCTGCACGCTGGTGGCGTCATGCAAACCGCTATACACCCCCAGGAACATGCAGGGCGAGTGGGTGGGCTCGGCGAAGATACAGTGCACATGGTCGCCCCAGATCAGCTTCAGGCCGAACGCCACGCCACCCGGGCCGCCGCCGACCCCGCAGGGCAGGTAGACGAACAGCGGGTGCTCGGCATCCACCTTGATACCCGCGGCCTCGAACTGGACGGCCAGCCGCTCGGCCGCCACGGCATAGCCGAGGAACAGGTGTGGCGAGTTCTCGTCGTCGACGAAGTAGCAGCTCGGGTCCGCCGCCGCCTGCTGGCGCCCTTGCTCCACTGCCACGCTGTAGTCGCTTTCGTACTCGACCACCTTCACGCCATGGGCGCGCAGCTTGTCCTTCTTCCACTGGCGGGCATCGGCCGACATGTGCACGGTCGCCTGAAAGCCCAGCCTGGCGCTCATGATGCCGATCGACAGGCCGAGGTTGCCGGTCGAGCCGACCGCAACCTTGTACTGGCTGAAGAATTGCCGGGCCTGGTCGCTGGCCAGTTCCCGGTAATCGCTGTCGAGGTTGATCAGGCCGGCTGCCAGGGCAAGGTCTTCGGCATGCTTGAGCACTTCATGAATACCGCCGCGGGCCTTGATCGAACCGGAGATCGGCAGCTCGCTGTCGGCCTTGAGCCAGAGCGAACCGCTGGCTGGCAGGCCCGCTTCCTGCAGCAAGGTGGCGTGCAAGGTGGGCAGCGGGCGCAGTGGCGACTCGATGATGCCGCTGCTGGTGGCGGTGTCCGGGAACACCTTGGCCAGGTACGGGGCAAAGCGTGCCAGGCGGGCACTGGCGGCACTGACATCGGCGGCGTTCAGGCCGACATCGGCCAGGGCCTGGGCGGCAGGGGCAATGTGCGGGTTGAACCAACGGGTTTCGCGCAGGGCCACCAGGTCTTCGATCAGGGGGTGGGAGCTGCACCATGCTTGCAGTGTCTTGCCGTGAATCATGCTGGTTTTTCCTGTTGGTTGATGATGACCCGGGGGGCGCATTCTTCTGGCCTGCGCAGGCCGCTCCTACAACCGACCGCGTGAGGTCAGGGAGCGCGCTCATTCGGCCTGTTGTGCAATCAATGCCAGGCAGCGCTGCACGATCGGGCTCACATCGCCCTTGCGTCGGCTGAGGATGATCGGGCTGACGGCGCCGCTGTCGAGCAGGCTTACATATTCGATATCGGTGCGGTGCTGCTGCTGCACCGACGCCGGCACCAGGGTGACGCCTACGCCGACGGCCACCAGGCCGATGGCGGTCTGCAGTTCGTTGGCCCACTGGCTGACGCGGATGCTCATGCCGTGGTGGGCGAACAGTGCCAGCACATGGTCGGCATAGCTGGGCCGCGGGTTGGCCGGGTAGAGGATGAACGCCTCGCCAGCCAGCTGGGCAAGGGTAAGCGGGCTGCTCGCCAGCGGGTGGCCCTTGGGCAGTACAGCCACCAGCGGGTCCTCGCACAGCACTTGCTGGTGAATGGCCGGGTCATCGATGCGAATGCGCCCGAAGGCGATGTCGATGCGCCCGCTTTTCAGCGCCTCCACCTGCTGCAGCGTGGTCATCTCGTTCAGGCCCAGTTCCAGCTCGCTGTCCTGGCGCAGCTCGCGGATCAGCTCCGGCAGCACCTTGTACAGGGTCGAGGGGGCAAAGCCGATCCCCAGCCACTGGCGCTGGCCCTGGCCGATGCGACGGGTGTTGTCGCTGATGTTCTCCAGCTGCTGCAGCACGGTGCAGCTCTGCTCGTAGAAGAAGCGGCCCGCCTCGGTCAGCCGCAGCGGGCGCTCGCGCGCCACCAGCAAGGTACCGAGCTGGTCCTCGAGTTGGCTGATCTGCCGGCTCAGCGGTGGCTGGGCAATGTGCAGCAGCTCGGCGGCGCGAGTGAAGTTCAGGGTTTCGGCCAGGACCTTGAAGTAACGCAGGTGGCGCAGCTCCATCAGACCTCCAGGGTATGGTGGGAGATTCATTCGATATTGGACGGCTATCAGGGTCTCGCGCAATCCTTGAACAAGCAAGTAAATGCACCACTCGGGCCTGCGGCTGGCAGCCCGAAACAACGGGACCTGGCAACAATGACAAGCGCGCTGATTGAACGTATAGAGGCAATTATCGTCGACCTGCCGACCATTCGCCCGCACAAGCTGGCGATGCACACCATGCAGCAGCAGACCCTGGTGGTATTGCGTGTTCGCTGCAGTGATGGCGTGGAAGGCATCGGCGAGGCCACCACCATCGGCGGCCTGGCCTATGGCTACGAAAGCCCCGAAGGCATCAAGGCCAACATCGATGCGCACCTGGCGCCGGCGCTGATCGGCCTGGCGGCAGACAACATCAACGCCGCCATGCTCAAGCTGGACAAGCTGGCCAAGGGCAACACCTTTGCCAAGTCGGGTATCGAGAGCGCCTTGCTCGATGCCCAGGGCAAGCGCCTGGGCCTGCCGGTCAGCGAACTGCTGGGTGGCCGCGTGCGCGACAGCCTGGAAGTGGCCTGGACCCTGGCCAGCGGCGACACCGCCCGTGACATCGCCGAAGCCCTGCACATGCTGGAGATTCGCCGGCATCGGGTGTTCAAGCTGAAGATCGGCGCCAACCCGTTGGCCCAGGATCTCAAGCACGTGATGGCGATCAAGCGCGAGCTGGGCGACAGTGCCAGCGTGCGGGTCGACGTCAACCAGTACTGGGACGAATCCCAGGCCATCCGTGCCTGCCAGGTGCTTGGCGACAACGGCATCGACCTGATCGAGCAACCGATTTCGCGCATCAACCGCAGCGGCCAGGTGCGCCTGAACCAGCGCAGCCCGGCGCCGATCATGGCCGACGAGTCGATCGAAAGCGTCGAGGACGCCTTCAGCCTGGCCGCCATTGGCGCGGCCAGCATCTTCGCCCTGAAAATAGCCAAGAACGGTGGCCCGCGCGCCGTGCTGCGCACCGCGCAAATCGCCGAGGCTGCCGGCATCGCCCTGTATGGCGGGACCATGCTCGAAGGCTCGATCGGCACCCTGGCTTCGGCTCACGCCTTCCTGACCCTGCGCCAGCTCACCTGGGGCACCGAGCTGTTCGGGCCGCTGCTGCTGACCGAAGAAATCGTCAACGAGCCGCCGCAGTACCGCGACTTCCAGCTGCACATTCCACGTACCCCAGGCCTGGGCCTGACCCTGGACGAACAGCGCCTGGCGCGCTTCGCCCGCTGCTGAGTCACGCTGGCTGAAAGAACACACAACCCCTGTGGGAGCGGCTTTAGCCGCGAAGCAGGCGACGCGGTGGATGGCACGGGCTTCGCCCGTGTTCGCGCCAAATCAGAGAAAGGAGATACCAGCATGCTGTTCCACGTGAAGATGACCGTGAAACTGCCGGTCGACATGGACCCGGCCAAGGCCGCCCGGCTCAAGGCCGACGAAAAGGAACTGGCCCAGCGCCTGCAGCGCGAAGGCATTTGGCGCCACTTGTGGCGCATTGCCGGGCACTACGCCAACTACAGCGTGTTCGACGTGCCCAGCGTCGAGGCGCTGCACGACACCCTGATGCAGCTGCCGCTGTTCCCGTACATGGACATCGAGGTCGACTGCCTGTGCCGGCACCCCTCGTCGATTCACAGCGACGACCGCTGAGTCGCACCTGTCTACCTGACAAGAACAAGATGAGGCAAGCACGATGACCGTGAAAATTTCCCATACTGCCGATGTTCAGGCGTTCTTCAAGGAAGTGGCCGGCCTGGGCCATGCCGAAGGCAACCCACGCTTCAAGCAGATCATCCTGCGTGTGCTGCAGGACACTGCACGCCTGGTCGAAGACCTGGAAATCACCGAAGACGAGTTCTGGCATGCCGTCGACTACCTCAACCGCCTGGGTGGCCGTAACGAAGCCGGCCTGCTGGCGGCGGGGCTGGGCATCGAGCACTTCCTCGACCTGCTGCAGGATGCCAAGGACGCCGAGGCCGGCCTGACTGGCGGCACCCCGCGCACCATCGAAGGCCCGCTGTATGTGGCGGGGGCGCCGCTGGCGCAGGGTGAAGCGCGCATGGACGACGGCAGCGACCCGGGCGTGGTGATGTTCCTCCAGGGCCAGGTGTTCGACGCCGAAGGCAAGCCGTTGGCCGGCGCCACTGTTGACCTGTGGCATGCCAACACCCAGGGCACCTATTCGTACTTCGACTCGACCCAGTCCGAGTACAACCTGCGCCGGCGCATCATCACCGATGCCGAAGGGCGTTACCGCGCGCGCTCCATCGTGCCGTCGGGGTACGGCTGCGACCCGCAGGGGCCAACCCAGGAATGCCTGGACCTGCTCGGCCGCCACGGCCAGCGCCCGGCGCATGTGCACTTCTTCATCTCGGCGCCGGGGCACCGCCATCTGACCACGCAGATAAACCTGGCCGGCGACAAGTACCTGTGGGATGACTTTGCCTATGCCACCCGTGACGGGCTGGTCGGCGAGCTGCGCTTTGTCGAGGATGCGGCGGCAGCGCGTGATCGCGGCGTAGAGGGCGAACGCTTTGCCGAACTGGCGTTCGACTTCCACCTGCAGGCGGCCAAGGCGCCGGACGCCGAGGCGCGCAGCCACCGCCCGCGTGCGTTGCAGGGGGCCTGAGTGGTGTTATTGCTCCGGTTGTAGAGGTCGTTGTGGGAGCGGGTTTACCCGCGAAGAATGCGACACGGTGTATGGCACCGGCTGTGCCGGTGTTCGCGGGTGAACCCGCTCCCACAGGGGCCTGCTAAATCAATGAGTGATGTGCTTGTGATGGTTTTGCCTGGGCCTTTCCGTGCGGGGAGGGCCTGGGCTTTTTGCTGCCAGGGGCTGTTGATCTAGAATCCGCCTTTTTACCCGAGCCCCCGCACCATGCTGCCCATCGAACTGCTGGCAACCACTGCCGACCAGGCCCCGCTGATTCGCAACCTCTACCAGTTCTACGCCTACGAGTCCTCGGACTGGGAGCAGGAAGACGTCGAAGTGGACGGCCGCTTCTATATCCATGACGAGCACCTGCAACGTTACTGGCAGGCCGATGGTTGGGGCGCGTACCTGGTGCTGGCAGATGGTTTCATCGCCGGTTTCGTGCTGGTCGAACGCAGCGAGCTGCCGGGCATCGACGCGTTCGAACTGGCCGACCTGTTCATCCTGAAAAAGTACCGCCGACAGGGCATCGGCCGGGCGGTGGCATTGCAACTGCTGGGCGGCGAGGGCGACTGGCTGATGCGCTGCTACGCCCAGGACATGCCTGCCGTGGCCTTCTGCGATGCCGTGCTGGCCGAGCTGTCGCGCCCGGCGCAGCCCATAGCCCTGGATGACGAACCGGGCTTGCTCAATTTCCTGGTGACGGGCGCCCGCCATTGAGGGGTTGCCAGCCTTCGTTCGCAAATTGAAGGGATCGTGGCTTTTTGTGAGCTACTTCACAAAATCGTCATCGGAGGCATAATGCCACCAATCCTTTTCACGCCTTTCGAAGGCCCAGGTAAAGTTCATGTCGCTAGTCGCAAGCCCCGACATCATGTACCGGCTGTTGATCCAGAGTGTGGTGGACTATGCCTTCTACCTGCTCACCCCCGAAGGTATCGTCGCCAACTGGAACCCTGGCGCCCAGCGCGCCAAAGGCTACCTGGCCGAGGAAATCGTCGGCCAGCACTACTCGTTGTTCTACACCGATGCCGAGCGCGCCGCCGGGCTGCCCGCGCTCAACCTTGAGCAGGCGCGCAGCACCGGGCGCTTTGAAGAGACCGGTTCGCGCCTGCGCAAGGACGGCACGACCTTCCATGCCCATGTGGTGATCGACGCGGTGTACGACGATGCCGGGCAACTGGTGGGCTTCGCCAAGGTCACCCGCGACATTTCCGAGCACCACCGGCAAGAGCTGGAACTGCTGCAGGCCAAGGAACTGGCCGAGCAGTACAGCCAGGAAATGGCCAAACTGTCGCAGTTCCTTGATTCGGTGATTGCCAACATCCCCGCCAGCGTCATTGTCCAGGACCTGGAAAGCCAGCGCATCCTGCTGGCCAACCAGCAGGCCGAGCGCCTGTTCGGCGGGCCGCAGCGCAGCATGACCGGGCAGTTGCCCGGCGAATGCCTGGCACCGGGTGCTGCCGGTTACCTGGAACAGCAACTGGCCCGTGGCGCCCGCAGCACCAAGGGGCATGCCGCCGAAACCCGGGTCGACACGGCCTGCGGCCCACGCACCCTGCGCAGCCGCACCTTGCTCAGCCAGAACCGTGAAGGCCAGGCCGACTACGTGCTGTTCGTTGCCGAAGACGCCACCGAAGAGCTGGCCGCCCACGCGCAGATCCACCACATGGCGCACCACGATGCGCTGACCGGGCTGCCCAACCGCACCCTGTTCAACGAACGCCTGCGCCAGGCGCTGGTGCGTGACAGCGAGCACGCCAAGCTGACCGCCGCCCTGTGCCTGGACCTGGACAACTTCAAGAACATCAACGATTCGCTGGGCCACGCCTTTGGCGACAAGCTGCTGCGCGCGCTGGGCAAGCGCCTGCGGCGCGAACTGCGCGAACACGACACCCTGGCCCGCCTGGGCGGCGACGAGTTTGCCGTGGTGCTGACCGGCCTGGAGGGCCGGGAGGCCGCATGCAACACTGCGCAGCGCCTGATCAACGCGATCTGCCCACCGTTCCAGATCGAGGGGCACCAGTTCACGGTGGGGGTGAGCATCGGTATTGCCATTGCGCCTGATGACAGCGACCAGGCCGAGCAACTGCTGGGCTACGCCGACATGGCGCTGTACGAGGCCAAGCGCAATGGCCGCAACCGCTACGAGTGCTTCAACGTCGAACTGGACGTCGCCGCCCGCCAGCGCCGCCTGGTGGAAACCGACCTGCGCACCGCGCTGCACCTGGGCCAGTTGCAGCTGCACTACCAGCCGGTGGTCGACCAGCAGACCAGCAGCGTTACCGGCTATGAGGCGTTGCTGCGCTGGGAGCACCCGACCCGTGGCATGGTCATGCCCATGGACTTCATCCCCATCGCCGAGGAAACCGGGCTGATCCACGAACTGGGCAACCGGGCGCTGAACCTGGCCTGCCAGGAGGCGGCCAGCTGGGACAGTGAGCAGACGGTGTCGGTCAACCTGTCGGCGGTGCAGTTCAAGAATGCCAACCTGGTGCACACCGTGGCCCTGGCGCTGGCCGACTCAGGCCTGCCGCCACAGCGGCTGGAGCTGGAGGTCACCGAGTCGGTGCTGTTGGGCAACAGCGAGGAGAACGTGCGTACCCTGCGTGCACTGAAGGACCTGGGCGTGTCCATTTCGCTGGACGATTTCGGCACCGGGTATTCCTCGCTGGGCTACCTGCGTTCGTTCCCGTTCGACCGGATCAAGATCGACAAGTCGTTCGTGCATGACATGTGCGACAGTCGCGAGGCGATGTCGATCATCCGCGCCATTACCGACCTGTCCAACAGCCTGATGATCAAGACCACGGCCGAGGGGGTTGAGTCGGAAGAGCAGATGCGCCGGTTGGCGGCGGAGGGGTGCTCGCACTTCCAGGGTTACCTGTACGGGCGACCGGCACCGGCGAACGAGCGGTTGAAGCAGGTCGTGACGCCAATATAACGGCCTACGCGGCCCATTGTGGGAGCGGCCTTGTGTCGCGATTGGGGCGCGCAGCGCCCCCATCATTTTCAGCTTCGCCGCAAAAATTGCCGGGGCCGCTTTGCGGCCCTTTCGCGACACAAGGCCGCTCCCACAGAGATCGTGTCAGCTTTCAGATATTGAGCCGCAATCAGCTGTTCCAGTCCGGCGCAAACGCCGGGCTCACCACCCGCTGGTCCTTCGGCAACCCGGCGATCGCCGCGCGGTCCTCGTCATCCAGTTGCACGTTCGACGCCGCCAGGTTGGCCAGCTGGTTCTCGCGGCTGCCGGCCTTGGGGATCACCGCCACGCCGTCCTGGTCCAGCAACCACTTCAGCGCCACCTGGCTGGGCAGTACGCCATGCTTGCGGGCGATCGCCTGGATCACCGGCTGCGCCGCCGCCTGCCCACGGGCCAGCGGGGTGTAGGCGGTGAGCAGCAGGTCGTGGCGACGGGCATAGTCCAGCAGCGGTTGCTGGCCGAGCAGCACGTGGTATTCCACCTGGATCGCCGACAATGGCGCGCCCAGGGTTTCCACCACCTGGCGCAGCAGCCCCAGCGGGAAGTTGGCCACGCCGATGCTGCGCGCCTTGCCCTCGTCACGCAGGGCCACCAGGGTTTCGATGCTGCGGGCCAGGTCCCAGTCCTGGCCGGGCCAGTGGATGTGGAACAGGTCGACCTGCTCGGTACCCAGCGCGCGCAGGCTGTCCTCCAGCGACTGGCGCATGGCCTTGGGCGCCAGGCGATCCCACCATACCTTGGTGGTCAGGTGAATCTGCTCGCGCGGTACATCGCTGTCGCGCAGGGCCTGGCCGACGGCGGCTTCGTTGTCATAGGCAGTGGCGGTGTCGATGTGCCGGTAACCCACTTCAAGCGCCTGGCGCACGGCCTGGGTGCACTCGCTGCCGGTCATTGGCCAGGTGCCCAGGCCGATCGCGGGCAGGTCCAGGCCGTTTCGGGTGGTGAGCCTTTGCATGTAAATTCCTTGTAGGGTGGCAGGGTTCGCATTCGATGGTCGGCGATCAGCACGGCACGGGCCATGCGCGCGGGGCGGAAAGTGGTCGATCAGCGAACAGAAATTGCAGTCGGCCTTGGCTGGCGGCAATTGAACTTCCTTATTCTTCGGCATCTCTTCTAGAATCCGAGCTGTTGCATCCGCCAGGCAACGCCTGCGCGGCCTTCCCTGGGCGCCGCATCCAGCCGCGCCGTCATCGAGAGTGCCATGAGTTCCAGCACACCGCTGTCCGGAGTCAACCAACCCCTGCGCGGCATCGCCCTGGTGGTGGTGGCGACGTTCCTGTTCGCCAGTCACGATGCCCTGTCCAAGTTCCTCGGCGGCCTGTACCCGATCATCATGGTGGTTTGGGCGCGGTATGTGGTGCACACGCTGTTGATGGCCGGCATCTTCCTGCCCAAGGCCGGCCTCAACGTGCTGCGCACCCGCCGCCCGCTGTTGCAGACGTTACGTGCCCTGAGCCTGTTGAGTACCAGCCTGCTGTTCACCACCGGCCTGCAGTACCTGCCGCTGGCCGAGGCCACGGCGGTCAACTTCCTGGCCCCGGTGCTGGTCACCGCGCTGTCGGCGCCGTTGCTGAAGGAGCGGGTGACGGTGGGGCAGTGGGTGGCGGTGGTGATGGGCTTCATCGGTGTGCTGGTGGTGGTGCACCCGGGCGGGGCGATGTTCACCCCGGCCATCCTGTATCCGTTCGGTTCGGCGCTGGGCTTCTGCTTCTATCAGTTGCTGACGCGCATCCTGGCCGCGCATGACAGCCCGACCACCAGCAACTTCTATGCGGGGTTGTGCAACACCCTGGCGATGAGTGCGCTGGTGCCGTTCTTCTGGGAGATGCCGCGTTGGGACCATGCGCTGCTGATGCTGGCGCTGGGTGGCTTTGGCGTGACTGCGCACCTGCTGCTGACCCAGGCCTTTCGCCATGCGGCACCGGCCTTGCTGGCGCCGTTCAGTTATTGCCAGATCGTGTTTGCCGGGTTGCTTGGGTTGGTTGTCTATAGCCAGGTGCCGGATACCCTGAGCCTGGTGGGCATCTCGGTGATCTGCCTCAGTGGGCTGGGGGCGGCGTGGATGCAGCGGGGTAAGTGACAACCTGTAGTGGCCTCTTCGCGGGTAAACCCGCTCCCACAGGTACAGCGCAGTCCGTGGACAGGGCGCTGTACCTGTGGGAGCGGGTTCACCCGCGAAAGGGCCCTCAAACGCGACCCTTCAACAACGCCTGTAACGAATCGTCAAAGTCGCGCAAGGCATCCGCCTGCACCGCCCGTTCATCCTCGGCCACCCGCGCCACATCGCCCAGGCGCTTGCTGGCCCGCCCTTCAGCACGGCCGATATAGGTCAGCTGGTCATCGAAAAAGCGCGCTACCACCCGGCTTTCGATATCCGCGCTGGCCAAACGGCTTTCGGTGTCCAGCAGCACGATCACATCCGGGTGGTCGCCCAGCAGCGTGTCCAGGTCGTCATAGAAGGTCACTTCGGCAAACTGCTGCGCCAGTGACCGCGCCAGCCAGTCATACGCCTGGCTCTCGCTGCCAAGGGTCGCAACAGGGGCACGCTGGCCCTGGGTCGGCGCGGCTGCCTGGGTGCGATGGCTGCCGAGGTATTCGAGGGTTGCTTCGGCGTCACGCCCCAGCAGCACGGCCACCCGTTGGCCGGGGGCCAGGGCGACACTGGAAATGGCCGTGGCCGAATAGAAGTGCCCGTAGGGCTGCGCGTCGGTAGCGGCAGGGCTGGCACAACCGCCAAGGGCGGCCAGCAAGGCGAGCAGGGCAGCGATCATGCCGGTTTTCATGGGAGGCCTCATCAATCAGCGAATGCCGCCATCTTCCGCCCGGGCTGGCCGCAGCGGAACTTGATGGCATTCATGGTGGCTATCGATGAGGTCGATGCATCACTGCGTGGCCATGAACTGCAGGATGCGCTCGCGCAGCCAGCGCTCGGCCGGGTCATTGTCCTGGGCGCCGCTCCAGACCATCGACAGTTCGGCCTCGGTGATGTCGAACGGCGCCGGGTCGGCGCGCAGGCTGCCGTCGTCGGCCAGGGCGCAGGCGGCATAGTCCGGCACCGTGGCGATCAGCTCGGTGTTGCGCAGCAGGGCGCGCAGGCTGCCGAACTGCGGCACCGCCAGCACAACCTTGCGGCAGCGGCCGATGCGCGCCAGGTCGAGGTCGATATTGCCGCTCATGTCGCCCGAGAACGACACCATCACATGCGGGCGGGCGCAGTATTCGTCGAGGGTCAGCGGGCCCGGGCGGTCATCGGCGCGAAGCACCCGCACGCCGATGTTGCGCAGCTTGCGGCGCTTGGCGGTGGCCGGCAGGTCCGTGGTGTAACTCACGCCCACCGAGATCTCGCCGCTTGCCAGCAGCCCCGGCATCAGCAGGAAGTTGGCCCGGCGCACTACCACGCTGATGTTCGGGGCCTCTTCGCGCAGGGCCTGCAGCAGGGCCGGGAACAGGCCGAACTCGGCATCGTCCGACAGGCCCAGGCGGAACACGTTGCAGCTGTTGACCGGGTCGAACTCGCGGGCGCGGCTGATGGCGGCGGAAATCACATCCATGGCCGGCCCCAGCTCGGCGAAGATCTGCATGGCCCGTGGCGTGGGCTCCATGGCCCGGCCGTTGCGGATCAGCAGCGGGTCGTCGAACAGCTCGCGCAGGCGGGCAAGGGCGGCGCTGACGGTGGGCTGGGTGATGAACAGCTTTTCGCCGACCCGGGTCAGGTTGCGTTCGATCATCAGGGCTTCGAACAGTACCAGCAGGTTCATGTCGACGCGGCGCAGGTCGTTGCGGTTCATGAGGGGGGCGGGTTCCGGAGTAGAGGGGGTGGCGGTGTATTGAAGCATGTGGCCAGCCTGGTTGCCTTGTATGGATGTGCCGGCCTCTTCGCGGGTAAACCCGCTCCCACAGGATCACCACAGGTCTTGAGGGCTGTACCGTACCTGTGGGAGCGGGTTTACCCGCGAAGAGGCCGGCACAGGAAGGCTGACAGAGCCAACCTATCACCCCTCAATAGCCACTCTATTAGAACTCTGTCCAAGCTCGGCTAGTCTTTCCCCTGGCCCCGCGAATTCCGCGAGCGGGCGGCGTGTCAGCACTTGCGTGCAAGACCGCACCAACCCCGTCGTGACAGCTTCGCAAGCCCCGTGTAGACCTGATGAGGGGTAGCACGAGCCCACGCGCTCGGCTGAAAGAACACCTGGCAAAGACCGGAAATCTGGATAACCGACCCAAAGGTACCCGCAGATGTCGAACGAATCGAAATGCCCGTTCCATCAAACCGCAGGTGGCGGCACCACCAACCGTGACTGGTGGCCTGACCAGCTCAACCTGAGAATTCTTCACCAACATTCCTCCAAGTCCGACCCGATGGACCCGGGTTTCGACTATGCCAAGGCGTTCAAGAGCCTCGACTTCCAGGCCCTGAAGAAAGACCTGAACGCCTTGATGACCGACTCCCAGGACTGGTGGCCCGCCGACTTCGGCCACTATGGCCCGCTGTTCATCCGCATGGCCTGGCACAGCGCCGGTACCTACCGCATCGGCGATGGCCGGGGTGGTGCAGGCTCTGGCCAGCAGCGCTTCGCCCCGCTCAACAGTTGGCCGGACAACGTCAGCCTGGACAAGGCCCGGCGCCTGCTGTGGCCGATCAAGCAGAAGTACGGCAACAAGATTTCCTGGGCCGACCTGATCGTGCTCACCGGCAACGTCGCCCTCGAATCCATGGGCTTCAAGACCTTCGGCTTCTCCGGCGGGCGTGCCGACGTGTGGGAGCCGGACGAAGATGTGTACTGGGGTTCGGAAAAGGTCTGGCTGGGCGGAGACATTCGTTATGGCAATGAGCAGGTCAAGGCCCAGCCGCCAGGCCAGGGTGACCTGGTAGCAGAGCCAGCCAAGCACCCAGAGGAGCAAAGCCGGGACCTGTCCGGCGAGCGTAACCTGGAAAACCCCTTGGCTGCTGTGCAGATGGGCCTGATCTACGTGAACCCGGAAGGCCCGGACGGCAACCCCGACCCGGTGGCCTCGGGCAAGGACATCCGTGACACCTTCGGCCGCATGGCCATGAACGATGAAGAAACCGTGGCGCTGATTGCCGGTGGCCACGCCTTCGGCAAGACCCACGGTGCCGGCCCTGCCGACAACGTCGGCCCGGAACCGGAAGCTGCAGGCCTGGAGCTGCAGGGGTTGGGTTGGGCCAACAAGTTCGGCAGCGGCAAGGGTGGCGATACCATCACCAGCGGCCTGGAAGTGACCTGGACTTCGACCCCCACCCGATGGAGCAACGAGTACCTCAACAACCTGTTCAACTTCGACTGGGAACTGACCAAGAGCCCGGCCGGTGCCCACCAGTGGCGGCCGAAGGAGGGCAAGGGGGCAGGCACCGTGCCGGATGCCCATGACCCGGCCAAGCGCCACGCGCCTTCCATGCTCACCTCCGACCTGGCGCTGCGCTTCGACCCGATCTACGAGCCGATCGCCCGCCGCTTCAAGGACAACCCTGACCAGCTGGCAGACGCCTTCGCCCGTGCCTGGTACAAGCTGATCCACCGCGACATGGGCCCATTGGCGCGCTACCTGGGCCCGGAAATGCCCAACGAAGAGCTGCTGTGGCAAGACCCGCTGCCAAAAGTCGACCACCCACTGGTGGGTGAGCAGGACATTGCCGCGCTCAAGGCCAAGGTGCTGGCGGCGGGCCTGAGCGTTGGCGAGCTGGTGGCCACAGCTTGGGCGGCGGCGTCGACCTTCCGCGGTTCGGACAAGCGTGGCGGGGCCAATGGCGGCCGCCTGCGCCTGGCGCCGCAGAAGGACTGGCCGGCGAACCAGGGCACAGGCAAGGTGCTGGCGGCGCTGGAGAAGATCCAGGCCGAGTTCAATGCCGGTGGCAAGAAAGTCTCCCTGGCCGACCTGATCGTTCTGGCTGGCGCCGCCGCAGTGGAAAAGGCTGCCAAGGACGCCGGGCACAACGTCAGCGTGGCGTTCCGCCCGGGGCGTACCGATGCCTCCCAGGCGCAGACCGACGTCGAGTCGTTCGCCGTGCTGGAGCCGCTGGCCGATGGCTTCCGCAACTTCACCAAGGCCCGCTACAGCGTCAAGGCCGAGAAGCTGCTGCTGGACAAGGCGCAGTTGTTGACCCTGACCGCGCCGGAAATGACCGTGCTGATCGGCGGCCTGCGCGTGCTCGGCGCCAACCATGGCGGCAGCCAGCAGGGCGTGTTCACCGACAAGGTCGGTACCCTGAGCAACGACTTCTTCCGCAACCTGCTGGACATGGGCGTTGAGTGGAAGCCGACCTCGGCGGATAACGAAACCTTCGAAGGGCGCGACCGCAAGACCGGGCAGGTGAAGTGGACCGGTAGCCGGGTTGACCTGGTGTTCGGCTCCCATGCCCAGTTGCGGGCGTTGAGCGAGGTGTATGGCAGCAGTGATGGCCGGGACAAGTTCGTGCGGGACTTTGTGGCGGCCTGGGAGAAAGTGATGGAGCTGGATCGCTTTGACCTGAAATAGCTTCGTCAGAAATGGGGGCGCTTTGCGCCCCTATCGCGACACAAGGCCGCTCCTACAAGCCATCGCCGAATCCACATGCGGCGCCGAACCTGTAGGAGCGGCCTTGTGTCGCGACAGGGCTGCAAAGCAGCCCCATGCTCTCCGGGGGCTGGACCATTTCAATCTTCCTGTGCAAGCTGATGCACGACAGTGATTGCACACAGAAGGTGATCGTTCGTGAACCCCGAAACCATGCTGGCGGCATTGCCAGGCTACGCCATGTCGGCCGAGTCGATACAGGTGCTGCCCGATGCCAAGGCCTACCGCGCCTGCCTGCTCGAGCGCATCCGCGCCGCAACCCGGCGTATCGTCATCGTTGCGCTGTACCTGCAGGAAGACGAGGCCGGCCAGGAAGTGCTGGATGCCTTGTACCAGGCCAAGGCCGCGCGGCCGGGGCTGGAAATCACCATCGTGGTCGACTGGTTCCGTGCCCGCCGCGGCTTGCTGGGCGCCGGGCGCCAGCCGGGTAATGCCGCCTGGTACCAGGCCCAGCGCCAGCACCATGGGCTGGACATCGTCATCCATGGCGTACCGGTGCAGACCCGCGAGCTGTTTGGCGTGTTGCACCTGAAGGGCAGCATCATCGACGACTGCGTGATCTACACCGGCGCCAGCCTTAACAACGTGTACCTGCACCGTTTCGACCGTTACCGCCTGGACCGCTACCACCTGTTCCAGTCACCAGAGCTGGCCGACGCGATGGTCGGGCTGGTGCGGCGCCTGCTGCACCACACCGCCACGCCGCGCCTCGACCTGCCAGAGCCACCCTCCACCCGCAGCCTGCGCGGCGACATCCGGCGCTTGCGCGCGCGGCTGCGGCGCATGGCCTATGAGGCACCGGCCAGCGCAGCGGGGCAGGGCCTGCGGGTTATTCCGCTGTTGGGTGTGGGCCGTGGCAACCCGCTGAACCGGGCACTGTGCGCCTTGCTGGCGGCGGCGCGCACGCAGGTCATCATCAGCACGCCGTATTTCAACCCGCCCCGGGTGCTGATGCGCGAGCTAGACCATGCCCTGGCGCGTGGCGTGCGGGTGGAGCTGATCGTTGGTGACCGCACGGCCAACGACTTCTATATCGCCCCCGGCGAGCCGTTCAGTGCCAGCGGTGCGTTGCCCTACCTGTACGAAGACAACCTGCGCGCCTTCACCCGACGTCGCCACGCTGCGATTGCCAGCGGCCAGCTGCAGGTGCGGATCTGGAATGACCCCGGGCATACCTTTCATGCCAAGGGCGTGTGGGTAGACCAGCGCTATTCGTTGCTGACCGGTAACAACCTGAACCCGCGCGGCTTCAACCTGGATCTGGAGAACGGCCTGCTGATCGATGACCCGCAAGGGCAATGGCTGGGGCCACGGGAGGCAGAGTTGACCGAGTTGCGCCGGCATGCGCCGAAGATCGGCTCGGCAGAGGAGTTGGGGGTCAAGGCCGAGCACCCCAAGGAAGTGCGCAAGTTCCTGCGGCGGCTGCGCTATAGCCGGCTGGAGCCGCTGATCAAGCGGGTGCTCTGAGGGAATTCAAGCGTTTTTGTGGGAGCGGCCTTGTGTCGCGAAAGGGCCGCAAAGCGGCCCCAGACGTTGGTGTTGCTACCAAAATTGCCGGGGCTGCTCTGCAGCCCTTTCGCGACGCAAGGCCGCTCTCATAGAACTGCACATGACTCATTGAATTAGCAGGGACCCTGTGGGAGCGGCTTTAGCCGCGAACACCGGCGCAGCCGGTGCCATGCACCGCGTTGGATTCTTCGCGGCTAAAGCCGCTCCCACAGGGTACGAGGATCGCTTGCGAATTCAGTTATCTGTGCGACAGCGCAGCCCAAAGGGCTGGGCAATCTCCCACAGTGACCGCAGTCAGGCTGCTGCACCTTTGGCCTCAGCCACCTTTGTTTCCTGTTTGCCCCGCGGCTTGAGCCGCGACACCGCAAACAGCACCACCGCCAACCCGACGACCTGATACAGCGAAATCTCCTCGCTCAGGATCGCCCACGATGCCAGCACCGTCAGCACCGGCCCCAGGTTGCCCACCGCGGCAGTATGGGTCGGCCCCAGGCGCTGTATCGCCAGCGCCACCCAGTAGATCGGCAACACCGTGGAAAACACCGCCATCAACCCGGCATTGGCCCACACTGCGCCTGGCAACTCCCACAACTGCCCGACCGGTGCCACCACCAGGTAATGCGCCAGCACCATCAGCGAGTACGCAGTACCGCACAGCCCGGCCAGGCGCATCGAGCCCATGCGCTTGAGCATCATTCCGGTGCCGGAGTAATACAGCGCGTAGGTCACCGCACTGGCGAACACCCACAGCGAGCCCAGCACCACCTGCTGGCCAGCCCCGGCCACACTGACATCGTGGACAAAGGCAATGCCCAGCCCCAGGTAGCACAGGCCCATGGCCGACAACATGGGCGGCAACTGGTGAGCTTTTTGTCCGGGCAACGGCTTACTGCGCCGGGGCCAGGCGAATACCACTCACCTGCACCTGATCACCGGGCTTGAAGCGGGCATTGGGCGAGCGATAACGCTGGGTATTGCCGTCGTCATGGCGTACCACGTAGGCCGCGTCGCTGTGCCCGCTGCCTTGTTGCACGGCGGCGCCGCCAAATGCACCCAGGGCTGCACCGGCGATGGCGCCGAACGGGCCACCGAGCGCGGCGCCAACCATCAGGCCGCTGACGCCGCCGGCGCCATAGCCCACCGTGTTGTCGGGGCTTTCCGAGAGCACCTCGTCGGCGCAGGCGGGCAGGGCGATGGACAGGGACATCGCCAGAGGGAGGAGGATATTTTTCATGATGGTTATTTCCGCAAGGCAGGTAGTGGCGAAAGAGAATGGTTCAGCTTTCGTGCCAGCTGGGCAGCCCTTGCAGATGGGCGTGTTGCGCTGGTGTGTTGTCATAACGACAGCGGTTTTTGTGGTGCAAATGACAGGCTGATGTCAATATGACATTCACTCGCACGGGTATTGGCCAGGGCTGGGCTATCATTTGCAGGCTGGTGGTGTGAGGCTCCTCTGAAAAGTCATCACGAGCGCATACAATCGGGCCTTTTCCTCGTCAACCAGATAGGCCAAACCGTTCATGGCGCTTGATCCACCCACGATGCTCACTATCTCGATCGCCCTGGCTGCCGCGGCTGCGTTGTACCTGGCGATCGAGTGGCGCAGCGTACGCGAGCCGTCGCTGCTGTTCTGGAGCGCAGGCTTTGCCACCATCACGATTGGTTCCACCCTGGCCTTGCTGCGCGGCATCGGTTTGTTGCTGATCGGTATCTGGTTCGCCAACGGCTTGCTGGTGGTGGCGCACTGGTTCTTCCTGATGGGGGTGTTGCGCTTCACCCAGGTGCGGCTGTCGCGTATCTGGTTATCGGTCGTGCTGGTGTGGTTTGCCTTGCTGCTGATGCCTGTTGGGCCGCAGTGGTCGAAGGTGATGCTGATGGTCAACTCGTTGCTGGTGGCGCTGTTGACGCTCAAGGCCAGCTGGCTGTTGCGGCCGCATGGCAAGTCGTTGAGTGTTGGCGCGGTGCAGTTGCGCTATGTGTTGCTGGCGCATGGGTTGTTCTATGTGGCCAAGGCGATCATTGCGATCACACCGGGTACGCTGATTGACCTGGCCACCTTCGGCGGGCTGATCATTCAGGTTTCGTTAGTCGAAGGTGCGATGGCGATCATGCTGATTGCCTTGTCGATGACCGGCACCGTGCGCTACCGGCGCGAGGAGCGGATCGCCCGCCTGGCGGCCCGTGACCCGTTGACGGCGCTGTACAACCGGCGTGCACTGGAGGTGCGGGCGGGGCCTTTCTTCAAGGCAGTGCATTCGGCGCAGCCCGGGGCCTTGCTACTGATCGACATCGACAACTTCAAGCTGGTCAACGACCTGCACGGGCATGTTGCAGGGGACCGCTTGCTGATTGCCCTGAGCGAGATGATTCGCACGGTGTTGCCCGAGCGCTCGCTGGCGGCGCGGCTGGGCGGTGATGAGTTCGTCATTCTGCTGTGTGGTGCGAGCAGCGAGCGGGTCATGGAGCTGGGTGGACTGCTGCGCGAGCAGTTCCAGCAGTATGCCAGCAAGACGGTACCTACGCCGCAGCCGGTCACCTTGAGCATCGGCGCCAACTTGTTCGACCAACCGCCGACGAGCCTTGCGGCCTTGATCGAGCAGGGGGATGTCGCCTTGTACCAGTCCAAGCGCGGTGGGCGCGACAGCATCCGCTTCGTCGAACGGCCGATGGCCGACCTCAGTTAGTAGCAGTTTTGCCTTTGCTTTTGCTTCTAAGCGCCTGAACTATCGCGCGCTTAGAAGCAAATGCCGAAGCAACAACAAGAATGGCGAATCAGGTCACCACCTGGTAGCACGGTACATACGCCGCGCCGCCAGGCAACTTCATCCGATGCTGGTCGACGAACGCCTGCAACAGCCGGCCCAGTGGGTCCAGCACGGCGCTGTCGCCACGGATCTGATACGGCCCGTGTTCCTCGATCAGGCGGATGCCCTTGTCCTTCACGTTGCCGGCGACGATGCCGGAAAACGCCCGGCGCAGGTTGGCGGCCAGTTCGTGCGCCGGCAGCTCGCGGCGCAGGTCGAGGTCGGCCATGGCCTGGTGGGTTGGGTCGAACGGGCGCTGGAAGCTCTCCTCGATCTTCAGCAGCCAGTTGAAGTGGAAGGCATCGTTGCGCTCGCGGCGGAACTGCTTCACCGCCTTGAGCCCTTCGACCATGTGCCGGGCAACTTCCGCCGGGTCATCGATGATGATCTCGTACAAGCGATGCGCCGCTTCACCCAGGGTGGCGCCGACGAACGCGTGCAACTGTTGCAGGTACGGCTCGGCACTGCGCGGGCCGGTGAGTACCACCGGGAACGGCAGGTTCTGGTTGTCCGGGTGCATGAGGATGCCCAGCAGGTAGAGGAACTCCTCGGCCGTGCCGGCACCACCCGGGAAGATGATGATGCCGTGGCCGACACGGACGAAGGCTTCCAGGCGCTTCTCGATGTCCGGCAGGATCACCAGTTCGTTGACGATCGGGTTGGGCGCTTCGGCGGCGATGATGCCCGGCTCGGTCAGGCCCAGGTAGCGGCTGCCGTGCATTCGTTGTTTGGCGTGGGCAATGGTGGCGCCCTTCATCGGGCCCTTCATCACACCCGGGCCGCAGCCGGTGCACACATCCAGCTTGCGCAGGCCCAGCTCGTGGCCGACCTTCTTGGTGTATTGGTATTCCTCGCTGCTGATCGAATGGCCACCCCAGCACACTACCATCTTCGGCTCCACGCCCGGGCGCAGGGTGCGAGCGTTGCGCAGCAGGTGGAAGACATAGTCGGTGATGCCCTGGGAGCTTTCCAGGTCGATGCGCTGGCTGGCCAGCTCGCTTTCGGTGTAGACGATGTCGCGCAGGGCGCTGAACAGCATTTCACGGGTGCTGGCGATCATTTCGCCATCGACGAAGGCGTCTGCCGGGGCATTCAGCAGCTCCAGGCGCACGCCGCGGTCCTGTTGATGAATACGCACCTCGAAGTCCTGATAGGCCTCGAGGATGGTCTTGGCATTGTCGACATGGGCGCCGGTGTTGAGGATGGCCAGGGCGCACTGGCGGAACAGGGTGTAAAGGCTACCGGTACCGACTTCACTCAGTTGCTGCACTTCACGTTGTGACAGCGTCTCCAGGCTGCCTTTGGGGCTGACGGATGCATTGATGACATTGCGTTGAGGCATCTAAGTCTTTCCTGTGCGGGTAAAACATCCTTCTTTGACAACACCATACCGAGAAATGTGGACGGCAACGAGGGGGGGCAACAAAAACCTCATCAGACCGAGCCGCCTGCTTCGCGGGTAAACCCGCTCCCACAGGTACGGCGCAGGTTCCGAAAGCAGCGCGATACCTGTGGGAGCGGGTTTACCCGCGAAGCAGGCGACTCGGTCTCAAGTCATCCCAACAGCTTCTGCACACCCAGGGTAATCGCCACGCCACCAAACACCAGCCAGAGGTTGAGAAGCGCCCCGGTGGCCAGCGCCCGCGGCCCGGCCTGGCGAATCTGGCTGAGGCGCGTCTCCATCCCCAGCGCGGTCATGGCCATGGTCAGGGCGAAGGTATCCAGGCTGTTGACCGCCTGCGTCACGCTGCCCGGCAACACCTGCAGCGAATTCACCAGCACCAGCGCGAGGAAGCCGAAGGCGAACCAGGGCATGGCGATGCGCCCGTTGCCCTGTGCCTGGCCCGGCTGGCGCGCGCGGCTGATCCAAAGGCCCACCACCAGCAGCACCGGTACCAGCAGCATCACCCGGGTCATCTTGACGATGGTGGCGATATGCGTGGCCTCGGGGCTGATGTTGCTGGCCGCACCGACCACCTGGGCCACCTCGTGAATGGTGCCACCCAGGAACAACCCGGCGCCCATGGTGTCCAGGTGCAGCCAGCCGGCATTGATCGCCAATGGGTAGAGGAACATCGACAGGGTGCCGAACAGCACCACGCTACCAACCGCCATGGCGCTTTTGTGCGGTGCACTGCGCAGCGCCGACTCGAAGGCCAGAACCGCGGCGGCGCCGCAGATGGCGCTGCCGGCCGCGGTCAGCAAGGCGGTATCGCGGTCCAGCTTGAACAGCTTCATGCCGCACCACAGGCCGATCAGCAGGGTGCTGGACACCACCAGCAACGACACGATGAGCCCGGACCAGCCGACTTCGGCAATTTCCTGCAGGCTTACCCGCAGGCCGAAGAAGGCCACAGCAATGCGCAGCAGGCCGCGGGCGGAAAAGTTGATACCCGCCGCCCAGCTTGCTGGTACACCGTCACGCAGTGCATTGCCGTAAAGCGCACCGGCGACGATACCGACGATCAGCGGGCTGATACCCAGATTGGCGATGGCGGGCAGGGCGGCCAGCTGGGTGACCGCAAGCGCGAACAGCGCGACGAACAGAATGCCATTGAGCCGCCCTCGGGTAGAGAGGGTAGGTGCAAAGGCGGGGTTGGACGGAGCCGTGGCCATGTGAGTCCTCCGGAAAGGTGTTTCGATATGGCTTACGTTAATCTGGTTATAAGCTTATAAAAAATCGTAATTTAGGATGGCAAATATCCGTTTAGCTGATACTTTTCATTCATGACACCAGAACAACTGATAACGTTCGCCACCGTCGCCGAGCACGGCAACATCAGCCATGCGGCCCAGGCCCTGCATTTGTCGCAGCCGGCGGTGTCTGGCCAGCTCAAGCTGCTGCAGGAGGCCTTTGGCGAGCCGCTTTATCAGCGCGCCGGCCGTGGTGTGCGGCTGACAGCAGCCGGCGAGCAATTGCTGGCCCATGCCGAGCGCCTGCGCGAAACCTTCCGTCAGGCCCAGGCATTGCGCGAGGCCATGCGCGGGTTGGAGCGCGGTACCTTGCGCATCGGCGCCAGTACCACGCCGGCCAGCTACCTGCTGCCTTACCTGATTGCCGATTTCCATGCCCGCTACCCGGAGGTGCTGGTGAGCACTTCCAACGGCAATACGGCAGAAATCGTCGCTGCGCTGGACAGCGTCGATATCGCCCTGATCGAAGGGCCGCCTGGGCAGGAACTGCCATTGGGCACGGCGGTGACGGCGTGGCGGGAGGACGAGATCGTGGCCATCGTGCCGCGTGGTCATCCGCTGGCTGGCAGTGACCGACAGACGCTGGCGTCGCTGGGCGCTTACCCGTTGGTATTACGCGAGAGCGGCTCGGGTGTGCGGCAGATCGTCGAGCGGGCATTTGCCCGCAGTGGCGTGGCGATGCGCGTGGCGCTGGAGATTGCCGGGGTGGAGGGGGTGAAGGAGGCAGTGCGGGCCGGGATGGGGATTGGTTTTGTGTCGGCGATGTCGATCCGGCATGAGGATGGGGCGTTGCAGCGGTTGCAGGTTGTGCCGCAGGCGTTGGTGCGGCGGTTTTCCATTCTGGTGCCGCATGCAGCCACCCCGTCGCGGGCTGCGGCGCGGTTTCTGGAGTTGTGTGTTGGCCTGCAAGAGGTGGGGTGACTGTGCTGGCCTCTTCGCGGGCTTGCCCGCTGCCACAGGTTTCTCACGGTTCTTGAATGCGGTGCAGTACCTGTGGGAGCGGGCGAGCCCGCGAAGAGGCCTGCACAGGCAACCTCAATCCACCCGAAAGACATGCTTCAGATAGGCCACGAAGTTCTCATCCCGGCACTGTGTCTTGCCCGGGCTGTCGGAAATCTTGGCCACCGGTGCCCCATTGCAGGCCGTCATCTTTATCACTATGTTCATCGGCTCCACCCCCGGGATATCGCAGGTCAGCCTGGTACCAATGCCAAAGCTCACATTGATCCGCTCATGCAGCGCCCGGTACAGCCCCAGCGCCTTGGCAAGGTCCAGCCCGTCGGAAAAGATCAGGGTCTTGCTCTTCGGGTCGATCCCCAGCCGCTCATAGTGGGTGATGGCCTTTTCCGCCCAGGCCAGCGGATCGCCCGAATCGTGCCGCAGGCCATCGAACAGCTTGGCGAAGTACAGGTCGAAGTCGCCCAGGAACGCGTCCATGGTGATGCAGTCGGTCAGGGCGATGCCCAGCAGCCCCCGGTATTCCCGCACCCAGCATTCCAGCGCGGCAGCCTGGCTGTCGACCAGGCGCGGGCCGAGTTGCTGGTGGGCCATGAACCACTCGTGCGCCATGGTGCCGATCGGCTTGAGCTGGTATTCGCGGGCCAGGTGCACGTTGCTGGTACCGACAAAGCGGCCCGGGAAGTCACGCTTCAGAATGTGCACCACCTCTTCCTGCACCCGGTAGGAGAAGCGCCGCCGGGTGCCGAAGTCGGCCAGTTGGAAACCGGCAAGTTCTTCGGCGCTGGCCTCGGCCTTCAGCCAGTCGAGGTTCTGATACAGGCGCTCGCGGACCTGCTCGATCACCACCTCGCGATAGCGGTAGCGGTTGCGCACCTCGCTGATGATCGCCAGCAGCGGGATCTCGTAGAGAATCACGTGCAACCACGGCCCTCGCACGCGAATCGCCAGTTGCCCGGCATCATCCAGGCCTACCTGTACATAGCGCAGGTTGAAGCGGAACAGGCTGAGAAAGCGGATGAAGTCCGGTTTGATGAACGGGATCTTCTCCAGGTAGGCGAGCTGGTCATGCGTGATGCTGACATCGGCCAGTTGCTCGACCTGGTAACGGATTTCCGCCAGGTAAGGTGCGAGGTTCTCGCCGTTACGGCAGCGGAACTCCCACTCCACCTCGGCGTTGGGGTAGTTGTGCAGCACCGCCTGCATCATGGTGATCTTGTAGAAGTCGGTGTCCAGCAGGTTCTGGATGATGCGTGGGCCGAAAACGCTTTCGCTCATGGGCGGTCCTCCTTGATCAGAGAGAGCTGGTGGTCGAGCGCGGCTTCGTCGCCGCAGAGGATCACGCCGTCGGCGGCCAGGGCGCCACACGCCTCGATCGCGCCTGCCTGGGTGAGCGCGCGGCAGGCCGGCAGGTACAACAGCACCTGGAAGCCGGCCTGGCGCAATTGGCGCGCGGTGGTCCTGACGCAATAGTCCAGGGCCAGGCCACCGACGATCACCGCGCCCACCTGCTGCACCTTGAGGTACTCGATCACCCCGGTGGAGCGGCGTTCTGCCAGGTCGTGGTAGCAGGCACCGTAGGGATGCAGGTCGGGCTCGACGCCTTTCCACACGAAATAGTCGTAGTCGATGGGGGCCGGCAGGCCGGGCAGCAACTCGAAGCCGGGTGTGCCGGGGACGCAGTGGCTGACCCAGGTCAGGTCGGCGTTGGTCAGTTGCAGGGGCTGCAGCATGTGCGCGGGGTCGGCGACTACCCAGGCGGCGTTGGCCGGGTGGGCGTCCTTGCTGCCCAGGCGCAGGTCGGCGCGCAAGGCCATGGTATTGAGATCTACCGCGATTTCATTGCCTTCGGGAACCGGCAGCTCTTGCGGCACGTTGTTGGTGAAGCCGTTCTGGGCGTCGACATCGAAACTGGCGATCTTCATGGCGGTTCTCCTCGCTGGAATAGATACATAATTCACTTGGTGTAATAAGTGTGTCAAGCAACTTTTGAAACGGGCTTTCTGCTTGCCTTACTTAGATGCTCTGGTGGATTATGGTGAGATTGAACAAGGAGTCGCCCGGTGAATGCAGTCGAAGTCCTGGCCAGCGTCGATATCGTCGCCCTGCGCATGGCCCCCGAAGCTCAGCATCTGCAGGTGCTGTTGCACCGTCGTGAGCGTGAACCGCATGCCGGCCAGTGGGCCTTGCCCGGGGTGATCGTCAATGGCCGCACCCCCGACACCAGCCTGGAAGCTGCTGCCGAACGCGCGCTGCGCGAGAAAACCCAGGTCGTACCGTGCTACATGGAACAGGTGGGCACCGAGGGCAATGCTTTCCGCGACCCGCGTGGATGGTCACTCAGCACCTATTACCTGGCATTGCTCGAACCCGGGCAGGTCGTCGAGGGCGAGCAACTGGCGTTTTTCGACTTGGACAGCGTATTGGCGCGCAAGGTGCTGTTGCCCTTTGATCACAACCTGTTGGTGGAGCGGGCCCGTGAGCGGCTGGCGGCGAAGACGGTGTACAGCAGCCTGCCGCTGTACCTGCTGGCGGAGAAGTTCACTGTGCTGGATGCGCTAGGTGCGGTGCAGGCGTGCCTGGGGCAGGCGGTGAATAACACCTCGCTGCGCAAACGCCTGGAGCGCTTGCGCGAGCTGGGGTGGGTGAGGGACACCGGGGAGAAGAACCAGCCCAGGCTGGGCCGGCCGCAGCTGTTGTATCAGTACACACCACAGGGGGAGCGGGCGTTCATGTTTGACCGCAGCCTGCTGCCTGAGGGCGCTTAGTCGCCTGTACCGACCTCATCGCCGGCCAGCCACACAAACAGGTGCAGCGTTGATCTCGAGGTTGTCGCTGTACCTGTGGGAGCGGCCTTGTGTCGCGAAAGGGCCGCAACGCGGCCCCAGGATTGATGCGCAACAGTTGAAATTGCTGGGGCTGCTTTGCAGCCCTTTCGCGACACAAGGCCGCTCCCACAGGGATTGCGCCAACTTTCAGAATTTGAGCAAGACAGTTGCTCCCAGGTAAAGCATCAGGCTCGAGCCCTGTGATTACCCTGTGGGAGCCGGCTTGCCGGCGATGAGGCCCGTTCAGGCAAGCACATTCATCAATGCGCGCAGCGGCTGGTATCGCCTTGTTCCGCTGGTGCCTTGCGCGCCGCCGCCAGGATGGTCGCCAGCACGATCAGCGCAGCGCCAGCGGCCATGCGCAGGCTTGGTTGCTCACCGAACAGCCACCAGGCGCCGATGATCGCGTACACCGGCTCCAGCGCGATGATCATGCCGGCCGTGCGCGCTTCCAGGCCTTCCAGGCTCTTGACGAACAGGAACTGCGACAGCCCGGTGCAGAACACGCCCAACAGCGCCAGGTTGACCCAGTCACTGCCAGCCAGGCTGGTGTTGCCCAGGTGAGTGAAGGCAAACGGCGCCACCAGCACAGCCACCACCACGTTCTGCCAGAACGCCACCTGCATCGCGTTCATGCTCGAGCCGTTGCGGCGGTTGGCCACCGTCAGCAGGGCGAACGCCAGGCCCGAGCCCAGGCCCCAGAGCAGGCCGACGGTGCCTTTGTCGAGCAGGTCGAAGGTCGGTACCACCAACACCAGACCGGCCGTGACCATCAGCAGCAGCAAACCTTGCACGGCACCGATACGCTGGCCGAACACGCCGCGCTCGATCATGGCGATGAACGCCGGGAAGCTGGCGAAGCCCAGGGTGGCCACGGCCACGCCGCCAACCTTCACGGCGATGAAGAAGGTTACCCAGTGGGCAGCCAGCAGGGCGCCGGTCAGGCCCAGCACCGGCAGGTTGCGCAGGGTGAGGGCGTCGAGCAGGCGCGTGCCCTTGAGCCCGGCGACGAAGCCCAGGGCGATGAAGGCGAAGGTGGCGCGGCCGAAGGTGATGATGCTGGCGTCGGCCTCGATCAGGTGACCGAGGATACCGGTCAGGCCGAACAGCACAGCGGCGATATGGGCAACGCACAGGGCGTTACGGTGGCCGGTGGCAGCACCGGCTACGGGGATTGAAGTCGCGATCATGGCAGTCAAGTCTTCACAATGTGGCGCGCGCAAACACTCCCGGCTGGCGCGGCGCGGGTTTCTGATACTGGGAGTTTTATCGTTATGAGCCCGGACGAACTGCCCGGTGCAAAAAGGCGCCACAGCGTTGGAATTGTGAAGCGAGGCTGTTTTACTCGCGAATACCGCACCGATCAGCCCACGGCGCGGGGCTGGTCGATGTGTGTATTATTTTTGTAGACACAGTTCTGAAGCCGATCGCGGGCGACGTGTGCTTGTCTGATCACGACATCGGTTGTTGCCTTGCTGCGCCGCGTCACTCGTCGCCGTAGTTCATTATCGACAACAGGCGGATGGGTACCTGCACCAGCTGCTCGGGGCCGTGCGGGGTCTCGCCGTCGAAGGTCAGGCTGTCGCCGGCCTGCATGTGATAGAGCTGGTTGCCGTGGCGGTACACCAGTTCACCCTCCAGCAAGTGGAGGAACTCGGTGCCGGGGTGGGCGAAGGTCGGGAACTCTTCGCTGGCGTCGTCCATGGTCACCATGTACGCCTCGAAGTTCTTCTTCGGCCCCCTGGCGTGATTGAGCAAATGGTAGGTGTGGCCTTTCTCGGTACCGCGGCGCACCACCTCCAGCCCTTCACCGGCTTTCACCAACAAGGCATTGCCGTCGGGCTGGTCATATTGGCTGAACAGCTTGGCCATCGGCATGCCCAGCACATCGCACAGGCGGCTGAGGGTGTCGAGGCTGGTTGATACCTGGGCGTTCTCGATCTTGCTCAGCATGCCTTGGCTGATGCCGGCGATGCGCGCCACGTCGGCGAGCTTGAGGGACTGGGCCTGGCGCTGGCGCTTGATCTGCAGGCCCAGGTACTGCTCCAGGCGAAGGCGCGGTTCGGTTTCGGTTGGCATCGAATATCCTGCACGGTTTCAGTTCAAGAATAAAGTTTTCGCACTGGGAAAGTGCGAAGTGCAGCTGCGGTGGCTGCATCTTTCCTCGGGTGAAAACAAGTTTCCCATAAATGGAGCATGGAAATCTGCTTGGGTTTTGGGTTGCCGGTGCGGGCCTCTTCGCGGGTGAACCCGCTCCCACAGGCCCGCGAAGAGGCCCGAACAGGCAACACAAAGTTGCACCCTGAACAGAGTTGGCAAGCACATTGCATTCCTGTTAGGAAAGTAAGTTTCCCATGTGGAATCATTGCCCCTTACCCAGGAGTGTTCAACCCATGTTGCCAGCAGAAACCCAGCGCACCCTCGATCAGCACGGCATCAAGTACGTGCTGGCGCAGTTCGTCGATATCCATGGCTCGGCGAAGACCAAATCGGTGCCGGTCTCGGGCCTGAAGATGGTGGCCGAGGAGGGCGCCGGCTTTGCCGGGTTCGCCATCTGCGGCATGGGCATGGAACCGCACGGCCCCGACTTCATGGCCCGCGGCGACCTTTCCACCTTGATCCCGGTACCGTGGCAGCCGGGTTACGGCCGGCTGGTGTGTGTAGGCCACGTAAACGGCCAACCCTGGCCCTACGACAGCCGCTACGTGTTGCAGCAGCAGGTGCAGCGCCTGGCCGACAAAGGCTGGACCCTGAACACCGGCCTTGAGCCCGAGTTCAGCCTGTTCCGCCGCGACGAGGATGGCAAGCTGCAACTGGTGGACGCTTCCGATAACCTCGACAAGCCGTGCTACGACTACAAGGGCCTGTCGCGCTCGCGGCTGTTCCTCGAGCGCCTGACCGAGGCGTTGCAGCCGGTGGGCTTCGATATCTACCAGATCGACCACGAGGACGCCAACGGCCAGTTCGAGATCAACTACACCTACAGCGACGCCATGGAGTCGGCCGACCGCTTCACCTTCTTCCGCATGGCCGCCGGCGAGATCGCCAACGACCTGGGGATGATCTGCTCGTTCATGCCCAAGCCCGACCCCAAGCGCGCCGGCAATGGCATGCACTTCCACCTGTCGCTGGCCAGCAGCACCAACAAGAACCTGTTCCATGACCCGTCCGACAGCAGCGGCATGGGCCTGTCGAAGCTGGCCTACCACTTTGCCGCAGGCCTGTTGGCCCATGGCCCGGCGCTGTGCGCCTTCGCCGCGCCCACGGTCAACTCGTACAAGCGCCTGGTGGTCGGCCGCTCGCTATCCGGCGCCACCTGGGCCCCGGCGTTTGTCGCCTACGGCGCCAACAACCGCTCGGCGATGGTGCGCATCCCCTATGGCCGCCTGGAGTTCCGCCTGCCGGACGCTGGCTGCAACCCGTACCTGGTCACCGCCGCGATCATCGCTGCCGGCCTCGATGGCATCGACCGTCAGCTGGAGCCGGGCGAGATGTGTAACGAGAACCTCTACAACCTGAGCCTGGAAGAGATCGCCGCACGCGGCATCAAGACCTTGCCGCAGTCGTTGAAGGAAGCCGCCGACGCCCTGGAGGCCGACCCGCTGTTCCGCGAAGTGCTGGGCGCCGAGATCGTCGACGAGTTCATCAAGCTCAAGCGCATGGAGTGGGTGGAGTACTGCCGCCACGTCTCCGACTGGGAAATCCAGCGTTACACCGAATTCTTCTGACCGCCCCCCAATCCCTTGGGCGGCCAGCACGAAAGCGGTCGCCCACTGCCTAGTAAGGAGCATCACCATGTGTGGAATCGTAGGTCTGTACCTGAAAAAAACCGAGCTGGAAGCCCAGCTCGGCAAGCTCTTCGAACCCATGCTCGAAGCCATGACCGACCGTGGCCCGGACAGCGCCGGCTTTGCCATCTACGGCGACGAAGTGGCCGATGGCTGGGTCAAGCTGACCCTGCAGGCCACTGACATCAACTACCCCTGGGCGGCGCTGATGGGCCAGCTGGAAGGGCGCCTGGGCTGCTCGCTGGACTGGTTCCAGAACGCCAGCGCCGCCGTGCTCAAGGTGCACACCCGCGAGGCATCGGCCCGTCAGGCTTTGAGCGAACTGGCCCCTGAAGTGCGCATCATGAGCGCCGGGCAGAGCATCGAGATCCTCAAGGGCATGGGCCTGCCGGCGGAAATCTCCAGCCGCTTCGGCCTGGCCGGCATGAAAGGCAGCCACATCATCGGCCATACCCGCATGGCCACCGAAAGCGCCGTGACCATGGAAGGCAGCCACCCGTTCTCCACCGGCGCCGACCTGTGCCTGGTGCACAACGGTTCGCTGTCCAACCACTTCCGCCTGCGCCAGGAGCTCAAGCGCGAAGGCATCAGCTTCGAGACCGACAACGACACCGAAGTGGCCGCCGGCTACCTGACCTGGCGCCTGCAGCAGGGCGACAGCCTGGCCCAGGCCCTGGATGGCGCCCTGGAAGACCTGGACGGCTTCTTCACCTTCGCCATCGGCACCCGCAACGGCTTTGCCGTGATCCGCGACCCGATCGCCTGCAAGCCCGCCGTGCTGGCCGAGACCGACGACTACGTGGCCATGGCCTCGGAGTACCAGGCGCTGGCCAGCCTGCCGGGCATCGAGAACGCCAAGGTCTGGGAACCGGCCCCGGCCACCCTGTACGTCTGGGAACGCGAAAGCGCCTGACCTGCCACCGAACCACTGGAGAACCACATGAAGACGATCGACCTTTCCAGCACCTCGGTGCGTGTCCTCAACCAGTCCTTGCACGGTGAGGTGCAGGACCACGAATGGCGGGTGACCCACCCCGACGGCAAGCACAACCTGGCCGTGGGCATCAACGCCGCCGTGGCCGTGGATATCGAAGGCCACGCCGGCTACTACTGCGCCGGCATGAACCAGCAGGCCAGCGTCACCGTGCATGGCAACGTCGGTGTCGGCGTGGCCGAAAACATGATGTCCGGCTCGGTGCGGGTCAAGGGCAGTGCCTCCCAGGCCGCCGGCGCCACCGCCCATGGCGGGCTGCTGGTGATCGAGGGCGACGCCGGCGCGCGTTGCGGTATTTCCATGAAGGGCGTGGATATCGTCGTCGGCGGCAGCATCGGCCACATGAGCTGCTTCATGGGCCAGGCCGGGCGTTTGGTGGTGTGTGGCGATGCCGGCGATGCGCTGGGCGATTCGCTGTACGAGGTGCGCATCTACGTCAAGGGTGCGGTGCAGTCGCTGGGCTCGGACTGCATCGAGAAAGAGATGCGCGCCGAGCACCTGCAAGAGCTGCAGGAACTGCTGAACAAGGCCGGCCTGCACCACAAGGCTGCCGATTTCAAACGCTACGGCTCGGCTCGCCAGCTGTACAACTTCAAAGTCGACAACGCCAGCGCGTACTGATCCAGGAGCATTCCCATGAGCGAGCAATTCCCCCCGGTACTGCGTGAGTCGGCCACCTTCGACCGCCTGACCATCCAGGAAATCCAGCGTGCCGCCGAAACCGGCATCTACGACATCCGTGGCGGCGGCACCAAGCGCCGCGTACCGCACTTCGACGACCTGCTGCTGCTCGGCGCCAGCGTGTCGCGCTACCCGCTGGAAGGCTACCGCGAGAAATGCGGCACCGATGTGCTGCTGGGCACCCGCTTCGCCAAGAAGCCGATCCACCTGAAGATCCCGGTGACCATCGCCGGCATGAGTTTCGGCGCGCTGTCGGCCAACGCCAAAGAGGCGCTGGGCCGTGGTGCGACCATCGCCGGCACCAGCACTACCACGGGCGACGGCGGCATGACCCCGGAGGAACGCGGCCAGTCGCAACACCTGGTGTACCAGTACCTGCCGTCGCGCTATGGCATGAACCCCGACGACCTGCGCAAGGCCGATGCCATCGAGATCGTCCTCGGCCAGGGTGCCAAGCCGGGCGGTGGCGGCATGCTGCTGGGCATGAAGGTGACCGAGCGCGTGGCCGGCATGCGCACCTTGCCGATCGGCGTCGACCAGCGCAGCGCCTGCCGCCACCCGGACTGGACCGGCCCGGATGACCTTGCGATCAAGATTGCCGAGATCCGGGAGATCACCGACTGGGAAAAACCCATCTACGTGAAGATCGGCGCCAGCCGCCCGTACTACGACGTAAAGCTGGCGGTGAAGGCCGGTGCCGATGTGATCGTGCTCGACGGCATGCAGGGCGGTACTGCCGCGACTCAGGAAGTGTTCATCGAACACGTTGGCATTCCGATCCTGCCGGCCATTCCGCAGGCAGTGCAGGCGCTGCAGGAAATGGGCATGCACCGCAAGGTGCAGCTGATCGTCTCCGGTGGTATTCGCAATGGTGCCGACGTTGCCAAGGCCATGGCCCTCGGGGCTGATGCGGTGGCCATTGGCACTGCGGCGCTGATCGCGCTGGGTGACAACCACCCGCGGCTGGATGCCGAACTGAAGAAGATCGGCTCGGCGGCCGGTTTCTATGACGACTGGCAGAACGGCCGCGACCCGGCCGGCATTACCACCCAGGACCCGGAACTGGCCAGGCGCCTGAACCCGGAGGAGGCCGGGCGCCGTCTGGCCAACTACCTGCGGGTGCTGGTGATGGAGGCGCAGACCATGGCGCGGGCGTGTGGCAAGTCGCACTTGCACAACCTCGACCCGGAGGACCTGGTGGCGTTGACCGTGGAGGCTGCGGCGATGGCGCGAGTGCCGTTGGCGGGGACCGCCTGGGTGCCGGGGCAGGCGCAGTATTGAGTTGACCGCCGGGGGCCGCTTTGCGGCCCTTTCGCGACACAAGGCCGCTCCTACAGGGACCGCGTATCTGAGCCTTGCGCGGTCCCCTGTAGGAGCGGCCTTGTGTCGCGATGGGCTGCAAGGCAGCCCCAGGGCACCCCCGCCATTCACACAGGAGTGACACCATGAAGCACCTCACCCTCGCTGTAATGTTGTTAGCCCTGACCACCCGGGCCCACGCCGCCGACCCCACCCTGGACACCGGCAACACCGCCTGGATGATCTGCGCCGCGATGTTCGTGCTGATGATGTGCATCCCGGGCCTGGCACTGTTCTACGGTGGCATGGTCCGGGCCAAGAACTTCCTCTCGGTATTCACCCAGCTGTTCGCCGTTGCCGGGGTGATCGGCATTCTCTGGGTGCTGTTCGGCTACAGCCTGGTGGTAGACACCACCGGCATGGTGGAGGGGCAGTTGACCGTCAACAGCTTCATCGGCGGGCTGGACAAGGCGCTGATGCTGGACATCGGCCATGACAGCCTGGTCGGTAGCATTCCCGAAGGCGTGTTCGCGGTGTTCCAGCTGACCTTCGCCATCATCACCCCGGCGCTGATTGCCGGTGGTTTTGCCGAGCGCATGAAGTTCAGTGCTTCGTTGCTGTTCATGGCCGCCTGGTTCGTGCTGGTGTACGCGCCGATCGCGCATATGGTCTGGGGCGGGCCGGGGGCGTTGATGGTCAACTGGGGCGTGCTGGACTTTGCCGGTGGTACCGCCGTGCATATCAACTCCGGTGTGGCAGCGCTGGCTGCGGCGTTGATGCTGGGCAAGCGCAAGGGCTATCCGCAGGTGGCCATGCCGCCGCACAACCTCGGTTTCACCCTGGTGGGCGCCGGGTTGCTGTGGGTGGGCTGGTTCGGCTTCAACGTCGGCTCGGGGCTGGCGGCCAACCAGGCGGCGGGGGTGGTGATGCTGGCGACCATGGTGGCGGCCTGTGCGGGGATTGTCGGCTGGTTGCTGACCGAGAAGGTGGCGCATGGTCGGCCGACGGCCTTGGGTGCGGCTTCAGGGGCTTTGGCAGGGTTGGTCGGGATTACCCCGGCCTGTGCATTTGTCGGGCCGCTGGGCGCGCTGGTGATCGGGTTGTTGACCGGGGCCATCTGTTTCTTTGCCGTGACCCGGTTGAAGCAGGCGCTGGGCTACGACGACAGCCTGGATGTGTTCGGCCTGCATGGCGTGGGCGGAATGGTCGGCGCGATCCTTACCGGGGTCTTTGCCGCGCCTTCGTTGGGCGGTTATGTGGAGGGTGCGTCACCGGTCGGGCAGGCATTGGTGCAGTTGAAGGGGGTGGCGTTCACCTTCGTGTATTGCTTTGTGGTGAGTTGGGCGATTCTGGGGGTGATCAAGCTGACCATCGGGCTGCGGGCCAGCCGGGAAGAGGAAGAACAGGGGCTGGACCTGGCTGAGCACAATGAGCGGGCCTACAACCTCTGATTGATGTGTTGCCTGTACCGGCCTATTCGCGGGTAAACCCGCTCCCACAGGGAAAGCACAGATCCTGAGACATGCGATATCCCTGTAGGAGCGGGCAAGCCCGCGAAGAGGCCGGCACTGGTTGAATCAGTGCCCCATGGCCACCTTGGCATTCATCTGCCGGCGACGGTAGGCGCTGTCACGGCTGGCCAGCCACCAGTACAGCGGCGAAGTAACCGCCAGCCCTACCAGCCACGACAGGTCCGCTCCGTTGATATGCTCGGAAATCGGCCCGACATACAGCGGCGTGTTCATGAACGGGATCTGCACCACGATGCCCACGGCATAGGCAATCAGCGCCTGCGGGTTGTAGCGCCCGTAGATGCCGCCATCGACCTGGAAGATCGACTGGATATCGTAGTCACCTTTGTGGATGGCATAGAAGTCGATCAGGTTGATCGCTGTCCAGGGCACCAGCACCACCAGCAGCACCAGCACCATGTCGACGAAGTGGCCGATGAAGTCCGCCGAGGCGAACACTGCCACCACGCAGCAGGCCGTCAGCACTACCAGCGACAGCACGGCGCGGCTCTTGGCGGTGGGGATCCAGCGGTGGGCGAAGGTTTGCACCAGGGTGATGATCGACAGCACTGCGCCATACAGGTTGAGGGCGTTGTGGCTGATCACGCTGAGCAGGAACAGCACCAGCATGATCGGGCCGAGGGTGCCGGTGGCCAGTTTGACCGCGTCCATGGTGTCCATGCCGGCCGGGATCGCCAGCACCGCCACGGCGCCGAAGATGAACGACAGGCTCGAACCCAGGGCCGAGCCCAGGTAGGTAGTCCAGAACGTCGAGCTGACCTTCACGTCCGCCGGCAGGTAGCGCGAGTAGTCCGACACGTAGGGCGCAAAGGCGATCTGCCACAGTGCCGCCAGCGACACGGTGGCCAGCCAGCCGGCCAGGTTGAAGCCGCCGCGGGTGAGGAAGTCGTCGCTTTGCACGTGGCTGAAGATGTAGCCGAAGCCGACCACGATGCCGATACCCAGCACCCAGGTGCCGATGCGGTTGAGCACGTGGATGAAGCGGTAGCCGATGATGCCGATGATGCCCGAGCCCAGCGCACCGATGACGATGCCCACCGGTACCGGCACGGCATCGACCACGCCGTGCAGCGACTTGCCGGCGAGGACGATGTTGGAGGCGAAGAAGCCGATGTACATGACCCCGGCGATCACCACCACCAGCAGCGCGCCGAGCGAGCCGAACTGGGCGCGGCTCTGGATCATCTGCGGGATGCCCATCTGCGGGCCCTGGGCCGAGTGCAGCGCCATCAGTACGCCACCGACCAGGTGGCCGACCAGGATGGCGACGATGCCCCAGACCAGGTTCAGGTGGAACAGTTGCACGCCCAAGGCGCCGGTGACGATGGGCAGCGGCGCGATGTTGCCGCCGAACCACAGTGTGAACAGATCCCTTACCTTTCCATGGCGGTCTTGCGGGGGCACGTAGCCGATCGTGTGTTTTTCTATGAGGGGTGCCGAATTGGCTGCACTGGTCATGACTGACTCCAAGGCAAGGTAGGGCATCGGGAGCTGCCCGGGGGCGTGCCGGCGAAGGGCGACGCGTTCTTGTTGGAGCGATGATGCGGGGCGCGGGGATAACGAGAAATTAGTAAATATGTGCCCATAAACCTTAAAAAACCTAAGGCTGACAAAAGGTTAAGCGGGGGACGGTAGCAAGGAGGGTGCCAGGGGGCGGGAGGGCTTGGGCTAGAGGGGGTTGGGCCTTGTGGAGGCTAGAAGCGGTGTGCTTTGGTGGTGCGCCGTGCGCGTTTGCAGGGCAGATAAAAGATCGCCTGTGCCGGCCCTTTCGCGGGTGAACCCGCTCCCACAGGTACTGCGCATGGCTTGAAATCAATGCGGTCGAGGTGGGAGCGGGCGAGCCCGCGAAAGGGCCGGCACAGGCAACAACGCTACATCGGCAACAACCGATCCTGAATCACCTCTTTCATCACCAGGGTCGAACTCAACCGCTTCACATTGGGAATGCTGGTCAGCTGCTCGTCATACAGCTTCTGGAACGCCGGCAAATCCTTGGCCACCACATGCAGCAGGTAATCCGGGTCGCCAAACAGCCGCTGCGCCTCGACGATCTGCGGGATTTCGGCCAGCGCCGCTTCAAAGTCCGCTACCGGCTGGCGGGTGACTTCGCGCAGGGTCACGAACACCAGCGCGGCAAAGTTCAGCCCCAGGGCGCTCGGCGCCAGGCGGGCGTGATAGCCAAGAATCGCCCCTGATTCCTCCAGTGCCTTCAAGCGCCGATGGCAGGGCGACAGGCTGAGCCCCACACGGTCTGCCAACTCGGTCACCGATAGCCGACCGTCTTTTTGCAGTTCGGCAAGGATTTTTCGATCAGTCCTGTCCATCGAGAAGGATCTTCCAGTAATTGAGGGCTGTTGGGGAATATACGAAAGAAAATCCCTCGGCGGAATCCGTAATCTTTCGTCATCCCAAAGCAGTGGAAAAAGGAAGATTCAAGTGGCTCTCAGTGTTCTGACGGCGTTCTGGGCCGTGTCGATGCTGTTCGTGATTACCCCGGGCGCGGACTGGGCCTACGCCATTTCGGCCGGCATGCGCGGGCGCTGGGTGATGCCCGCGGTGGCGGGGATGTTGTCGGGGCATTTCCTTGCGACCCTGGTGGTGGCGGCCGGGGTCGGCAGCCTGCTGGCCGGCCACCCGCTGGCGCTGACCTTGCTGACCCTGGCGGGGTGCAGCTACCTGCTGTGGCTGGGTGGCAACCTGCTGCTGAGCCCGGCATTGCCGGCGGCCGGGCAGGATGGTGCGGGGGAGTCGGGGTCCCGCTGGGCATTGAAAGGGTTTTGCGTCAGTGGCCTGAACCCGAAAGTGTTTTTGCTGTTCCTGGCGTTGTTGCCGCAGTTCACCGACCCGCAGTCGAGCTGGCCGGTGCCGTTGCAGATCTTGCTGCTGGGCCTGGTGCACCTGTGCAGCTCGCTGGTGATCTACTCGCTGGTCGGTTATGGCGCCAAAGCCGTGCTGAGCACCCGGCCGGGGGCGGCGAAGCTGGTTGGCCGGGTGTCGGGGGTGGCGATGATCACGGTGGCCCTGGGCTTGATAGCCGGCCAGATCAGCTGACTCACTGGCCTGCGCTGGCCCTTGTAGGAGCGGCCTTGTGTCGCGATAGGGCTGCAAAGCAGCCCCGACGATTTGTGCACCTGCGCTGAAATCCTGGGGCTGCTTTGCAGCCCTATCGCGACACAAGGCCGCTCCTACAGGTTGCCGCGTTAACCTGGCAGGCGAGTGCCAAGGGTAAAGACGACATGCATGGCCTCGGATAAACTCGCAGCACTTCAACGCACAACCAGGAAGTGCCCCATGCCCGAAACCACGCAACTGTTCACCTTCGCCCTGATCTGCCTCGGCATGGTCCTGACCCCAGGGCCGAACATGATCTACCTGATCTCCCGCTCGATCTGCCAGGGCCGCAAGGCCGGGCTGATTTCGCTGGGTGGTGTGGCCCTGGGCTTCGTCATCTACATGTTCTGCGCCGCGCTGGGCATCACCGCCCTGGTGATGGCCGTGCCTTTTGCCTACGACGCGCTGCGCATCGGTGGCGCGCTGTACCTGTTGTACCTGGCCTGGCAGGCGCTGCGCCCTGGTGGCCGTTCGCCGTTCCAGGTTCGCGACCTGCCTGCCGACAGCCCGCGGCGGCTGTTCACCATGGGCTTTGCCACCAGCCTGCTAAACCCCAAGATCGCCGTCATGTACCTGTCGTTGATGCCGCAGTTCATCGAGCCGGGGCATGGCAGCGTGCTGCTGCAGTCGCTGGTGCTGGGGTCGACGCAGATCGCCATCAGCGTTTCGGTCAATGCACTGATCGCGATCATGGCAGGGTCGATCGCCGTATTCCTCGCCGGTCGCCCGTTGTGGCAGCAGGTTCAGCGCTGGCTGATGGGTACGGTGCTGGCGGGCCTGGCCGTGCGCATGCTGGCCGAAGGGCGGCGCTGACCGCTAGGCCTCAGGCGGCGGCTCCTGGGGCAGGTACAAGGTAAAGGTGGTGCCCTGGCCTGGGACACTGTTCACTTGCACATCGCCCCCGGACTGCTTGGCAAAACCGAACACCTGCGACAGCCCGAGCCCGGTGCCTTCACCCGGTGCCTTGGTGGTGAAGAACGGGTCGAAGATGCGCTCCAGCAGTTCGGCGGCAATGCCGACACCGCTGTCGCTCACCGAAATCGCCGCGAACTGGCCCGGCTGTGGCGCCTGGCCGCGCAGGGCGGGCAGGCGCTGGTCGGCCTGCAGGCGCAGCTGCAAGGTGCCTTCGCCGGCCATGGCATCGCGGCCGTTGAGCATCAGGTTGATTACCGCGGTTTCCAGCTGGTTGAGGTCGGCGCGGATATGGCAAGGCGCCTGCGGCAACTGCAGCTCGACCTGGATCCGCGCACCGGTGGCCGTGTCGAGCATGTCGGCCATGGCCTCCAGCCGTGGCCCAACCTCGAACACTTGCGGGCTCAGGGCCTGGCGGCGGGCGAAGGCCAGCAACTGGCCGGTCAGCCTGGTACCGCGGTCGACAGTGTCGGACATGGTCTTGAGGTAGCGCTCGCGGCGCTGTGCATCGAGGTTGGGGCGCTGCAGAAAATGCAGCGACGAGCGAATGATGGTCAGCAGGTTGTTGAAGTCATGGGCCACGCCGCCGGTCAGTTGGCCGATGGCTTCGAGCTTCTGGGCCTGGCGCAGCACGGCTTCTGTGTGCAGCAACTGGCTGGTGCGTTCATCCACGCGCTGTTCGAGGGTGGCATTCAGCGCCTCCAGTGCCGCCATGGCCTCGCGCACTTCGATGTGGGCCTGCACCCGCTGGACGTGCGCCCAGGAGCGCTCGGTGACTTCGCTGATCAGCGCCTGTTCATAGTGGGTCCATTCCCGTGGCGCCTTGTCGTGGATGGCCATCAGCGCGGTCAGCCGGCCGCCTTTGATCAGGGGCATGCAAATGGTCGCGGTAATGCCGATGGCCTGGAAGGTGGCAGCTTCCTCGGGGGACAGCTCGCTCAGGTTGTCCTGGATGACCAACGGCAGGCCACTGCGCAGGCGGCCGAGCGCCAGCTTGCCGAAATCCTGCAACCGATAGCGGCCCAACAGATGCGGCGAGCCGGGCGCCACAGCGTCACCGCAGATGGTGAAACCGTCTTCGTCGGGCTCCATCACCGCATAGGCGCAACTCGACAGTTGCAGGTGCTCGACCAGCATGCGCGTGGTAGTGGCAAGGATCTGGTCCGGGTCGGTGGCATCTGCCACGGCGCGGCCAAGGTCGTCGAGGAATTTCAGGCGCTGGTTGGCGAGCACGCTGGCGGTGGTTTCGGTGACTGTATCGAGCATGCCCAGCACCTTGCCGTCGTGGTCGCGGATGGGGCTGTAGCAGAAGGTGAAATAGGCCCGTTCGGGGCCGCCGTTGCGGTCGATGACGAGCGGGAAGTCTTCGATGTACACCGCCTCGCCGGCCAGGGCGCGGTTGGCCATGTGGCCGATGTCGGCCCAGGCTTCCTGCCACACGGCGCGGAAGGGGATGCCCAGGGCCGAGGGCTTTTGCCCGAGTATCGGCGAGAAAGCGTCGTTGTGCAGGGTGAGCAGGTCAGGGCCCCAGAGCACGGCTTGCGGGAAGCGCGAGGCCAGGCACAGGGCCAGGCTGGTTTTCAGCGGGTCGGGCCAGTGCTGCAGCGGGCCCAGTGTGGTGGCGGCCCAATCGTGGTTGCGGATGCGCTCGGCCATCAGCCCGCCGCCGTCTAGCCATTTTGCCATGTGCTCTGCTGGTCCTTTTGCGTAAGGCCTTAAGGGTGCATCCAGAATAGACGTTTGGCGAGAATTTTTGGTGGCTGTACCGGCCTCTTCGCGGGCTTGCCCGCTCCCACAGGGATAGCACATTGCTCAAGCTTTGCGCCGTACAGGTGGGAGCGGGCAGGCCCGCGAAGAGGCCGGTACAGGCTAGCGAATGAAGTGCACCTTGCCTGTGTCGTCATTGCCCATGTAGATGCCATAAACCCCGGCCTGCCGCTCGAGGATATAGCGCTCGAGAATCTGCCGGATTGCCGGGTAGTAGATTTCGTCCCACGGGATCTCGTCCGGTTCGAAGAACCTGTACGCCAGCGTTTCCGCCCCGTACTGCCCGGTTTCCTCGGTGGCGATGGCGCGGAAGATGATGTAGACCTCGCTGATCTTCGGGACGCTGAAGATCGAGTACGGCGAGACGATTTCGGCGCGTACGCCGCTTTCTTCCCAGACCTCGCGCAGGGCCGCCTGCTCGGTGGTTTCGCCGGCCTCCATGAACCCGGCCGGCAAGGTCCAGGTGCCGGGGCGCGGTGGGATGGCGCGCTGGCACAGCAGGTACTTGCCATCACGCTCGATGATGCAGCCGGCGATGATCTTCGGGTTGATGTAGTGGATGTAGCCGCAGCCGGTGCAGTGCAGGCGTTCGTGGGTGTCGCCTGTGGGAACGCCCCGGGCCAGTTCCGTGGTGCAGTGCGGGCAGTAGCGCGGGGCGTTGGGCATGATCGGTGGCCTGTGGGTGGCTTATATGCGTGGGTCCTTCAAGGCCAGGGGCTCGACCATCTCGCGCACCTTGACGTTGTCATCCTGCTTTTGGCGCAGGTAGTCCAAGGCCACCTTGGCGGCGGCGCGGACGTGGTCGACCGAGGCCTGGTGGGCAACCAGCGGGTCGCCGCTCTTGATCGCCTCGACGATCTTTTCCATTTCGCGGTTGCTGGCGCCGCGGCGGTTCTCCTGCGACACCGAGGTGGCGCGCAGGTAGCTGATGCGCGCCTGCAACTGGCGCAGCTGCTGGGCCGCCACCTGGTTGCCGGAGCCTTCCAGCAGCACATCGTAGAAACCTTGTACCGAGTCCAGCACCTGTTGCAGTTCGCCTTCCTCGAGGGCTTCGCGGTTGACCTCCAGCGCGCGTTCCAGGGCGCGGATGTCCTTGGCCTTGGCGTTGAGGGTGAACAGCTGCACGATCAGGCCTTCGAGCACGCAGCGCAGCTCGTAGATGTCGCGGGCGTCTTCCAGGGTGATGATGGCCACGCGCGGGCCCTTGGCGTCGGCGAATTCCACCAGGCCTTCGGACTCCAGGTGGCGCAGGGCTTCACGCACCGAGGTGCGGCTGACGCCGAGGCGGTCGCAGAGGTCGCGCTCGACCAGGCGGTCGCCTGGCAGCAGGTGGAAGTTCATGATCGCGGCGCGCAGCTTGTCGAGCACGATTTCGCGCAGGGTAACGGGGTTGCGGTTGACCTTGAAGCTGTCGTCGAGTGGCTGGCGTTTCATCAAGTGCGCTCTTAAAGAGGCTGCCCGGCCGCAACCGCAACAGCACCACGAACCTTGGGTGCTCCTTGCGTGGGTTCGAACAGCCCGGTGTTAACGGGTTGACTCCGCATCGGCTTCAGCGAACGCTTCGCGGGCCAGGCGGAAACTGTCCACCGCCGCGGGCACGCCGCAATAAATGCCGACCTGGAGCAGGATCTCGCGAATCTGTTCACGGCTCAGGCCATTACGCAAGGCGCCGCGAATGTGCAGCTTGAGCTCGTGGGGCCGGTTGAGCGCGGAAATCATGGCCAAGTTTATCATGCTGCGCTCTTTGAGCGACAAGCCTTCGCGGCCCCAGACGTGGCCCCAGCAGTATTCGGTGACCAGCTCCTGCAACGGCTTGGTGAAGTCGTCGGCGTTCTGGATCGAGCGGTTGACGTAGTCCTCGCCCAGCACCTGGGTGCGGATCTGCAGGCCTTTTTCGTACTTTTCATTGCTCATGTGCAGTACTCCGGATCAAAACAGAGTCATCGGTGTTGGCTTCTTCGCGGGCTTGCCCGCTCCCACAGGGATTGCACAGGTGCTGAAACCTGCGCTGTACCTGTGGGAGCGGGCGAGCCCGCGAAGAAGCCAACGCGGTCTATCAACCCAAGGGCGGCAGGGCGCCCAGCTTGCCCTTGTGGTAGACCATCGGGGTCACCGGCTCGGCCGGCAGCACCAGGTTCTTCACCGCGCCGACGATGATCGCGTGGTCACCGCCGTCGTACTCGCGCCACAGTTCGCACTCGATGATCGCCGTGGCCTTGGCCAGCAGCGGGTTGCCCAGCTCGCTCAGGTGCCAGTCGATGCCTTTGGCCTTGTCCTTGCCCTTGCCGGCGAAGGCATAGGCCTCGGCGGTCTGGTCGGCGGACAGCAGGTGAATCGCGAACTGCTTGCTGTCACGCAGGATGGGGTAGGTGTCGGATGCGTAGTTGGGGCAGAACAGCACCAGCGCCGGGTCGATCGACAGCGCGCTGAACGCGCTGGCGGTGATGCCGACGATGCCACCGTCGGCGTCGAGGGTGGTGACCACCGTGACGCCGGACGGGAAGGAGCCCATCACGTCTTTGTAGATGCCTGGTTCGATCATCTTGTGCTACCTCTTAGCGCATCACAAACGGGTCGGGCATCGGCGCGGTGGACAGGTTGATCCACACCGTCTTCAGCTCGGTATAGGCCAGCACCGAATCGATGCCGCTCTCACGGCCGTAGCCGCTGTTCTTGAACCCGCCGATCGGCGCCATGGCCGACACGGCACGGTAGGTGTTGACCCATATGATCCCCGAACGCACGTCGCGGGCCAGGCGGTGGGCACGGCCCAGGTCGCGGGTCCAGATGCCGGCGGCCAGGCCGAACTGCGAGTCGTTGGCGATGGCCAGGGCCTCTTCCTCGGTCTTGAAGCGGATTACCGCGGCAACCGGGCCGAACACCTCTTCCTGCATGATGGTCATCGAGTTGCTGTCGCACTCGAACAGGGTCGGCTCGTAGAACCAGCCGTCACCCTCGACCTCGGCACGCTTGCCGCCCATGTGCAGCTTGGCACCTTCGGCCTTGGCAGCGGCCACCAGGCCTTCGACCACGGCCAGCTGTTGCGCGGTGGCCATGGGGCCCATTTCGCTGGCATCGTCCTGCGGGTTGCCGATGCGAATGCGCTTGGCGCGAGCGATCAGGCGTTCGACGAACTCGTCGAAGATCTCGTCTTGCACCAGCAGGCGCGAGCCGGCCACGCAGCTTTGCCCGGAGGCGGCATAGATGCCGGCCACGGCGCCGTTGATGGCGCTGTCCAGGTCGGCATCGGCGAAGATGATGTTCGGCGACTTGCCGCCCAGCTCCAGCGACAGCTTGGCGAAGTTCTCGGCGCTGCTGCGCACCACGTGGCGGGCGGTGGCGGCGCCGCCGGTGAAGGCTATCTTGCGCACCAGCGGGTGGCGGGTCAGCGCCGCGCCGGTGCTGGGGCCGTAGCCGGTGACCACGTTGACCACACCGGCCGGGAAGCCGGCCTCGAGGGCCAGGCGGGCCAGCTCGAGGATGGTCGCCGAGGCGTGCTCGGACGGCTTGAGCACGATGGTGTTGCCGGCGGCCAGGGCCGGGGCCAGCTTGATTGCGGTGAGGTACAGCGGGCTGTTCCACGGGATGATCCCGGCCACCACGCCGATCGGCTCGTGCACGGTGTAGGCGAACAGGTCGGGCTTGTCCAGCGGCAGGGTGCCGCCTTCAAGCTTGTCGGCAAGGCCTGCGGTGTAGTGGAAGAACTCCGGCAGATAGCCGACCTGGCCGCGGGTTTCGCGGATCAGCTTGCCGTTGTCACGGCTTTCCAGCTGGGCCAGGTGTTCCTTGTTTTCGGCAATCAGGTCACCCAGGCGACGCAGCAGCTTGCCGCGCGCGGTGGCGGTGATGCTGCGCCACTCCTTGCTGTCGAAGGCACGCTGGGCGGCCTGCACGGCCAGCTCCACATCGGCCTCGTCGGCGTCGGGCAGTTGCGCCCAGGCCTGGGCGGTGGCCGGGTTGAGGCTGTCGAAGGTCTTGCCGCTCTGGGCATCGCGCCATTGGCCGTCGATGCACATCTGGAAACGAACGAGGGTCATGCAACAATCCCCTTGGCGGATTCGGTGAGGGTGCGGGCTTGCGCGAGGAAGTCCAGCAGCATCTTGTTGACTTCACGCGGTGCTTCCACCGGCATCATATGCCGTTGCTCGGCGAGGACCACGCTGTGCGCGCCAGGAATGCTGGCGGCAAGCTGGCGGGTCATGGCCGGGGTGGAGCCCGAGTCGAGTTCGCCGGTGGCGATCAGCGTCGGCACCTGGATACTGGCCAGGTCGGCGGCGCGGTACATGTCCTGGGTGGCGAACAGCGAATAAGTGGTGTGGTAGCCCTGCGGGTCGTTGCTCGCCAGCACCTGGCGAATGGCGGCGACCTGCGCCGGGTTGGCAGCCTTGTATTCACGGCTGAACCAGCGGTCGAGCGCGGCGTCGACGTTGGCGTCGGGGCCCAGCTGCGCAGCCTGGGCGGCGCGGGCGATAACGCCGGCACTCTGCTCGGGGGTGCGGTTGAACACACTGTTGAGCACTACCAGTGCGGCCAGGCGCTGCGGGTAGCCGAGGGCGAACGCCCGGGCGACCAGGCCGCCCATGGAGAAGCCGATCACGGTGGCTTGCGCGATCTGCAGGTGGTCGAGCAGTTCGGCGAGCTGGGCGGCATAGCCTTCCAGGCCGATGTCCGCGGCTGGCAGTGCGCTCTGGCCGTGGCCGAGCATGTCGTAGGCGATGACGCGGTAGTCGTTGGCCAGGCCAACGAACTGACCGCCCCACATTTCCTTGTTCAGGCCCACGCCGTGAATCAGTACCACGGGTTGGCCCTGGCCGACGGACAGGTAGCTGGTGCCGGCGGGTGTGCGTTCAGCGACAGGCTGAATCATGGAGGGCGCTCCTTGAAGGTCGGGCGCGGCGGGTAAGCACGCCACGCCCCGGCCCGTCTTGGTTGTTGTTATTGAGCGTTGGCTTTTTCGGCAGCCAGTTCTTCCAGGTCGATGTAGCGGTTGCCGATGCGCGGGTGCAGGCGGCCGCCGTCGGAGGCGCCCAGGACCACGACGATTTCATCGGCGCGCGGGGCATCTTCGATCTGCATTTCCAGGGTGATGTAGTGCGAGCGCAGGCCTTCGTCGTCCTTCTGCATCATCGGGATCTGGATCGAGGTGCCCGGGCCGCCGCGCTTGTTGGTGAAGCTCAGGTAGCTCTTGGCCTGTACCGCTTCGCGGTAGTGGTTGCCGAAGCGCAGGGTGTGGATCACCGCCGAGGCGTGTTCGATTTCGCCGTCGGCACCGACGACTGCGGCCTTGCCGTAGGCTTCGATCTTGTCGGCGCCGCCGATGGCTGCAGTCAGGCGCTCGACCATCAGGGCACCCAGGTCCGAGCAGTTGGCACGGATTTCCGGCTTCAGATCTTCAACGAAACCGCGACCGGCCCATGGGTTTTTGATCACGACGGCCAGGCCGACCATGGTCACCGGCTTGTCGGTGGCCTTGCCGCCTTCGATGCGGGTCTCTTCGGAGTAGGTGACGATCTTGCGGATTTCGAAACTCATGGGTGGCTCCTGGTGAGGGTTATCAGCTCTTGTTGTCTGATGGTATACCATAATATTTGTTGTGCAAGAGGTGGCTGGAAATTTCTCTTGCGAGGGGACGAAAGGCGCTGTGTATCGGGGTTTTTGTGGCGTTCTGTACCGGCCTCTTCGCGGGTGAACCCGCTCCCACAGGTACCCCACAGGGTTCATGGTCTGCGCCATACCTGTGGGAGCGGGTTTACCCGCGAAGAGGCCGGTACAGGCAACGGATCAATCCCCAAAAAAAAGCCCGCTCACGCGGGCCACGGGGCCCACGGGAGCGGGCGCGTCCCGCAATGTTTCAGGTAATGGGAAATCAGGCGAACGCCGGCACCACTTCCTTGATGAACAGCTCCAGCGATTTCTTCTTCTCGGCGTGGGGCAGGCTGTTGTCGCACCAGAAGCTGAACTCGTCGACGCCAAGTTCCTGGTAGTACTTGATACGCGCGATGACCTCTTCCGGCGTGCCGATCATGGTGTTCTTGCGGATGTTCTCCAGCTCGAACGCCGGCACTTCGGCGAACTTCGATTCCGGGCTCGGCTCGAGGAAGCCGTTGACCGGGGTGGTCTTGTTGCCGAACCAGGCATCGAAGGTGCGGTAGAAGCGCGAGATGGCCTGGGCGCCGACTTTCCAGCCTTCCGGCTCGGCCGGGCTGTGCACGTGGGTGTGGCGCAGCACCATCAGTTGTGGGCGCGGCACGCCTGGGTTGTTGTCCAGGGCAGCCTGGAACTTGTTCTTCAGGTCCAGCACTTCCTCGTCACCCTTCATCAGCGGGGTGACCATGACGTTGCAGCCATTGGCCACGGCGAAGTTGTGCGAGTCCGGGTCGCGAGCGGCGATCCACATCGGTGGGGTGGCGTTGAACGGCTTCGGCACGCTGGTAGATGTGGGGAACTTGTAGACTTCGCCGTCATGGGCGTAGTCGCCTTCCCACAGCTTGCGCACCACCGGCACCATTTCGCGCAGGGCCTTGCCGCCGTCGGTAGCCGGCATGCCGCCTGCCATGCGGTCGAATTCGAACTGGTAGGCGCCACGCGCCAGGCCCACTTCCATGCGGCCATTGCTGATCACGTCGAGCAGGGCGCATTCGCCCGCCACGCGGATCGGGTTCCAGAACGGCGCGATGATGGTGCCGGCGCCCAGGCGGATCTTGTCGGTGCGCGCAGCCAGGTAGGCCAGCAGCGGCATCGGGCTTGGCGAAATGGTGTATTCCATGGCGTGGTGTTCGCCGATCCACACGGTGCTGAAACCGCCGTTCTCGGCCATCAGGGTCAGTTCGGTCAGGTCTTCGAACAGCTGGCGGTGGCTGACCTGTTCATCCCAACGTTCCATGTGCACGAACAACGAAAATTTCATGGGGCTTTCCTCAACGCTTGAAAGGGGCTGGCGCCTGGCAGGGTTGGCACCAGCGGTCTCGATTCAGAATAGGCTTCAGGCAAAGGCCGGCAGGCTGGCCATCTTGCCGCGGCAGTACACCATCGGCCGTGGCGCCTCTTCAGGGACGATCAGGTTGTGCACCTTGCCGACCATGATGGCGTGGTCGCCACCTTCGTATTCGCGCCACAGTTCGCATTCGATGACCGCGGTGGCACCGGCCAGGATCGGGTTGCCCAGTTCGCTCAGGGACCACTCGATACCACTGGCCTTGTCCTTGCCCTTCTTGGCGAACGCATAGGCTTCGGCCTGCTGTTCACCGGACAACAGATGAATGGCGAAGCGCTTCTGCCTGATCAGCACGGGGTAGGAGTCGGAGGTGTAGTTGGGGCAGAACAGCACCAGCGGCGGGTCCATCGACAGGGAGGAGAAGGCGCTGGCGGTCAGGCCGACGACCGAGCCATCGTCGTCCAGGGTGGTGATGACGGTAACGCCGGACGGGAAGGAGCCCAGGACATGCTTGTAGACGGTTGCGTCGATCATCTGGTGTACCTCTATAGGGCTGCGGTGGTCCGCGGTTTTTATCGTTGATGTGTCTGATGGTATACCGTAATACCTATTTTGCAAGCGGAATTTTCAAGCTAGGGTATTGCGCGATGAACGGCTCAAGCCCGCGTATACCGTGGCTTTGAGCGGTGAGGCGGTTTGCCGCAGGGGTTGCGCGAGCGGATCAGTGGGCGTTTTTTCCTACGCATCAGTGTTGTCAAAAGTTTGGAATACCATAATATGGTCCGCAGCTGAGAGGCCGCCTAGATGCGGTTTCCTTACAAAGATAAAAACGACCTTTCGAGCTGAATCCTATGTCCCAACCGTCGTCGCAACACCAGTTTGTCGAGAATCACACGGTCGATTACGTTCCACCTGCCGAGCGCCACGGGAAGGCGCGCGACCTGTTCACCCTCTGGTTCAGTACCAACATCGCGCCACTGCCCATCGTCACCGGCGCCATGGTGGTCCAGGTGTTCCACCTGAACCTGTTGTGGGGCCTGGTCGCCATCGTGCTGGGCCATCTGGTCGGGGGCGTGGTCATTGCCCTTGCTTCTGCGCAGGGACCGCAGCTGGGCATTCCGCAAATGGTGCAGAGCCGTGGCCAGTTCGGCCGCTACGGCGCCTTGCTGATCGTGTTCTTCACCGCGCTGATCTATGTCGGCTTCTTCATTTCCAACATCGTCCTGGCGGGCAAGACCATCCACGGCATCACCCCGAGCGTGCCGATGCCGGGCGCGATCGTGATCGGTGCGCTGAGTGCCACCGCCATTGGCGTGATCGGTTACCGCTTCATCCACATCCTCAACCGCATCGGTACCTGGGTGATGGGGTCGGCGTTGCTGGCCGGTTTCATCATGATGTTCGCCCAGGAACTGCCGGCCGACTTCTTCAGCCGTGGCGCGTTCAACCTGTCGGGCTTCATCGCCACCGTGTCGCTGGGCACCATCTGGCAGATCAGCTTCTCGCCGTATACCTCCGACTACTCGCGCTACCTGCCGCGTGAAGTGGGCATTGCCAAGCCGTTCTGGGCCACCTACTTCGGCGCTACCCTGGGCACCATCCTGTGCTTCAGCTTTGGTGCGGTGGCGGTGCTGTGCGTGCCGGAAGGTACCGATGCGATGGACGCGGTCAAGCAGGCCACCGGCTGGCTGGGCCCGATCCTGATGGTGCTGTTCCTGCTCAACATCATCAGCCACAACGCCCTCAACCTGTATGGCGCGGTGCTGTCGATCGTGACCGCGATCCAGACCTTCATCGCCGAGTGGACGCCGAGCATCAAGGTGCGGGTGGTGCTGGCTGCGGTGATTCTGGTGGGCTGCGGCCTGGTCGCGCTGAATGCCTCGGCGGACTTCATCGGCCAGTTCATCGGCCTGATCCTGGCATTGCTGCTGGTGCTGGTACCGTGGGCATCGATCAACCTGATCGACTTCTACCTGATCAAGAAGGGCCAGTACGACATCGCCTCGATCTTCAGTGCCGACGGCGGCATCTATGGCCGCTTCAACCACCACGCGATCATTGCCTATGCCTGCGGCATCCTGGTGCAGTTGCCGTTTGCCAATACGTCGCTGTATGTGGGGCCGTATTCCAATATCGTCGAAGGGGCTGACCTGTCGTGGCTGTTCGGCCTGCTGGTGACGGTGCCGCTGTATTACTGCCTGGCGACCCGGGGCAAGGCTGCCGAGAAGGCGGGGCGGGTTGTGAGTGTCAATGACTGATAGAGAGTAGTTGCAGGTATTGGGGCCGCGTTGCGCCCCTTCGCGGGCACGCCCGCTCCCACAGGTTTCATGTTGCCCTTGCAGGCTGCACTATCCCTGTGGGAGCGGGCATGCCCGCGAAGGGCCACAATGCGGCCCCGGTTATTTCAGCTTGCACCTCGCTGCGGTCAGACGATCGCGATCAGCGGGTCGGCAGCGGCCAGTGCCAAGGCGCGATCAGCCGCTGGCGGGTAGATCCACACCGAGTTGATCTGGCGCTTGAGGTCTTTGCCTTCCTGGCCGTGCAGCTTCAGTTCGCGCTCCCAACCCTCGCTGAACGTCGCGCCCCATTCGCCCAGGTCCAGGCAGGTGACGTACTTGGGCTGGCGGTACACCACCGGCTGTAGGCCGAGCAGGTCGGCCGCGGCGTTGTTGCCGGAGTGGCGGCCCATGGGGATGGCGTGCTGGCAGGTCATCAGGGCGTGGTTGCCCAGCTCGTCCACAGCGGCCCAGGCAGTATCGCCTGTGGCGTACACATGGTCCTGGCCCAGCACCTTCAGGTGGCCGTCCACTTTCAGCCGGCCGAAGTTGTCGCGCTCGCCGGCAACTTGTGCGGTCAACGGGCTGGCCTTCACGCCAACGGTCCAGATCACGGTGTTGCTGGCGATATGCTCGCCGTTGTCCAGGGTAACGCCACCGGCATCGACCGCTACCACCGAGGCCCCGGCCTTCCACTCGACCCCGGCTTGTTCGCAGGCGGCGATGATCGACGGCGTGATACCGGCGCCCAGCGCCGCACCAACTTGCGCACCGCGGTCGACCACCACCACCCGCACCGCTGCACTGGCGCCGAGGATGGCACGCAGGCGGGCAGGCATTTCCGTGGCGGTTTCAATACCTGTGAAGCCACCACCGCAGACCACCACAGTGTTGCGTGCAGGCGAAGCGGGCTGGGCGGCCAGGCCGACCAGGTGCTGTTCCAGGCGCATGGCCGATTCCATCTGGTCGACATCGAATGCATGTTCGGCCAGGCCAGGCACTGCCGGGCGTGCGACCTGGCTGCCGGCGGCAAGGATCAGGCGGTCGTAGGCGATCTGTTGCCGGTGCCCCTGGGCGTCGGTGTAGCTGACGCTGCGCCCTTCGGTATCGATGCTGTCGGCGTTGCCCGGAATGAAGTGAATGCCCACGGCTTCGAACAGCTCGCCCAGCGGGGCTTTCATGCCGTGCACGTCGGCCTCGTAGAAGCGCGGGCGGATGCGCAGTTCAGGCTGCGGAGCGAGGACGCTGATGTTGATGTCGGCACGCTGGGCCTGATCGAGCAGGCGCGCAGCGCTCAGGGCGCTCCATACACCGGCAAAGCCGGCACCGATGATGAGGATGTTCGATTTCATGAAGGTGCTCCGCAAGGTTCGAAAGGGGCTTCGAGGGCGGGTTGTGTGCCTCTCGAATAACTACGACTATATTGATCGTAGTTTGTGCGTGCAAGTCTTTTTTCCCGCATGCCGACACTCCGCACCACCATTTCGCGGCTCGAATAGCTGTATTTACTGGGCTTAAGGGAAAAACAAGGCCGACCGGCGGCAGCTTTGCGCTTTGCGGTGCGGATGCTATCGGCGTATTATTTGCGACAAGATTGGTCGGAGATAGATATGTCGCTCTACAGTGCTGGCGTCGAATACGGTATCCATTGCCTGCTGTTCCTGGTGGACGAGCGGGGCGACTCGCGCGAGTCCAGCGTGCGCGACCTGGCGGAGTTGCAGGGTGTACCCCAGGAGTACCTGGCCAAGGTCTTTACCAAGCTGGCCCGTGCTGGGCTGGTGGCCGCCACCGAGGGCGTGCGTGGCGGCTTCCGGCTGGCGCGGCCGTCGGATGAAATCACCGTGCTGGATATCGTCAATGCCATCGATGGGCCAAAGAAGATCTTCGACTGCCGCGAAGTTCGCGAACGTTGCAGCCTGTTCGAGGGTTCGCCGCCGGGTTGGGCGACCGAGGGCACTTGCGCGATCCATGCGGTGATGCTGGGTGCGCAGAAGCGCATGGAAGAGGCCTTGGCGCAGCAGACCATCCTTGATCTGGCGCGGCGGTTCGGGCGCAAGGCGCCGGCCGAGTTCGGGCAGAAGGTCAATGCCTGGATGGGTGAGCGGCGGGAGGGCAAAGGGGCAGGGGATATTCCGGTCAGTCAGGTCTGAATCTGCTGCCAGTGCCGGCCTCTTCGCGGGTAAACCCGCTCCCACAGGTACCCCACAAGTTCCAGAGATTCTGATATCCCTGTGGGAGCGGGTTCACCCGCGAAGAGGCCAGTGCAGGCTAACGCCCCTCATGCTGCCGCCGATACGCCCCCGGCTGCACCCCCACCGCCTTGGCGAACGCCCGGGTAAATGCCGCCACCGACTGATACCCCACCTGCGCCCCCACCTGCTCCACGGTATGCCCCGCCCGCAGCAACTGGCTGGCATGGCGCATGCGCAACGCCAGCAGTACTTGCCCCGGCGACTGTCCCGCCAGTTCATTGAAACGCTTGAAAAACGCCGACCGCGACAACCCGGTGCAGGCGGCCATGCTTTCCAGCGTCCACGCTTGCCCCGGTTGCTCGATCAGCTGCTCCAGCAACCCGGCAAACGCCGGTTGCCGGGCGAGGGCGACCAGCCCGCCCAGCGATTGCCCGGCATGCACCTGCTGGCGCAGCACATACAGGAACAACAAGTGCGTCAGCCGCTCCAGCAACGCCTGTGACGGCCCGGCGGCGCGCCGGCATTCCTCCAGGATCAGCTCGAACAACGCCCGCGCCGCATGCCCGGCCGGTTCATCGGCGCGCAGCAATATCCAGTCGGCCAGGCCGTCGACAATCAGCGCCGACAAGCCCGGCCTGAAGTGGAAGAAACCACATACCAGCCCCACGCCATCGACCGCATCGGCGTCCATGGGCTGCATGTGCTGGCGTGGCTGGGCGCAGGCACTGGCCGGGTCCTGGTCGCTGGCCAGGCGATAGCCGAGGTCGCGCAGCAGGAACACCGCATCGCCGGCCTCCAGGCGCAGTGCCTCGGGCTGGCCGTCGATGTGCAGCCAGCAATGCCCTTGCACCACCAGGTGGAAGCTGGCCCGGCCCATGCCTTGGGTGCTGGCGTGCCAGCCGCCGCAGTAGCGGCCCACATGAAACAGGCTGGCATCGAGCTCCAGGCCCTCTAATAACCAATCGACAAGGTGGCTGGACGAAATCATCTAATGCAAAGACTCAAGAGCAAGGAAAGGCGACTGATGAATATGGAGGGTAGTTCTTATAACCAACAGACTGTAGTGACACCCATCAAAGGAGACCACTCCATGTCCTCGCGCATTACTTTACACACGCTGCAGAGCGCCCCGGAAGCGGCCCGTCCGTTCCTCGAGAACGCCCAGAAGAATTCCGGCTTCATCCCCAACCTGCTGGGCGTGCTGGCCAATGCCCCGGCGGCGCTGGAAACCTACGTGACCGTTTCGGCACTCAACGGCAAAGCCGAACTGAGCCTGGCCGAGCGTGAAGTGGTGCAGCTGATTGCCGCCACCCAGCATGGCTGTGACTTCTGCGTGGCCGGCCACACGGCCGTGGCCCTGAACAAGGCCAAGCTGCCGCAGGAGGTGGTCGATGCCCTGCGTGCCCGTGGCGAGCTGCCCGATGCCCGGTATGAAACCCTGGCCGCGTTCGCCCGCGAAGTCATCGCCACCCGTGGCAATGTCAGCGAGGCCACTTACCAGGCCTTCCGCGCAGCCGGTTTCAGCGAAGGCAACGCCCTGGAGGTGATTCTGGGCGTGAGCCTCGCAACCCTGTGCAACTTTGCTAATGTGTTCGCCCAGACGCCGCTCAATGACGAGCTCGGCAAGTACCGCTGGCAACCTTCTGCATGATCCGCGCGTGACACCGGTCGTACCGCGATCGTTGTAGGAGCGGCCTTGTGCCGCGAATGGGCCGCCAAGCGGCCCCGGCGTTTTCAAAGGAGCAAGACCATGCAAGATTGTGCATTTCGACACTGGCTGGATGCCAATGCCGAGGCCATTGACCGCGGCCAGTGCGAGCCGCAGCTGGTGCTGGCGCAAATCGCCGAATCGCAGCTGCTGCGGGTCGGTGTCGACCCGGCCCTGGGCGGCACGGGCGGGCAGGTGACCGACGCGGTCGAGGCCATTGCCGCGATCGCCAGCCGCTCGCTGGCAGCGGCGTTCGTCTGCTGGGGCCAGCGCGCCTTCATCGAATACCTGTTGCACAGCCCCAACCAGCCCCTGCGCGAGCGCCTGTTGCCGCGCCTGCTGACTGGCGAACTGGCCGGCGCCACCGGGCTGTCCAATGCCATGAAGTTCCTGTCCGGCATCGAAGCGCTGCAGGTGCGCGGGCGCCCGCAAGCCGATGGCTGGCAGCTGGAAGGGCGCCTGCACTGGGTGACCAACCTGCGCAAAAGCGGCTTCGTGGTGGCTGCGGCTATTGAAGACGAAGCCGGTGGTGCACCGTTCGTGCTGGCCATTCCGTCCGACGCGCAGGGCCTGGAGCGCTCCGACGACCTGCAACTGATGGGCCTGCAGTCGAGCAACACCGCGGCACTGGCCTTCCACCAGGTGCAATTGCAGCGTGGCTGGTTGTTGCACGAAAATGCCCGTGAGTTCCTGCCCCGGGTACGCCCGGCGTTCCTGGCGCTGCAGTGCGGCATGGCCATTGGCCTGGCGCGGCGGGCGCTGGCGGAAGTACAGGCACACCTGCATGGCCGTGCCTCGTTCCTCGACGAAGCACGCCAGGTGCTCGGCGAGCGCCTGGAAAACACCGTGAGCGAGCTCAAGCAGGGCCTGCTCGATGGGCGCTTCCAGCAGCAGCCGGCAGCCTTGTTCAAGCTGCGTATCACCCTGGCCGAAAGCGCTGCCGACGCCGTGCAACTGGAGTTGCAGGCCAGTGGTGGCAAGGCCTACCTCAGCGAGTATGGCGAAGGCTTTGCCCGCCGCTGGCGCGAGTCGGCCTTCGTGCCGATCGTCACGCCCAGCCTGGTGCAACTGCGCGCCGAACTGCAACGCCAGGCGGGCGCGGCATGAGCCAAGTGTTGCTCGAAGCCCGCGACATCAGCCTGGGCTACCCCCGCGAGGGTGGCTGGCAGGCGGTGCTGGCGCAGTTCGACCTGCAGCTGGCACCCGGCGAAGTGGTGACCATCCTCGGCCCCAGCGGGGTCGGCAAGTCCAGCCTGCTGCGGGTACTGGCCGGCCTGCAGCAGCCCCGCGGTGGCAGCGTGACCCTGCACGGCCAGCCGCTGCAGGGTCCGCACCCACGCCTGGCAGTGGCCTTCCAGGACCCGAGCCTGTTGCCCTGGCTGAGCCTGGAGAAGAACGTCGCCTTCGGCCTGGACTTCGCCCGCCAGCCAAAACTTGCCGCCGCCGAACGGCGCGCCCGCATCGACCATGCGATTGCCGCCGTGGGCCTGGCCCATGCTCGCGGCCAGTACCCGGCGCAGTTGTCCGGCGGCATGGCCCAGCGCACCGCGCTGGCCCGTTGCCTGGCCCGCCAGCCCGAAGTGCTGTTGCTCGACGAGCCTTTCGGCGCGTTGGATGAAGTGACCCGGGCCGACATGCAGCAACTGCTGCTGCAACTGATCGCCACCCACAACACGGCGGCGGTGCTGATCACCCACGATATCGACGAAGCCCTGCTGCTGTCCGACCGGGTCCTGCTACTGGGCAACCACCCAGCGCATACCCTCGGCCAGTGGCGCATCGACCTGCCGCAACCACGGACGCAGCGGGTCGAGGAACTGGGCGCCTTGCGCATCGAAATCCTCAAAACCCTTCGGCGGGCAAGCCGCACAGTCGAACCTACCCCAACCCCGTTGCCCTCGGAGGCTGTCCATGTGCATGGATGACTGCTGTTCCTCTTCTTCGCGTCGCGATTTCCTCAAGCTCGGCGCCATGCTCACGGCCGCCGGAGCACTGCCGTTGCTGTCGAGCCTGCAGGCCCGTGCCGCCGCCGAGCCGGACGCGCCAGTGCGTATCGGCTACCTGCCGATCACTGACGCCACGCCACTGCTGGTGGCGCACAACAACGGCCTGTTCGAGGCCGAAGGCATCAAGGCCGAGCGCCCGGTGCTGCTGCGCAGCTGGGCGCAGGTAATCGAGGCGTTCATCTCTGGCCAGGTCAACGTCATCCACCTGCTGTCGCCGATGACCGTATGGGCCCGCTACGGCAGCAAGGTGCCGGCCAAGGTGGTGGCCTGGAACCACGTGGGCGGTTCAGGCCTGACCGTGTCCCCGGACATCAGCGACATGAAACAGCTGGGCGGCAAGACCGTGGCCATCCCGTTCTGGTACTCGATCCACAACGTGGTGCTGCAACAGATGCTCAACGACAACGGCCTGACCCCGGTGTCGAAGCCGGCCAATGCGCCACTGGCCGGCAACGAAGTCAACCTGCTGGTATTGCCGCCGTCCGACATGCCGCCGGCGCTGGCCAGCAAACGCATCGCTGGCTATATCGTCGCCGAGCCATTCAACGCCCTGGCCGAGAACCTCAAGGTTGGCCGCGTGCAGCGCTTTACCGGCGATGTGTGGCGCAACCACGCCTGCTGCGTGGTGTTCATGCACGAGCACGACCTGAACAACCGCCCGGAGTGGTCGCAGAAGGTGGTCAACGCCATCGTCAAGGCCCAGCACTGGACCCGTGATCACCGCGCCGAGGCCGCCGCATTGTTGTCCAAGGCCGGCCCCAACAAGTACACCCCGCATGAACCAGCAGTGCTCGGCAAAGTGCTGGCCCCGGCCGCCGAGGACCGTGCCGGTTACATTGCCAGTGGCGCCATTCGCCACCAGCACTGGGACGAAAAGCGCATCGATTTCCAGCCTTACCCGTTCCCCAGCTACACCGAAGAGCTGGTCAAGCGCCTGAAAACCACCCTGATCGAGGGCGACAGCGCGTTCCTGGCCGGCCTGGACCCGGCACAGACCGCCCGCGACCTGGTCGACGACCGCTTCGTGCGCAACGCCATCGCCAGCGTTGGCGGGCCGTCGGTGTTCGGCATCGCCGATAACTTCGAGCGTAGCGAGGAGTTCGCGGTCTGATGCGCACGCATGTCGTTCATGCCGGCCTGGGGCTGGCCGGGTTGCTGGGTTTGTTGCTGTTGTGGTGGGCCGGTGTCGCGCTGTTCGGCCAGGCCGATGGCCTGTCGGCGCGCTTTTCGCCGGCAGCGACCCTGGCCAGCCTGGTCGAGTTGTTGGGGCAGGGCGAGGTGTACGGGCATATCTGGGTCAGCCTCAAGCGTATCCTGGTCGGGCTGCTGCTGGCGCTGCTGATCGGCGTGCCGCTGGGCTTGCTGGTGGGCAGCTACCGGCACCTGGAGGCTGCGACCACACCGGCGTTCCAGTTCCTGCGCATGATCTCGCCGCTGTCGTGGATGCCGGTGGTGGTGATGCTGATGGGCGTGGGGGACCAGCCTATCTACTTCCTGCTGGCGTTTGCCGCGTTGTGGCCGATCTTGCTGAACACGGCGGCCGGGGTAAGGCAGCTGGACCCACGCTGGTTGCAGTTGAGCCGCAGTTTGAGTGCCACGCGCCGGGAGACCTTGTGCAAGGTGATCGTGCCCGGGGTGATCGGCCATGTGCTGACCGGCGTGCGCCTGGCCATCGGCATCCTGTGGATCGTGCTGGTGCCGTGCGAAATGCTCGGGGTGAGTGCGGGGCTGGGGTACTTCATTCTCGATACCCGCGACCGGCTGGCGTATTCCGAGCTGATGGCGATGGTGCTGCTGATCGGGGTGCTGGGGTTTGTGCTGGATGCCCTGGCGCGTGGGCTGCATCGGCGTTGGGTGCATGGCTGAGGGGCCAGTGGGGCTTCTTCGCGGCTAAACCCGCTCCCATAGAACTGCACATAACTCATTGAATTAACAGGGACCCTGTGGGAGCGGCTTTAGCCGCGAACACCGGCGCAGCCGGTGCCATGCACCGCGTTGGATTCTTCGCGGCTAAAGCCGCTCCCACAGGGTACGAGGATCGCTTGCGAATTCAGTTATCTGTGCGACAGCGCAGCCCAAAGGGCTGGGCAATCTCCCACAGGCCCTCGGATCAATGCACGGTCTTGCGCTGCCGTACACACTCCTGGGCCTGAGCGGTCAGTTCGTCCAGCCGCTCATCGCGCATCTGTTCCGCTTCGATCATCGCATCCTCACCCTGCTGGTTGAGCAGGTAGGTATGGATCTGCATCACTTCCGCCGTCTGGTAGATCGGCGCAATATCCAGCCGCCCGATCAGCGCGCCGCTAGCCCGCCCGGTACTGCTCATCAGTACCTGCGGCCCATTGGCGGCCACCACCTGCATGCCCATCGCCTCGAACCACGGTACCTGGCTGGCAAAGGCATTCAGCTCGACGCAGGCATGGCGTGCCTGCAGGTCGCCCAGCAGGGCGCGGGCGATGCCCTGGCGACGATGGCTGGCGCGCACGGCGAGGAATGCCAGGGCGCAGGCCTGTTCATCGTCCTCGGCCGGCAGCGACAGGGCAAACCCCAGCAATTGGTCCGGTGCCTCGGCATCCAGCGCCAGGGTCAGCGTCACGGCCAGGCCGCGGGTGCCGTCCAGTGCTTGCAGGTACTGGTGCACCTCCATGCCGACGCCGTACTGGTACAGCGGGTACAGCGGGTTGTCGGCACTGATGGCGACACTGCTCAGTTCGCCGACGTGGTGGATCACCAGTTCGCGGATCTGGTTCTGGAAAGATTCAGGCGGCACGCTGTCGAGGCGGCTCAGGATGAACATCGGGGGGCGGGCTCCGGCGGGTAGATGGACGGCCCGCGCCATGCGGGCGCGGGCTGTACAGTCTAACCGGTTTTGCCGATCAGCCTTGTACCTGCAATGCACCGAGCATCAGGTCGAGGTTTTGCACCGCCGCACCGGAGGCACCTTTGCCGAGGTTGTCGAACACTGCGGTCAGCAGCACCTGGCCATGCTCAGGGTTGGCGTAAAGCGCCAGGCGCAGGTCGTTGCTGTCGTTCAACGCCTCGGGGTCGAGGTTCGGCGCTGCGCCGTGCTGGTGCAGGGGCATCAGCTGGACGTGGCGGGCACCCTGGTAGTGCTGCTGCAGGCAGGCCTGCAGCTGTTCGGCACTGACCTGGCCGGGCAGCAGGCGCAACTGCAGCGGGATGCTCAGCACGATGCCTTGGCGGTAGGCACCGTAGCCGGGCATGAACATCGGCCGCGCCGACAGCCCGGCGTGCTGCTGGATTTCCGGCACGTGCTTGTGCGCCAGTTCCAGGCCGTACAGTTGCAGGGCCGGGGTTTTGCCGGCGGCGGGCTGTTCATGCCGTTCGACTGCGGCGCGGCCGCCACCGGAATAGCCGGAAATGGCGTGGATGTTCAGCGGGTAATCCGCTGGCAGCAGGCCGGCCTTGACCAGTGGGCGCAACAGGGCGATGGCGCCGGTGGGGTAGCAGCCGGGATTGCTGACGCGCTTGCTGTGCGCGATGCGCTCGGCTTGCTGCTCGTCGAGCTCCGGCAGGCCATAGACCCAGCCTGGGCTGGTGCGGTGCGCGGAGCTTGCGTCGATCACCCGTACCTGCGGGTTGTGGATCGCCGCCACGGCCTCGCGGGCGGCATCGTCGGGCAGGCACAGCAGGGCGATGTCGGCGCTGTTAATTGCCTCGCGGCGCCGTTGCGGGTCTTTGCGCTCGGCTTCGGGCAGGGTCAGCAGGCGCAGATCGCTGCGGCCTTGCAGGCGGGCATGGATCTGCAGGCCGGTGGTGCCTTGGTCACCGTCGATGAAGACAACAGGGGTGTGCATGGTCAAAGTCCGGTCGGGGAGGGATGGCCTATGCTCGCTTGTGGCTCTGGTAAAGAAAATTTGAATATGATGATCGATATGTTCATCTTTTCTGAATGAGTTTGGCCCATGCGCGAAATCAGCCTCGATCGCCTCCGCACCCTGGTGGTCATCTCCGACCTGGGCTCCTTTGCCGAAGCCGCCCGCCAGCTCAACCTGGCACCGCCCACCATCAGCCTGCACGTGGCCGAGCTGGAGGCGCGCATCGGCGCCCCGTTGCTTACCCGCACCCGCGGCCAGGTGCGGCCCACGGTCATCGGCGAAACCCTGCTGGCCCGTGCCCGCCGCCTGCTGGCCGACGCCGACCTTGCGCTGGATGAAGTGCGCCGACAGGTCGAGGGCCTGACCGGCCGGGTGCGCCTGGGCGCTTCCACCGGTGCCATCGCCCACCTGCTGCCGCAAGCGCTGGAGCACTTGCGTACGGTGCACCCGGGGATCGATGTGCAGGTACAGGTGCTGACCTCCCAGGCCTCGTTGGCGCGCTTGCGCGAGGGCACGCTGGATATCGGCCTGGTGGCCTTGCCACAGGTGGCCGGCAAAGGGCTTGCGGTTACGCCCTGGCGGCGCGACCCGATCCTGGCCTACGTGCCGGCCGACTGGCAGCCACCGGCCAAGGTTACGCCGGCCTGGCTGGCGCAGCGGGCGTTGATCCTCAACGACAGCAGCACCCAGCTTTCGCGGGTGACCGGCGAGTGGTTCGCGGCAGCGGGGTTGTACCCCGAGCCGCGAATCGAGCTGAACTACAACGATGCGATCAAGAGCCTGGTCGGGGCCGGGTATGGGGCGACATTGTTGCCGCAGGAGGGGGAGTCGGCCGAGCTGGACCGGCGCATCGCCCGCCGGCCGCTGCGGCCGGGGTTGTGGCGGCAACTGGGCATTGCTTGCCGGGAAGGGCAGGTGGAGCGGGCCACTGGATATGTGTTGCAGGCGTTGGAGCGGTTGCGCCAGTGAGGGCCCTGGGGCTGCTTTGCAGCCCTTTCGCGACACAAGGCCGCTCCTACAAGGGAACGCGACCTCTTGTAGGAGCGGCCTTGTGTCGCGAAAGGGCCGCACAGCGGCCCCAGGTTTCAACCCCGCTCTCGGGCCCGCAGCGCGGTCACTGTCTCCCCGCCAACCCCCCAGTTATCGGTCGGCACCTCCTCGATCACCACAAAGGTACTGGCCGGCGGCTTGCCCAGCACCTGCTGCAGCATGCGGGTCGTCTGTTCGATCAACTGGCGCTTGTGCTCAGCGCTCACGCCTTCATCGGTTACGCGAATATGGACATAGGGCATGGTTCTCGCTCCTCTGTCAGTGCCAGGTGCCAGCGGTGCTACCGCCATCCACCGGCAGGATCACGCCGCTGACGAAGCGTGAATCGGCCAGGTACAACACTGCATCCACGACATCCTGTGGCAAGCCGGTGCGGCCACTGGGTGACAGCGCGCCCATGCCTTGTGTGTTGCCGCCATGCAGCGGTGTTTCGATGATCCCCGGTGCCACCGCATTCACCTGTACGCCGCTGGCTGCCAGTTCCAGTGCCAGGCCTTTCACCGCCTGGTTCAGGCCACCCTTGACCAGTACCGGCAGCAGGGCCGGCACGCGGGTGTCCGGTTGCAAGGCGATGGAGGCGGTGATGGCGATGATCTGCCCATGCCCTTGCCTGGTCATGACCCGCGCCGCTTCCTGGGCCGGGTAGAAGAACCCCTTGAGGTTGGTACCGACCAGGGCGTCGACATCCGCTTCGTTGTACTCGGCAAATGGCTTGGCAATGAAGATGCCGGCGTTGTTGATCAGCAGGTCGACCCCGCCAAAGGCTTGCTCGGCGCTGGCGAACAGGCGCTGCGCCGTGCCCGGTTCGGCGATGTCGCCAGCCACGCCGATGAAGCGCGATGGGTTGCCGAGGCGGGCGGCGGCTTGCTCAAGGCGGGCCTGGCTACGGGCGTTGCCGACCACGTTGTCGCCGCGTTCGAGGAATGCCTCGGCCAGGGCGAAACCCAGGCCGCTCGAGGCCCCGGTAATGATGACGGTGCGTGGCGTGTTCATGTGCATGATCTCCAGTGAAGTGAGCCATGGGCTCGGTGTGAAGCCACTGTAGGTTGCAATCAGCACTTGAAAAATGAGGCACGGGGCATTTCAATCGATACACCATGTAATCAATCGAGCCGTCATGACCCGCCATTTCGATGACCTGCAACTGGGCAGCCTGGAACTGTTCTGCCTGGCCGCCGACAGCGGCAGCTTCACTGCCGCGGCCACGGAGGCCGGCGTTACGCCGGCGGCGGTCAGCCGCAGCGTGGCGCGCCTGGAAGAGCGCCTGGGCGTGCGCCTGTTCGTCCGCACCACCCGGCAGATGCGCCTGTCCGCAGCCGGCCAGGCCTATTACCAGCAATGCCGGCAGGCACTGGGGCAACTGGTCGAGGCCGAGCGCCAGGTCACGGGCGGGCAGGTCGAGCCGAGCGGCCGCCTGCGTATCAGTGCACCCACGCCCTATGCCCATCACCGGCTGTTGCCGCTGCTGCCGCGGTTTCGCCAGCGCTACCCAAAGGTGCAGGTGGATGTGCATGTCAGCAACCGCAACGTCGACTTTGCCGAGGAGCCGTTCGACCTGGCCATTCGTGGTCGCGAGCCGGCCGATTCGCGGCTGGTGGCGCGTCGCCTGGAAGATGCCGAACTGGTGGTGGTGGCCACGCCGGGCTACCTGGCCCGTGCCGGCACGCCACGAACACCGCACGACTTGCTGCAACATGAGTGCATCCAGTTCGAACTGCCCAGCAGTGGCCGCCGCCCGCCGTGGAGCTTCCTTCAGGATGGCCAGCAGGTGGAGATCGAAACCCAGGGTGGGTTCACCTGCCTGGGCGACTTCCTCGCCACCGCCACGCTGGTGCGCCACGGCGGCGGGCTGATGCAGGCTTACCGCTTTACCGTGCAGGACGCACTGGCCAGTGGCGAACTGGTGGAAGTGCTCGCCGAGTTTGGCGGCACTTCGCGGCCGTTCATGCTGATCTACCCCCAGGCCCGGCACATGCCGCTGCGGGTACGGGTGTTCATCGATTTCCTGTTTGCCGAGGGGGCATAGCCCCCGGGTCGAGCCGAGGCGCCGTGGCGTATGGCCGACTATGCTGTTTGCTGCGTCGAGCCAATGTCATCTCGACGACCCTTCAGGTTTTCCAGGAGAACGCTCCATGAAATCCACGAAATGCATACCCTTGCTGGTGATTGCCTCGGTCCTCAGTTTTGCCGCACACGCAGACCCAGCGAGCAACTGTGCGGCCAAGATCAAGGAACTTGAGGATTTCGACAAGGCCAGTGGCCAGGCAATGCATGGCGGCATGGCCCATGACTTCAAAGTCCACCTGCAAAATGCCAAGGATGCTCAGAGCAAGGGTGATATGAAGCAGTGTCAGGCCTCGGCCGACCAGGCCAAGACTATCTACAACAAGGCACGTAGCAGATAAGCGCTTCCTGGCCCTTTCGCGGGTAAACCCGCTCCCACAGCATCTCCAACAGGCTCAAGGCCAGCGCGGTACCTGTGGGAGCGGGTTTACCCGCGAAGAGGCCAGTGCAGGAAAGCCCAGTCAGAACCAGCGATCGTTCTTCCTGCGCCCACGGGTCAGCGCCGGCAGGATCAGCCCCGGCAGCAAGCCCGCGCCGGCAATGCTGCCGCCATACACCATGTAGCGCATCATCACCTGCTTGTTCTCGTCCCCCAGGCGGGCCTGGGTATCGCGCAGCTGCGACTGGCTCTGGTCGAGCTGTTCATTCAGCGCCTTGTTGCGCGCCTCCAGTTCGTCGATCAGCTTCTTGCGTGAATCCAGGGTTTCCTGCATGCCCTGCACGCGGCTCTTCCAGCTGTCGTCGATGTTTTTCAACTGCCCGGTCAGGTCCGCGACCTGGGCATCGAGCTGCGGCAGGCGCTCGCTCTGGCCTGGCACTGACTGCAGGTCGTTGCTGAGAATCCACACCAGATCGCCGTTCTGCCCGCGCACCTGGCTGTAGTTGCCCTGGCTGCCGATCAGGGTCAGCTTCTGCCCGGACTTGAGCGTACCGACGATGCGGTGGCCATCGGTGGGGCCGCTGCGCACGTAGGTGCTCAGGCTATCGCTGACCCAGCGTGCGTCGCTGGCAGGCTCTTCGGCGTGCACCGGTGCGGCAAGGGCCACCAGGGTGGCGATCAGGCCGCCGCGCAGGGCAGTGAGGGCGGAAGCAGTTGGGCGGGAATCGGGCATGTTGGGTCTTCGCTGAAACAGGACAAAAGTAGGCCCGGTGACTGGGCCGATGAACCGGTCGGTGAGTTGACCGTCAGCGAAAGACCGTTTTTTTGTAGGCGGGTTCACTACCTGACGTCGGAAATGTCTGCAGGATGTTGCAGGGCCCGGCTTGGCTTTGCTGCATTGCCAATGAGGAAAATGTCGTGGAGTACCCCTTGTCGATCCTGTGAATTCACCCTGCTTGCCGGGGCTAGACTCTGGAGTTCACATTCATTCATGGAGCAAGACCATGACTGCCAGGAACACCATCTGCCTCTGGTACGACAATGATGCCGAGGAGGCAGCCAACTTCTATGCCAGCGTCTTCCCCGACAGCAAGGTAATCGCGCTGCACAAGGCACCGAGTGATTACCCGTCGGGGAAGGAGGGCGACGTGATCACGGTCGAATTCACCGTCATGGGCATTCCCTGCTTGGGGCTCAATGGAGGCAAGGCCTTCACGCACTGCGAGGCTTTTTCATTTCAGGTCAGCACCGAGGACCAGGCCGAGACCGACCGCTTGTGGGATGCCATTGTCAACAATGGCGGCCAGGCCAGCGTCTGCGGCTGGTGCAAGGACAAATGGGGGATTTCGTGGCAGATCACCCCGCGCATCCTCATCGAAGCCATCGGGCACCCCGACCGGGCAGCGGCCAAGCGGGCGTTCGAGGCCATGATGCAGATGGGCAAGATCGATGTGGCCAGGATAGAGGCGGCGTTGAAGGGCTGATTACGACAGTGAAGGCATCTTGATTGAGGGCTGATCGGGGTGAGCGTGCTTTTGACCATGAGTTTTTGTAGAACCAGGAAATCCGCACGCCATGATGACTGTTGTCGTTCGACACCGACCTGATTGGTGTATATGGCTTCTGCGTGGACATGTCGCGCAGCTGGATCTGCGGTGGCCTGGAGCCCACGGCTGAGCAGAAGCGCCTGTACCGCATTGCCCATGAACACATCCACGTCAACGCCGAAATGGTCAAGCCTGGCGTGCGCTTCACCGAACTCACCCGCAACGGCCACCGCTTGCCCGAGAGCTGCCGCGCGCAGCGTTACGGCGTGATGTTCCATGGGGTGGGGCTATGCGATGAGTACCCGAGCATTCGTTACCCGGAAGACCTCGAGTCCTATGGCTACGAAGGCGAACTGCAGCCGGGCATGGCCTTGTGCGTGGAGGCCTATGTGGGCGAAGTGGGCGGCCGTGACGGGATCAACTTGGAGAACCAGTTGCTGGTGACCGAGGATGGGTATGAGCTCTTGACCCATTACCCGTTCGAGGAAAGCTTCCTGCGCGATTGATTGGGCACCTGAAACCTGCGCCGTACCTGTGTAGGAGCGGCTTTAGCCGCGAACACCGGCAAAGCCGGTGCCATCCACCGCGCCGCCTGCTTCGCGGGTAAACCCGCTCCCACAAGGTACGGCGCAGGCTCCGGCTCACGCGGTCCCTGTGGGAGCGAGCTTGCCCGATCAGTTGCCGGTCACTTCGGCCTCTGCCGACGCCGGCTTGGCCGAAGTCTTCTTCTCCTGCACCACGATGTAGAACTCTTCGCCATGCTTCACCGCGCCATACAGCACGGCCTTCTCGATCAGTTCGTTGCCGCGCAGGTGGCGCAGCATCATCGGGTCCTTGCGCAGGTCGCGGTACAGCGCCAGGCACAGCAGCACCATCACCACCACGAACGGCAGGGCCACGACGATGGTCAGGTTCTGCAGGCCGGTCAGCGCCTCGCCGGGGTCGCGCGGGTCGCCGATTGCCAGCATGATCGCCGCCACCGTACCGGTCAGTGCGCCCCAGAAGATCACCGTACGTCGCGATGGCGTGGTGGTGCCGTGCTCCGACAGCGTGCCCATCACCAGCGAGGCCGCATCGGCACCGGAGACGAAGAAGATACCCACCAGAACCATCACCAGCACCGATGTCGCCGAGGCCAGCGGGTAGCTGTCCAGCAACTGGTACAGCGCGTGGTTACTGTTGACCGCACCATTGGCCAGCTGGAAGGCGCCTTCGCGCAGGGCGTCGATACTCGCGCCGCCGAAGATGGTGAACCACACCAGGCTGACCAGGCTCGGTACCAGCAGCACCCCGGTAACGAACTGGCGGATGGTGCGGCCGCGGCTGATGCGGGCGATGAACATGCCCACGAACGGCGTCCAGGAAATCCACCAGGCCCAGTAGAACACGGTCCAGCCGGCCAGCCAGCTGTTCATCTGCTCACCGCCGCTGGCGTTGGTGCGGGCCATCATTTCCGGCAGCATCTTGACGTAGATGCCGATCGAGGTTGGCAGCAGGTTGAGCATCAGCAGGGTCGGGCCGACCATGAACACGAACAGCGCCAGCACCAGCGCCAGCACCATGTTGGTGTTGGACAGCCACTGGATGCCCTTGCCGATGCCCGACACCGCCGAGGTGACGAAGGCGATGGTCAGCAGGGTGATGATCGAGATGTAGAACAGCTTGCCGGGGCTTTCGATCCAGCCGTTGTATTCCAGGCCACCGGCGATCTGCAGCGCGCCCAGGCCCAGCGAGGCCGCCGAGCCGAACAGCGTGGCGAAGATCGCCATCATGTCGATCAGGCGGCCGAGCGGGCCGTTGGCATGCTTGCCGATCAACGGCCGGAAGGCGGCGGAAATCAGCTGCGAGCGGCCGCGACGGAAGGTGCCATAGGCAATCACCAGGCCGACGATGGCATACATGGCCCAGGGGTGCAGGGTCCAGTGGAACAGCGTGGTGGCCATGGCCACCTGCATCGCTTCGCTGGATTGCCCGGCGGCCGTCCCAGGCGGTGGCGACACATAGTGCGACAGCGGTTCGGCAACGCCGAAGAACATCAGGCCGATGCCCATGCCGGCGCTGAACATCATCGCCACCCACGACACCGTACGGAATTCTGGCTGTTCGCCATCACGGCCCAGCGGGACCCGGCCGTAACGGCTGGCCGCCAGCCACAGCACGAACACCACGAACAGCGTGGAGGTGAGCACGAAGAACCAGCCGAAGTTGAGAATGACCCAGGATTGCGCGCTGGAGGCGCTGCTGGCGAGGCTGGCCTGGTTGAGGAAGCCCCAGAGGACGAAAGCGATTGCCAGGAGGCTGGTGAAACCAAAGACGATCCAGTCGATCTTGCCCTCGAAACGCCGGTCCTGGCGCGCTTCTGCGGTTTTCGAGGGGTCCGTCACGCCAAGGTCGAGCGTTTCGGTGATGTGTTCCTTTGCCATGAATGATGAGGCCCCTTTCTGGCTTACCTGCAGGTGCAGGCTTGTTGTTGTGTGGGCTACCGAGTTCGATGACTGCCTCGGCCGGGAGATTGCTGGCGGGATTATCCTGTGCACGAAACGGCGGCTCCTGTCCCGATAACGCCCCGGGGCGTCCATTACGCGACCTGCCAAATACTTTTAGTTCTGGGGGCGATGGCCCTTTCTGCTTCGCGTTCTGGTACCCTGATGGGCATTCCCCGGGCCTGCACATCCGAGCACCGTAGAAGCGCTGCTGCTTGTGGGCCTGGCCGTACCAGGAAACGGAGATTCGTCCAAATGGCCACTGACCGTGTGAGCCTGATTCATTTCGATAAATTGAGCATGAGCCCTGCCGCTGCCGATCGGTTCCAGAAAGCCCTCGACGCGCTGGAAGCGCTCAAGCTGCAGGACCGTTACGTGTATCTCATCGCTCCTTATCTGGGTGATATCGCTGACGCCTCCGACCCCGAGCAACTGGCCACCGCCCTGGAACAGGGCTTGCGCGTGGTCGACGAGCTGCTGGCTGCCAGGTCGGTCAGCAAGATCAAGGCCGAGGAAGTGCGCCAGGTGTTCCACGGCGCCGCCGAGCGTGCGCGGGCAGAAATGCCTGGCTGAGTGGCGGCATGGCCAAAGACATCGACAACCCTTGCGTCTCGCTGTGCCAGCTCAATAGCGAGCTGTGCGTGAGCTGTGGTCGCACCCGTGACGAAATCCGCAAATGGCGGGGCATGAAGCGCCCCGAGAAGATGGCCACCGTGCAGCGGGCGGCAACGCGGATGAAGGCTATCGCCAAGAAGGCGGCCAAGCGGCAGAATGCCGACTGAACCTGCGCACCCTGTGCGCGGCCTTTCCTGATTGTCTGACGAGCCTGAAAATGGATTCTCACTCGCTGTTTGCCTTTACCCTGGTCGCTGCCATCGCGATCGCCAGCCCCGGCCCTGCCACCCTGATGGCCATCAACAACAGCCTGGCCCATGGCCAGCGCAGCGCGATCTGGTCGTCGCTGGGCAATGGTTCGGGCCTGTTCTGCCTTTCTGCTGCAGCCATGCTGGGCTTGGGCGCGCTGCTGGCCAGTTCCGAAATGCTGTTCAACGCCGTGAAGATCCTGGGGGCGGGCTACCTGTTCTACCTGGGGGCGCGGCAATTGCTGAAAAAGAGCCCGATGCTGGCTCAGGGCGCCGCAGAGGGTGTGGCCAAGGTCCGGCCCACGCCGCTGAAACTCTACAAGTCGGCCTTCCTCACGGCAGTGACCAACCCCAAGGCGACCATGTTCTTCACCGCACTGTTCCCGCAGTTCATCGACCAGGGGGCGGCGCTGCTGCCGCAATTCCTGATCCTGACCGGGATATTCGTGGCGTTGTCGCTGGTTTCGCTGAGCCTGTATGCCGCGCTGGCAGCGCGGGCCAAGGGCGTGCTGACCCGGCCGTCGCTGTCGCGCTGGGTGAGCCGGGTGGTGGGCACCACCTTCATCGGTTTTGGCGCGGCGATCCTGGCGATGCGTCGGCAGGGGGCCTGAAGTACGAGGGCCGCTCGGCCGATAAAAGGCCAACCTGATGGCCATACATGGTCCAGACTGTCTACAGCACGCACAGATGGGTGCTGCAGTCGACCACAGGATGTGGCAGCCTTTGGCCACCGCTCCGGGTCTGCGGATGTCACATGTGCCGAGGGTTGTCGATGATCGAGCGCTGCTTTCGCCACGCCTTGTTGCTGCTGCCGTGCCTGCTGCTGCCGCTGGCGGCGGTAGCGCATGAGGAATGCCGGCGGCTGACTGCCACCGGCAACCCGGAATACCCCCCCTACCTGTGGCGCGACCCGCAGAACCCCCAGCAACTGATCGGTGCCAATGCCGACCTGCTCAAGTACCTGGGCAAGCAGCTGGGGCTGGAAATCGAGGTGGTCTACGGCGGGCCGTGGTCGCGCGCCCAGGAAGAAGTGCGCACGGGCCGGATCGATTTGATGGCCGGGTATTTCCTGACCGAGGCCCGCCGGCAACAGATGGACTTCATTGCCCCGGCATTCCTGCATACCCCAAGTGTTGTCTGGGTGCGCCAGGACAATACCTTTGCCTACCGGCAATGGGCCGACCTGAAGGGGCGCAAAGGTGGCACGCTGGTCAACAACAGCCACGGCCAGCAGTTCGACGACTACGCCAGGACCAACCTCACCCTCGAAGCGGTACCCGGTGCCAGGCAGGCATTCGAGAAGTTGATGCACAAGCGCAGCGATTATGTGGTGTACGAGCAGTATCCCGGCTTGGCGCTGGCGCGCACATTGGGGATTGCCGACACTTTGCAGGTGCTGGAGCCACCGATATCCAGCGAAGGGCTGTACCTGGCGCTGTCGCATGACTCGCCCTGCAACCAGCCGAAGCTGCGTGAGGCGCTGGCGAGGGAGATGGAAAAGATCGTTGCCGGGGCGTTGCCGGAGCAACTGCTGCAGCAAAACCTGGAGCGTTGGCAATAAATAGCAGCCTGGTATGCGCTCCTACAGGGACCGGGCCAGTTGCTCGGCTTCCTTGGCCCGGGTCACGCTGACTGCGCCGGGCAGGGTGACATCGTTCTTCGCCGCGAGGATCTCGGCCATGACGCTGACGGCAATCTCGGCCGGGGTCTTGCTACCGATATAAATGCCGATAGGGCCGTGCAGGCGCTGCAACGACGTTTCGCTTTCGCCAAAGTGTTCGATCAGCCGCTCGCGGCGCAGCTGGCTGTTGCGCCGTGAGCCGATGGCACCGATATAAAACGCCGGGCTGTGCAGGGCTTCGAGCAGGGCCAGGTCGTCCAGCTTGGGGTCGTGGCTGACGGCGACGATGGCGCTGCGCAGGTCTGGGGCGAAGGCGCGGACCACGTCGTCCGGCATGCCGGCCAGGTGGTTGACGCCGGCAACGTTCCAACCTGCCGTGTACTCGGGGCGCGGGTCGCACAGTGAAACGCTGAAGCCACTGAACAGGGCCATGGTCGCCAGGTATTCGGCCAGCGCGCCGGCACCGATCAGCAGCAGGCGGTAGCCGGGGCCGAGGGTACTGAGCATGTGCTGGCCATCGAAGCTGAACAGTTCGGGCGTGGTGGTGGCGGTGAGGCTGGCTTCACCGCTGCGCAGGTCAAGCCCACGGCGTACCAGATTGCCGCCGTCGAGGCCGGCGAGCAGTTGTTCGAGGTGTGGCAGCGACGGGGCGAATTCCAGCACCAGTTCGAGGGTGCCGCCACAGGGCAGGCCGAAGCGGTGGGCCTCGTCGGCGCTGACGCCATAGCGCACCACCTGGGGCAGGCCGCCGGGCATGCCGGGGCCGCCGTAGGCACTGGTGTAGCGGTGAATGAGGTCGTCCTCGATGCAGCCGCCAGAGACACTGCCAACCACACGGCCGTCGCTGCGCAGGGCCATCATCGAGCCCACCGGGCGGGGGGAGGAGCCCCAAGTGCGGGCGACCGTGGCGAGCAGGGTGCGGTGGCCGGCGGCGAGCCAGTCTCGGGTGGTGCGCAGGACCAGCAGGTCGATGCTTTCCATGGGTACTCCGGTAAAGCCTGGTGTTCAAGGGTGGCTGTACCGGCCTCTTCGCGGGTGAACCCGCTCCCACAGGTACTGCACAGGTCTTAGGGGTGGTGCAAATCCTGTGGGAGCGGGTTCACCCGCGAAGAGGCCGGTACAGCCACCAAATTCATCGCATATGCAAAATGATCGGGCTACTGCTGGCCGGGTCGGTATGCCCACGCAACTTGCCCACCGCCTGCGCATTCACCGCGCCACCATTGTTCCCCCAGGCACTGCGCACGAAACCCAGCACATCAGCAATTTCCTGGTCACTCAACTGCTCACGGAAGGCCGGCATGCGATAGGCATCGGGCAACCCGGCCGTCACCACCCGCTGCGAACCATTGAGGGTGATATTGATCGCCGAGGCGTCTTCCTTGGCCAGTGCCGAGGTAGCGCCGGCCAAAGGTGGCATCCACTCGGCCTGGCCCTTGCCGTCCAGGCCATGGCACGACGCACAGCGGGTTACATAGGTATGCGCCCCAGGGCTGTCGAGCCGCGCCGCCGTCGTTTCGGCCTGGTACTGCCACGGCTCACCGTCGCGTTGCGGGTCGCCGGGCAGCGACTTCAGGTAGTGGGCGATGGCGGCCAGGTCGTCGTCACTCATGAACTGCGTGGAGTTGTTGAATGCCTCGGTCATCGAGCCGAATACCACCGCATGCCGGTTGCGTCCGGTCTTGAGGAACTGCGCGATCTCGGCCTCGCTCCAGCGCCCCAGACCGGTGTTGGGGTCGGCACGCAGGCTCGGTGCATACCAGCCATCGAGCAGGGCACCAGCGAGGAACGGCTTGCCGCTGTCATCCAGGGCCTTTTCGTTGAAGGCCAGGCCGCGCGGCGTATGGCAGCTGCCACAGTGGCCAGGGCCCTGGACGATGTAGGCGCCGCGGTTCCACTGGGCATCCTGCCCGGCTTGGTCGGCATATGGCGTGGTGGCGGCGAACAGGCCGTTCCACATGGCAATGGGCCAACGCCAGTTCAGCGGCCAGGGAATGTCGCTGGCAAGGTTGGCCTGTTGCACGGGTTGCACGCCGTGCATGAAGAAGGCGTACAGCGCCTTTACATCGTCATCGCTGAGCTTGGCGTAGGACGGGTAGGGCATGGCCGGGTACAGCCGCCGGCCACCGGGCGCGACGCCCTGGCGCACGGCACGGTCGAAGTCGGCCAGGCTGTAGCCACCGATGCCGGTGTCGCGGTCGGGGGTGATGTTGGTGGCGTGGATCGCCCCCAGCGGGGTGGCCATTTCCAGCCCGCCGGCGAACGGTTTGCCGTCCGGCAGGCTGTGGCAGGCCACGCAGTCGCTGAGGCGGGCCACGTACTCGCCACGGCTGACCAGCGCCGGGTCGGCAGTGGTGGCCTGCGCATCGGCAAATGGCGAGGCGGGCTCGCGGGTGACGTACCAGGCCAGCAGGCCTGCCGCGACCAGGCACGGCAGCGCCAGCCAGCCAGCGGTTCTTGCGAAACGGTGGGTCATGGGGCGTCCTTGTCTGCTCAGCTGAAGGTATGGCGGCTCAATGGCAGGCTGCGCACGCGCTGGCCGGTCAGCAGTGCGACTGCGTTGGCCACCGCCGGTGCCACTGCGGGCAACGGTGGCTCGCCGATGCCGCCCATCTTCGCCCCGCTTTCGACAATGCGCACATGTACCCTGGCCATGCGCGACGGCGGCAGGATCGGGTACAGGTCGTAGTTGCGCGCGCGCGGCTTGCCATCCACGTACACCGCTTCTTCCAGCAGTGTCTGCGACAGGCCCAGGGCGACGGCGCCGTTGACCTGGTGCTCGATGATCGCCGGGTTGACGATGCTGCCCGGGTCGATGGCCTGCCAGATGTCGTGCACCTTGACCTGGCCATTCTCGATCGACACCTCGGCAATGACCGCTGCCTCCGAGCCGAACGGCGAGGCCATGGCCACGCCACGCGCTCGTTTGCTGCCATCCTCGGCGGTGAACGGCCCACGTTTCCAGCCGCCGGACAGTTCGGCGACGGCCTGCAACAGGTTGGTCAGGCGCTGGTTGTCCCGCAGCAGGTGCAGGCGCAGTTCGAACGGGTCCTTGCCGCCTTTGTCGGCCAGTTCGTCGAGGAACGATTCATAGAAGAAGTCGTTCAGCGAGTTGCCCACCGAGCGCCAGTAGCCGAGCATCGCCGGGCCTTTCACGTAGATCTGCGCGATGCGCTTGTTGGCGATGGCGTAGGACTTGCCCGACAGCCCTTCGAGCGCGGTCGGGTCGAGTTTTTCGCCTTGCTTGCCAGCGATGGCTTCGGTCGGGCCTTCGGTGGCGCTCACGGCTTCGAGGGCCACCGGCAGGCCGTCGGCATCCAGCCCGGCGCGGAACTTCACCACGGCGACCGGGCGCAGCACATCGCGGAGGAATTCCTCTTCGCGGCTCCAGATAAGTTTCACCGGCCGGCCGACCGCCTTGGCCAGGGCAATGGCCTGTGGGTAGGGGTTGGCCGAGTCGTACAGGAAGTGGCGGCCAAAGAAACCACCCAGCAACGGCGAATGCAGGGTGATCTGCGCCGGGGCCAGGCCGGTGCGCTTGGCAATGTCATCACGGAACATGTCCGGTGCCTGGTTGGGCAGCCACACCTCCAGGGTGCCGTCCGGGTTGAAGCGCGCCAGTGCCGATGGTGGTTCCAGCTGGGCGTGGTTGAGGTACTGGTTGTGGTAGGTTGCCTCGACCCGGGTCTTGGCACTGGCCAGCATGCCGGCCACATCGCCCTGGTTTTCGTCGTCGCGCGCCGGGCCCGTGACCGTGGCCAGGTGCTCGCGCCAGCCATCGCTGGAGAAGTCGGCCGGCATTGGCCGTACCGGGCTATCGGCCGCGGGCTCCTTCCAGTCCACCTGAATGGCTTCGACCGCGCGCTTGGCGTGCCACCAGCGTTCGGCAACCACCGCCACGGCACCCGGCAGCTGATGCACCGAATGCACGCCCTTCATGGCCTTTACCTGGTCTTCGTTGCGCAGGCTGCCGACGGTCATGCCCAGGCGCGGCGCGTGCTGCACGGCAGCGTGGAGCATGCCGTCAACCTTGATATCGATGCTGTACACAGCCTTGCCGGTGGACTTGTCGTAGGCATCCAGGCGACGTACCGGCTTGCCGATCCAGCGAAACTGGCTGGGGTCGCGCAGCTTGACGCTGGCCGGGTCCGGCACCGGCAGGTCCATGGCCCGCCCGGCCAGTTCACCGTAGGGGATGGAGCGGCCAGTCGTGGTATGTACCACGTGGCCCGGCGTGGTGGAGAGTTCTTCGACCGGCACGCCCAGCTGCTCGGCGCCCGCCTGCAGCAGCATGGCCCGGGCGAGGGCGCCCAGGCGGCGCATGGTCGGGTAGCTCATGCGCACCGACATGCTGCCGCCGGTGATGCGCATGCCATTTTCCATCACTACATAAGCTTCGCCGGGCGGCGCGCTGTCGACCACGAAATTGGCCGGGTCGACGTCCAGCTCTTCACCAACGATCTGCGCCATGGCAGTGAAGGGGCCTTGGCCACCTTCCATGAACGGGCTGAGCAGGCGCACTTTGCCGTCCGGGCGGATCTCCAGAAACGCCGGCACCTGGGTGCCGCGCTCCGGGGTCGCTGCGGCGGCTGCCTGCACGCGGGCCGACCCCATGGGCAGGCCGAAACCCAGCACCAGGGCACCGACAGCCGTGCCGGCAAGAAAGCGCCGACGCGACAGGTTGACCGTTTCGCCCAGTTGCAGCCTGAGCAGTTCGGCGGGGGTATCGACTGGTGTGTTCATCAGGCCTTCTCCCCTTGGGCCAGCCCATGCACGGCGGCATGGATGGCGTTGTAGGTGCCGCAGCGGCACAGGTTGACCATGGCTGCCTCGATCTGCGCGTCACTGGGCTTGGGCGTGTGCTTGAGCAGCGCCGTGGCCGCCATTACCTGGCCGGACTGGCAGTAGCCGCACTGGGCCACCTGGTGCTCGACCCAGGCCGCGACCACCCGTTTGCCCACGGCATCGGCCTCGATCGCCTCGATGGTGGTCACCTCGCGCCCGACCACTCCGGCCACCGGGGTGACGCAGGCGCGCACTACGTTGCCGTCCACCAGCACCGAACAGGCGCCGCACTGGGCCAGGCCGCAGCCATACTTGGTGCCGGTCAGCCCCAGGTCATCGCGGATCACCCACAGCAGGGGCGTGTCGGCGTCTGCCTCGACCTGGTAGGTCTTCTGGTTGATGCGTAGTTCCATGGTTCACCTGCCCGTCAACGGTTGCTGTCGCTTGGTTTCTTCTGATTGGGGAATACGGTGCTCCCCAGTGCAGAAACGCTAGCACAGCGGGGTGACCGCTGGTCTGCTGGCGGGGGCAGGTTCAGAGGATCAGGCAAGCAATTCGGTGAAATGCGCAAGCGGCGATGTGCGCTATCGCCTGTAGGAGCGGCCTTGTGTCGCGATGGGGCGCGCAGCGGCCCCGGGATCTTGGCAGCATGCAGTATTGTAAGGGGCCGCTTTGCGGCCCATCGCGACACAAGGCCGCTCCTACAAGAAAGCGCATTTGGAGGTGAGGGGGACTTCCGCAGCGAAAACCCGGATAATGCCGGCCAATTTCGTTTTGCACGCTTAAATCACGGTAATCCCGCATGGAAATCAAGGTTAATTTTCTCGACAATCTCCGTCTCGAAGCCAAGTTCGACGACTTCACGGTGATCGCCGACCAACCGATCCGCTACAAGGGTGATGGCTCGGCCCCGGGGCCGTTCGACTATTTCCTGGCGTCTTCGGCCTTGTGCGCGGCTTACTTCGTCAAGCTGTACTGCCAGACCCGCGACATCCCTACCGAAAACATTCGCCTGTCGCAGAACAACATCGTCGACCCGGAAAACCGCTACAACCAGGTCTTCAAGATCCAGGTCGAGCTGCCCGAGGACATTTCCGAGAAGGACCGCCAAGGCATCCTGCGCTCCATCGACCGCTGCACGGTGAAGAAGGTGGTGCAGACCGGCCCCGAGTTCGTGATCGAAGTGGTCGACAACCTCGATGCCGATGCCCAGGGCCTGCTGATGCCGGTGGCGGACACCAGCACCTACATCCCCGGCAAGGACCTGCCGCTGGAGCAGACCATCGCCAACATGTCGGGCATCCTCGCCGGGCTGGGGATGAAGATCGAGATCGCCTCGTGGCGCAACATCGTGCCCAACGTGTGGTCGCTGCATGTGCGCGACGCCCAGTCGCCGATGTGCTTCACCAACGGCAAGGGCGCGACCAAGGAGGCCGCGCTGGCCTCGGCGCTGGGCGAGTTCATCGAGCGGCTGAACTGCAACTTCTTCTATAACGACCAGTTCTGGGGCGAGGAGCTGGCCAACGCGCCGTTCGTGCACTACCCGAACGAGCAGTGGTTCAAACCCGGCCCGCGTGATGCGCTGCCGGCCGAGATCCTCGATGAGCACTGCCTGGCAATCTACAACCCGGACGGCGAGCTGCGTGGCTCGCACCTGTACGACACCAACTCGGGCAACACCGCGCGCGGCATCTGCTCGTTGCCGTTCGTGCGCCAGTCCGACCAGCAGGTGGTGTACTTCCCGTCCAACCTGATCGAGAACCTGTTCCTCAGCAACGGCATGAGCGCCGGCAACACCCTGGCCGAGGCGCAGGTGCAGTGCCTGTCGGAAATCTTCGAGCGTGCCGTGAAGCGTGAAATCCTCGAAGGCGAGCTGTGCCTGCCGGATGTGCCGCGGGAAGTGCTGGCCAAGTACCCGGCCATCGTCGCCGGTATCCAGGGCCTGGAAGAGCAGGGCTTCCCGGTGCTGGTCAAGGATGCGTCGCTGGGTGGCGAGTTCCCGGTGATGTGCGTGACCTTGATGAACCCGCGCACCGGCGGCGTGTTCGCTTCGTTCGGCGCCCACCCGAGCCTGGAAGTGGCGCTGGAGCGCAGCCTCACCGAACTGCTGCAGGGCCGCAGCTTCGAAGGCTTGAACGACCTGCCGCAACCGACCTTCGAAAGCCATGCGCTGACCGAGCCGAACAACTTCGTCGAGCACTTCATCGACTCCAGTGGCGTGGTGTCGTGGCGCTTCTTCAGTGCCAAGGCCGACTTCGAGTTCGTCGAGTGGGACTTCTCCGGCCACGGCGAGGACTCCAACGTGCAGGAAGCCGCGACCCTGTTCGGCATCCTCGAGGACCTGGGCAAGGAAGTGTACATGGCGGTGTACGACAACCTTGGCGCCACCGCCTGCCGCATCCTGGTGCCGGGTTACTCGGAGATCTACCCGGTCGAGGACCTGATCTGGGACAACACCAACCGCGCCTTGTCGTTCCGCGCCGACATCCTCAACCTGCACAGCCTGGACAACCGTTCCCTCAAGCTGCTGCTCAAGCGCCTGGACAACTGCGATGTGGATGACTACACCACCATCACCACGCTGATCGGCGTGGAGTTCGACGAGAACACGGTGTGGGGCCAGCTGACGATTCTCGAGTTGAAGCTGCTGATCTGCCTGGCGGTACAGCGCTTCGAGGACGCCAAGGAACTGGTCGAGGCGTTCCTGCAGTTCAACGACAACACCGTCGAGCGTGGCCTGTTCTACCAGGCGCTGAATGTGGTGCTGGAAGTGCTGCTGGACGACGAACTGGAAATGGACGACTACGAAGCCAACTTCCGCCGCATGTTCGGTAACCCGCGCATGGACGCGGTGCTGGGTTCGGTGGACGGCAGCGTGCGCTTCCATGGCCTGACCCCGACCAGCATGAAGCTCGAAGGCCTCGATCGCCACCTGCGCCTGATCGAAAGCTACAAGAAGCTGCACGCGGCCCGGGCCAAACTGGCCTGACCACGCGTTACTCCTGTAATCGATGGACTCGCCCCCGCCGAGGCATCACAGTGCCACGGTGGCGTTCTAAGAAGCCAACGGCAGCGAGGGCGAGACCATGAAAAAGCATAGTTCCAAGCAAGGTTCCCTGTCGTCCACTGATGTGGAGCTTTGCACAACCATCTGTGTAGACCTGGCCAAGCAGGTCTTTCAGTTAGCAGGCGAGGATGCTACCGGTCGGGTGATCTACGAAGATCGCATCAAATCCCGTCAGGCCTTTCATGATTTCCTGCTCAGGTTGCCAGCGACAGTGACCGTCTTGATGGAGTGCGGCCCAGGTGCACAAGCCTGGGCAAGGCTGCTGCAGGCCAAAGGTAATGCGGTTCGCATCCTGCCTGCGCAACGAGTCGCCGAACACCGCAGCGGCGCGAAGAACGACCGTAACGACACCCATGCCATTTTGCGCGCCGGTCGCGATACCAGTATTGCCTCGATATCGATCAAGAGCACCACAGCACTGGCTATTCAAGCACTGCACCGTATCCGCCGCGGCAACATCAAGCGGCATACCGCGCTGGGTAACCAGATACGTGGTTTGCTGCTTGAGCATGGCGTATCCATGCCACAGGGCGACGCTGCGATTGGTAAGCATGTGCCGCGGTCTCTTGAGGATGCCTCTTTACCTTTGCCCGACCTATTGCGTGAGTTGCTCGATGAGCTGTTGACGGACTGGCTGTCTCTGGGTGAACGCATTGCGGGGCTCAGTAGACGGCTCGAAGCGACAGCCCGGGAGGATAAAGTCGCACAGCGACTGGTCACCATTCGTGGCGTAGGCCCTATCATCGCCACGGCGATCGTGGCGAAACAGACCGAGCCCAGCCGCTTCGCCAGTGGCCGAATGTATTCCGCCTTCTTCGGTATCGTGCCCGATCAGCACAGCAGTGGAAACAAAGTCAGATTGGGCAGGATGAGCAAGCGAGGTGACGGCTACATACGTAGCCTGATGATCCAGGGCGCACATGCTGTCTTGAGTCAGCTAAGGCCTGATTCCGATCAGCCAGACGATCGCCGCCTCTTGCGCTGGCTATCCCGCCTTGGGCGCAAGGAAGCGGCGATCAGACTGGCTAATCGAAATCTGCGCATTATCTGGGCCCTGTTACAGAACGACCAGGTCTATCAACACAAACCGAACAGCAACCCGGAGGCTGCCATGAGCCTCTGACCAACCGAGTAATGCCACCGGGGCGCTAAGCGCTCCAACCCCTGCTAGTGAACATTGACCCCTGGTAAGACCGTCGCAGACTGATGCCTCCGCTCCTACAGGCCCGATGCAGTGGCCTCAATGTAAACGGCACGCTGCGAGCTCACCACGATGTTGGCCAGAAGCAAAAAGCTTCCTCGAACAGGCCTGATACATAGATGCAACCGGGTTCCTATGTTCAAAAGCAGCTAGACAGTGTGGGCGAGTCCATACATAGGAGCGGCCTTGTGTCGCGATGGGCCGCAAAGCGGCCCCCGTTTTGGCATTGAAGCTGATATTGCCGGGGCCGCTTTGCGGCCCATCGCGACACAAGGCCGCTCCTACAACGACGTCGATCGCCTTCATATATCGGTTTCAAATAACCGCTATCCCCAATCTGTCTTGCCGCTTCGCCTGCCAGGCGCGTAGCGTTTTGCTCCCATCCCCTCGATCCATGGCGCGTTGACCGCCAGAAGGACCTCGGCCGCGCACAACAAGAAGGCGCAGACCATGAGCACCCCTTTGGATACCAATGCCCTCAAAGCCCGCCAGCAAGCCGCGTGGGCCAGTGGCGACTACGCGGTAATCGGCACCACCCTGCAACTGGTTGGCGAGCGCCTGGCCGAAGCCTGTGACCTGCGCTGGGACGAGCAGGTGCTGGATGTCGCCGCCGGCAACGGCAATGCGACCCTGGCTGCTGCCCGGCGCGGCTGCCGTGTCACCTCCACCGACTATGTGCCCGAGCTGCTAAAGCGCGGTGAAGAACGTGCGCGGGCCGAGCACCTCAATGTGGTGTTCCAGACTGCCGATGCCGAAGCGCTGCCGTTTGCCGATGGAACATTCGATGCGGTGCTGTCCACCTTCGGCGTGATGTTCGCGCCCGACCAGGCCCAGGCCGCGCGTGAACTGGGCCGGGTGTGCCGGCCCGGCGGCCGGATCGGCCTGGCCAACTGGACCCCGCAAGGGTTCGTCGGGCAGATGTTCAAGACCCTCGGGCGGCATGTACCGCCACCAGCCGGGGCTCTGCCGCCTTCACGCTGGGGTGATGAAGAACAGTTGCGCGTGATGTTCGAGGGGGCGCTGGGCGAATTGAAGGTCAGCCGCCAGCACTTCAACTTCCGCTATCGCTCGGCGGCGCATTTCATCGAGGTGTTCCGCACCTGGTACGGGCCGGTGCACAAAGCGTTTGCCTCGCTGGAGCCGGAAGCTGCCGGGGCGCTGGAGCGGGATCTGGCGCAATTGCTGAATGAAAGCAATGTGGGCGGCGCGTCGTCGTTGGTGGTGCCGAGTGAGTACCTTGAAGTGGTGATCATTCGAGGTTGAGCCCACGGGCCAAGCGCTCAGTTCTTGCACTTGGCCATCACCACCTGGCAAGTCTTCGGTGTGCCCCCTGACCGGCTTGCATAACGCACGCAGTTGTTCAGCGATTTCTGCCGGGCAATGCTCAGCGTATTGCCCCACGCGAGGCCGCCTTCGCCGGTGGTGGGCACAGCTTTGGCGAAACAGTTGGAGCCCGTTGCGGGCGTCGCGTACCTGGCCTTGCTGGCTTTGCTGGAGCAGCCGGCGGTGAGTGCCAGGCTGAAGGCGAGCAGGGTGGTCAGCGCCCAGGACGTGTAGGGGCGAATCGGTTTACTGCTCATATGCTCTCCTTACCGAGGCGCAGGACTCCCCGCCGCGAACACCGGCAAGGCCGGTGCCATACTCTGCACAGGATATTGCATTCAAGCGAAGCGGTGAACGCTTGCGTTGCACCAGATGCAGCGCAAGGCCTTGCACCATGGCAAGGCCTTGCGCCTGGGGCAACGATCAGAAGCGGTAGTTGAAGCTGGCTTCCAGCGTACGCGGTGCACCCGGGGTGATCAGGTCCACCGAACCGTGCGCGGAGGCATAGTAGTCACGGTCGAACACGTTCTTCAGGCGCAGTGCTGCGTCCCACTGCGGCACGCTGTACAGCAGCGCAGCGTCGAAGGTGGTGTAGCCCGGCATCACCACCACGTTGTCGAGTGCGGTGTAGCGCTCGTCGACGTAGTTGGCGCCGGCGGCCACGCGCCATTCCGGGGTCAGGGTGCGCACCAGCCAGACGTTGGCGCTGTTGCGCGGCGTCAGGGTAGGGGTCTGGCCTTCGTTGGCAACGCCGTTGGTCTTGCTGTTGGACTTGGTGATCTCGGCATCCAGGTAGGCGTAGCCGGCGTAGATCTGCCACTTGTCCGTGAGTTGCCCGCTGACGGTGGCTTCGAAGCCGTCGGTACGCTGCTCGCCGGCCAGCACGGTCAGGTTGGGGTTGGCCGGGTCGGCGGTCTTCATGTTGGTGCGCTCGAGGCGGAATACCGCTGCGGTCAGCGACAGGCGGCTGTCGAGCAGGTCCCACTTGGCGCCGATTTCGTAGTTGGTGGTTTCTTCCGGCTCCAGGTGCTGGTTGGTCGGGCTGACCGCGAACACTTCGCCCGAAGGCTGGTAGCTGCGGCTGACCGACACATAGTAGGACTGGATGTTATCCGGCTGGTAGACCAGGCCGGCACGTGGGCTCCAGGTCTTGTCGGTACGGTCGAGGTCTACGTTCTGCGCGCGGTCGTCGTCGTACTCCTGGCCAAAGATGTCATAACGCACGCCGACCAGGGCCTTCCAGTGCTCGTTCAGCTCGATCATGTCCTGCACGTACAGGCCGGTGGTCTGCTGGAAGTTGGTGCCCTTGGACGACAGGTTGGCGGCGTGCTCCGGCACCGGCACCAGGGCGTCGCGATACACCGGCACCTGGGCCACGTTGTTCTGGCTCAACACCCGCTGGTGCTTGTCCTGGAAGCCCACTTCCACGCCATACAGCAGGTTGTGCTGCATGCCGGCAAGCTGCGCCTGCTGCTTGAGTTCGGTCTGGTTGAACATGCCGTACTCGTCGCGGGCGACGTTGCCACGGTTGAGCTTGACCAGCAGTTCGCCGTCAGGCGCGGTGACGAAGCGCGTCGGGCTGCTGTCGGCCAAGGTGTTGTTGCGGTCCAGGTCGTAGCGGTAGTACCGGCTGGTGTTGGTCAGGGTGAAGTCGTCGTTGATGCGGTAGTCCAGGCTGGCAGTCAGCGAGAACACTTCGCTGCGGGCGTAGTCCTGGTCGGCATCGCCGGAGCCGAAGCGTTTGTCGCGGTCCACATCTACCGGGCGGTTGCCCAGCGCCGGGATGCCGAAGTCGATCAGGCGCTTGTCGTACAGGTAGGTGGCGCCCAGGTTCAGTTCCAGGTCGTCGGAGAGGCGGAAGTAGGCCGACGGCGCGATGGCCTTGCGGTCGATGTAGCCATCGTCGCGGAAGGTGTCGCTGTCTTCGAAGGCGCCGGTCACGCGGTAGGCCTGGTTGCTTTGCGGGTCGGCCCAGCCGGTGTCGAACTGGGTGCGGCGCTTGCCTTCGCTGTCGAAGCTCATGCCGACTTCGCGCTTGGGCGTGAAGCTCGGCTTCTTGCTGATGCTGTTGATCAGGCCGCCCGAAGAGCCACGGCCATACAGCACGGCGGCAGGGCCCTTGATCACCTCGACCCGCTCGATGTTGGACAGGTCACGGAAGTACAGGGCGTCGTCGCGCACGCCGTCGATGTACATGTCGCCAATGGCGCTGAAGCCGCGAATGGTCACCTGGTCACGCTGGCCGTCGCCGTTGGACAGGCCGACGCCGGGCACGTTCTTCAGCACGTCTTCCATGGACTGCGCACCCTGGTCCTTGATCACGCTTTCGGGCACGACGTTGACGGTTTGCGGGATGTCGCGCAGCGGGGCGTCGATCTTCATGGCGCTGCGGCTTTCGCTGGCCTTGTAGCTTTGCTGCTCGTAGGCGCTGGTGACGGCAGTGGCGGGCAAGGCGAGGGAACCCTGCGATTCAGGTTGGACAGCCGCGTGAACAGCAGGCACAACCAGCAGGCCCAGCATGGAAATGGATGCCGGGGCAACAGACTTTTTTGCCATTACAGGTGACTCTTTGTTGTATTTGGAGGTCACGAATAGTAATGATTTGTAAATGTAAAGCAAGTGTAAAGAGTTCGCATTTGCTATTGCAATGGCGCAGGTGGCGAAAAAACGACAAAACGCGTCGCAAGGGGGAGGGCCGGCAATGTGCCAGGCAAGGGCTATGCTTGTTGGCGCGTGAGCATTTCACGCCCCCATCCGGTCTTGATCACATGGAAGCAGGCCTATGAATCCAATTCGCTCTCTCGCTCGTGCTGTTGCCCTTGCCACCCTGGCGTCCGCCGCCAGCTTCACGGTGCAGGCTGCCGGTATTCCCATTGGTAGCGAGGCGCTGGAAAGCCACGTCACCACGCAGGTCACGGCCATCGACCTGGCCAGCCGCCAGGTCACGGTGAAAGGCCCCGACGACAAGAAGGATGTGACCTTCCAGCTCACGGAAAAGGCCAAGGCGCTGCCCAACCTCAAGGTGGGGGACCAGGTCGACATCTACGTGACCCGTGCTGTGGCCTATGTGCTCAATCCCGAAGTGGGCGGTGCACCGAAGGCGACTGAAGAGTCCGGTACCATTCGCGCCACGGCGGACAACCCCAACCCGGGCGGCGAGGCGTTCCGCCAGGTCAAGGTGACCTCGCAGATCAAGAAGATCGACCTCAAGAAGCATGAGGTGAGCCTGTTGCCGCCGGAGGGCAAGCTGCAGGTGGTCAAGGTCGAGAACCCTGATCTGCAGGCACGCATGAAGAACCTCAAGGTCGGCCAGACGGTCGACGCGATCTACACCGAAGTGCTGCGCGTCGAAACCTCGCGCTGACCATTCATTGGGGCAGGCTACGGGTTGCCCGCGCATGGATCCGCCGTGATGCCTTGCATGACGGCGGATGTCGTTCGAACAGCTGCATCACCCAATCGGGCCGAGTCTTGCTGGCATCGTTGAGCCAATTGGCAACCGAGTCCTGGGCATACTTGTCTGCTTCGGCCAGGCGCGGCACCAACAGTGGCTCGGCCACTTCGGGCGCTTGCTTGAGTGCGGCGATGTGCTCGCACCAGACGCCACGTGGGCGCAGCACCTCGATACAGAAGCGTCGTACCAGTGGGTTGCTGTCGCCGGCATGCCGGGCAAGCAGGGCCAGGGCATCATCCAGCGCTTGAGCCAGGCGCGGGCGCAGGGCTATCCAGGCCCATTCGCGCACACCAAAATGTTCATCGCGAGCAAAACGCAGCTGGGCCAGCAATGCGGCTTCGAGATCGAGCGTGCGCGACAGGTGCGCCTGGGCGAAGGCCGCCCAGCTGCGCACCGTATCGGAGCTGTGTGCGCTGCACTGCTCCAACACCTGCTGGCGCTGGGGTGCAGGTACGGGTTCCAGCCACTGCCCAAGGGCAAGGCCGATCCCCGTGATTTTTTTTGACAGGCCCTGCGAGCATGTTTCTTCGGCGCAGGTAGCCAGCTGTTCGATCAGCGTGTCGGGCAACTGGCCTGCCAGAGCACTGACCAAGGTCCTTTGATCCACCGCCAGGCATTCGGCCAGGTTGCGGGTGGGCAACTGCCCATGGTCGATCAGGGTTGTACGTTCATCTGTCATCGAATGTGCTCCATCACATACGGTTTGGTCTGGCCTCAGCCGTGAACCCGCCGGCTCAGGCTGCGGGCGCCGAGGCTGCGCAGCATCCTAGCCCAATTGGCTGGTATCCATGTGGCGAATAGCATGCGTGCACACTTTCGATTTCCATGGATAAAGGGAATTTTCCGATCATCGCCTGAACATCTGTCACGAAATGAGGACTGCCATGTTCAGCAAGACCTTGTGCCTTCTGGTGCTTCCCTTTGCCCTGGCGTTGCTTGCTGGTGCCGTGCTGCCGTTCCAGGCTGCGGGTAATGCCGCCGTCGGCCGGGCGCTGGGGCACTGGTTGTGGGGTGCGTTCACGTCATTGACGGTAAGTTCGCTGGTAGTGATCGCCGCGCTGCTGATCCTCAGAGTGCCGGCGCCGGACATGGGCAAGGCCTTGCAGGGGCCCTGGTGGCTGTGGGTTGGCGGTGTGCTCGGGGCGTTGTACGTGGCCGGTGCCGCGGCGCTCACCCCCAGGCTGGGCGCAGCGGGTTTCCTGGTGCTGGTGGTGGCGGGGCAGATCATCACGGCGGTGGTCGCAGACCACTTCGGGGTGATGGGGTTGGGGGGCAAGCCGCTCAACCTGGCCAGGTTGGCGGGTGTGGTGCTGATCCTCTGCGGCGTGCTGCTGGTGCAGGGCACCTGGGCAGCAGGCACGCCGGCCAGTGCCACTGCCGTGGTGAAACAGCCGGAAGGCTGATCAGCGCCCCGGCTGGCTGCACGCCCACACGGTTTCCCGCAGCCAGCGATGCCCGGGGTCGTTGTCCTTGCGGCTATGCCAGGCTTGCTGGTAATCGAACGAAGGAATCGCCAGTGGCGGCTCGAACTGGCGCAATGTCCTTTGCTGGTGCAGCGAGCCCACCGCGCGGCTGGCCACGGTCAGGATCAGGTCGGTGCCGGCCAGCACCTCGACCGCCGCACTCCAGTGCGGCAAGGCCAGGGCAATCCGCCGGCGCAGGCCTTGCGCGGCCAGGGCGCGTTCGATTTCATCGAAGGCATCCGGGTGCATGGCCATCAGCACATGCGGGCGGGCCAGCCAGTCGGCCAGGGCCAGGCCGCCGCTGGCCGGCAGCACTTGGCGGTCGGCAACGCTGATGAAGCTGTCGGTGAACAGCGGCTGCGCGGTGATGGCCTGGGGCAGGTCCGGGAAGATGCCCAGGGCCAGGTCCAGTTCACCATCGAGCAACTGGGCCAGCATGGTTTCGCGGCTGGCCTGGCTGATGGCCAGGTCCACCCCGGGCGCGACATGGCGCAGGTGGCGCAGCAGGGGTGGCAGGATGATCCGCGAGGAATAGTCGGACAGCGAGAGCCTGAAGCGACGCTGGGCCTTGGCCGGTTCGAACTGTGGGGCGGCAAGCAGGCCGTTGAGGTTGCCCAAGGCGTCGTGCAGCGGTTTGGCCAGCGATTGGGCGCGGGCGGTCAAGGCCATGCGGCCGTTCTGGCGCACCAGCAAGGGGTCGTCGAAGTGCTTGCGCAACTGCGCCAGGGCGTGGCTTACCGCCGGTTGGCTGCGGTGCAGGCGCAGGGCGGCGCGGGTCACGTGCTTTTCGCTCAGCAGGGCGTGCAGGGCGAGCAGCAGGTTGAGGTCGATCTTGCGTAGTTCATCCATGGTGCGAATGGTCTTGGTTGTGTCTGGCAGTTTTGATCAGCTTAACAAATGCCCAGGGCTGTCGAGGCCCCAGGATTTCGGCATCATGGCTGACATTGTCGGGGCCGCGTTGCGGCCCATCGCGACACTTTGCCGGCGAGCGTCGGCCTGTAGCACTCACCGGGTGCTGAGGCACTGAGCGAATTGCTGCAAGGGGTGCAGAAATCATCTGCATCCCGCCTGATTGTTCAACTTTCCTCGCCTGATTAGCCTGACTCGAACACCCATCCAACAGGATTCGATCATGGCTACCCGCATCGTTCTCAACAGCACCGGCACTGCCGATGTCATGCAGCTTGAACACTTGCAAGCACAAGCCCCAGGGCCCGGCCAGGTCTGGCTGGAACAGACGGCCATGGGTGTCAACCCGCTCGACCTGTTGCAGCGCAAGGGCGGTGCCCCACTGGACTTGCCTTCCGGGCTTGGGCTGGAAGGGGCTGGGCGGGTCGCTGCCATCGGCGAAGGGGTACATGACGTGCAGGTGGGCGACCGGGTCGCCTATGCCATGGGCCCGGTTGGCGGTTACGCCAGCGGCCGCCTGTACCCGGCCGAGCGCCTGGTCAAGCTGCCACCGCAGCTGGATGACCAGGCCGCTGCCGCCGTGCTGTTCAAGGGCATCACGGCGCAGTACTTGCTGAAGACCACTTATGCCGTGGGCCCGGGTAGCCAGGTGCTGTTGTACGGTGCCGCCGGTGCCTTGGGCCAGCTGATGGCGCCCTGGGCGCGGCACCTTGGGGCGACGGTGATCGGCGTGGTATCACGCCCGCAGAGTGTGGCAAGGGCGCAGGCAGCGGGTTGCCACCATGTGCTGGTGTTCGACGCGGCAACCTTGGCCGGCCAGGTCCGCGAGCTGACCCAGGGCCAGGGCGTGGACGTGGCCTATGACTGTGTCGGCAAGGTGTCGCTGCAAGCCTCGCTGGACAGCCTGCGGGTGCGTGGCTTGCTGGTGTCGTTCGGCGGCACCTCCGGCGCGCCGGCGGCCATCGAGGTTGCCACGCTCAACGCCAAGGGCTCGCTGTACCTGACCCGGCCATCGCTGGCAGCACACACCCGCACGGTCGACGAGTACCAGCAGCGCGCCGCCGATGTGCTGGCGGCGGTCGCCGAGGGTATCATCCAGCCTCGGGTCTGGCGTGCCTACCCGCTGCCCGACGCGGCCAGGGCCCACGGGGACCTGGAGCAAGGGCAGTCGGAGGGCGCGCTGGTCCTTACTGCCTGATACCCGACTTCCACCCCTACTGCCTTGTGCCGAGCCTTGCCATGGATGCCTTCGACAGCCGCCGCGCCGATGAACTTGCCACCTTGCTGGCGCTGCACGAGCAGGGCTCGTTTGCCGCTGCCGGGCGGCAGCTGGAGCGCCACCCCACGGTGCTGTCGAAGCGCCTGAGTGCACTGGAGGTACGCCTCGGCATTCGCCTGGTGGAGCGCAGCACGCGGCAACTGCGCTTTACCGATGAAGGCGAGCGGCTGGTGGCCAAGGTGCGCGAGGCCAACCGGCTGATCGCCGAGGCCGAACAGGAAGCGGCCGAAGGGGCGGCGACAGTACGTGGACGCCTGCGCCTGGCATTGCCGGCAGCCATGGGCCGGCGCTGGTTGAGCGGGATGCTGGCCGATTTCGTGCTGGCCTACCCGCAGGTGATGGTGGAGGCCGAGTATGCCGATCGTTTCGTCGATCTGATCGGCGAGGGTTTCGACGCCGCCATCCGCATTGGCGAGCTGGCTGACAACCGCCTGGTGGCCAGGAAGCTTTGTGATCACCTGCGCATCCTCTGTGCGTCGCCCGAGTACCTGGCCCGGCATGGCGCACCTGGGCAACCGGAGGATCTTGCTGGGCACAATTGCTTGGGTTTCAGTGGCTTGCGAAGCTTTCCTGAATGGCGACTGATGAGTGGTGGGCGACAGGTGAGTGTCAAGGTTGCCGGCAGCCTGCGCAGCAACGACAACGAAGCCCTGCTGGAGGCGGCGCGGCGTGGCGTTGGCATCCTGGCGGGAGGGGACTGGCTGATGGGCGAGGACCTTGCCGCCGGGCGCTTGGTGCGGGTGCTGCCGCAATGGCAGCTGGATGTGGCGGCAGGCATTTACCTGGTAAGGCCGACCGCGCGTCTCAACACTGCCGCCCTGGTGGCTTTCAAGGCGTGGCTGGAAGCACGCTTCGAGGCCGGCGCACCATGGCGGCTATAGAATTGCACATAACTAATTGAATTAGCAGAGACCCTGTGGGAGCGGCTTTAGCCGCGAACACCGGCGTAGCCGGTGCCATGCACCGCGTTGGATTCTTCGCGGCTAAAGCCGCTCCCACAGGGTACGCGGGCAATCGTTATCGCCGCGCTACAGCATGCTGCACGCATTGCTCGTAATAGGTCTGCTTGATCGCTGCAGGCTTGAGCCGCGAGCGGCTGTTGTAGGTTTGTTCGGTAATGCCGAAGGCGGTCATGCGCATCCACGGTTTGGGGAATTTGCGCGCCTGCAGCTTCTTGCGCGTGGCATACAGGGTTACCCCGGAAAGCTTGGCCTGCTGCGCCTCGGCGGCTATCTGCGCGCCCCAGCCGCAAGTGTGGCGATCGTTCTGGCTCAGCGCCCGTGCCTGGGCGCCGAAAGCGAGCGTGGCCAGCAGGCAGCCGGCCATCGTTGCTAGAAGTACTCGCATGTTGCTGTCCTAAGCATCTGAAGGAAAACGAAGTTTGCCTTCACAAGCTGCTACCGGGGGCCAGCAAATTGCCGTCAGGTTGTTGCCATCCGCAACGGGCTGGCGCGGGAGGGGCGTAGGCTGGTCCAGGCCAGGCTGGCGACCCAGATTACTGATACGCCGTAGTTCAGTCGCTGGTACAGGCCGAACCACTGGCCGCTTTGCGCTGCCTTGCCCATGAGCGCGATGGTCACGATCGCCAATACCACGCAGGCCAGGGAAAACAGCCCCAGTGCCCTGGAGCCGGCAATGCGATTGCCCAACCAGGCCCACAGCGCGCTAGCAAGGGTCAGCGAAAGGAACATCAGCAAGCCGGACAGGTTGTGTAGCTGCTGCGAACGGGAAGGCTGCACCGGAACGCAACCTTGGTCGCAGGGAAACCACCCGGTACCCAGGCTGCCCACGCCATGCAACAGCACCAGCGCCGCACTCAGCAATGCCAGCTTCGAGCCACGCCAGCGCCGCGCCAGGCCCCAGGCAAACAGGGTGAACAGGATGGCAAGGGGGAAGTTGTTGACCAGCGACGACCAGTTCTGGGTCGGCGAACCGACCGCGCCGAGCTGGCTCATGGCCTGTTGCAGGTGGTCGTAGCCGGGGTAGGCCAGGGCGGTGAACCATACACCTGCCAGCAGCCAGAGGGGGATCAACAGGCCGCTGGCGAGCAACAGGCGGTCGAGGGGTTTCATGCTGTGTTTTCCTTCCATGGATGAGCGTGAAACCGCACAGTACAGCCTCGCACCTGCGAGGGGCCAGCATTTCCAGTGTTTCGTTCAGGGCTGCCGCGCCTGCGAACGACGAGAAATACCGCACTGCGTGTATGTGATCGTACAACTGCTTGCGCTATGATGAGCGCTGTCTTTCAAGGTGAAATACAGGGCAATGACAGAGCAGCAGGTACAGGCAAAGACCCGGCGCAAGCCGCGCAGTCTGGCCCAGGAACTGGTCACGGTGCTGACCGAGCGCATTCGCAGCGGCCAGCTCAAGCGCGGCGACAAGCTGCCGACCGAATCGCAGATCATGGTCGAAGAGGGTGTCAGCCGCACGGTGGTGCGTGAAGCGATCTCGCGGCTGCAGGCCGCCGGGCAGGTCGAGACCCGCCACGGCATTGGCACCTTCGTGCTGGACGCGCCAGCCACGGGTGGTTTCCGTATCGACCCGGCGACCGTGGTCACCCTGCGCGAAGTGTTGGCGGTGCTGGAATTGCGCATTGCCCTGGAGATCGAATCAGCGGGCCTGGCGGCGCAGCGGCGCAGCGATGAAGAGCTGACCGGCATGCGTGCGGCGCTGGACGAACTCAACGAAGGGGCTGCCCACGCCACGGATGCGGTGTCGGCGGATTTCCAGTTCCACCTGCGCATTGCCCAGGCCAGCGGCAACCACTACTTCGCCGACATCATCAACCACCTGGGCACCAGCATCATTCCGCGTACCCGGTTGAATTCGGCGCGGCTGGCCCACGATGACCAGGCGCACTACATGAGCCGGCTGATGCACGAGCACGAGGCGATCTACGAAGCCATCGCCCGGCGTGATAGCGAAGGGGCGAAGATGGCCATGCGCATGCACCTGAGCAACAGCCGCGAGCGCTTGCGGCAGGCGCATGAAGAGGCCGAGGCGCAGGGGGTCTGAGGCTTCTCTGTTGCCTGACCTGGCCTCTTCGCGGGTAAACCCGCTCCCACAAGGTTATCCATTACCTGTAAGTACGGCGCGGTCCCTGTAGGAGCGGGTTTACCCGCGAAGAGGCCGGTACAGCCAAAAGAAAAGCCCCGCCATGCACGGGGCTTTCCTGTTTCAGGCAATCAGTCAGATTGCTCCCTCACTCCACTGGCCATTCACCAGCCGGCGCAGCCCAAGCGGGTTGCCGTCGCGCAGTGCCTCAGGCAACAGCGCCTGCGGGTAGTTCTGGTAGCACACCGGGCGCAGGAAGCGGTCGATGGCCAGGGTGCCGACCGACGTGCCGCGCGCATCCGACGTGGCCGGGTAAGGCCCGCCGTGCACCATCGCATCACACACCTCGACACCGGTCGGGTAGCCATTGACCAGGATCCGCCCGACTTTCTCCTCCAGTAGCGGCACCAGCCAGGCGAAGGCCTGCAGGTCTTCCGGCTCGCCGATCAGGGTCGCGGTCAGCTGGCCACGCAGGCCGAGCAGGGCGGCGCGCAACTGGTCGTTGTCCTGCACTTCCACGGCAACGGTGGTCGGGCCGAACACTTCTTCCTGCAGCAGCGGGTCAGATTCCACCAGCAGGCGGGCATCAGCCTTGAACAGCTGGGCGCGCGCCTGGCTGCCTGCCTGCGCCTGGCCGGCCAGGTGCTCGATACCGGCATGGGCGTGCAGGTGCTCCAGGCCACCGACGTAGCTGCGCAGGCCACCGGCGTTGAGCATGGTCTGGCCGGCCTGCTGGCTCAGGTGCTGGCCAAGCTCTGCCAGCAGTTGGCTGTACTGCGGCGATTGCAGGCCGATCACCAGGCCCGGGTTGGTGCAGAACTGGCCTGCGCCCAGGCACACCGAACCGGCCAGTTCTCGGGCGATGGCTTCGCCACGCTTGGCCAGGGCGCCCGGCAGGATGATGACCGGGTTGATGCTGGACATCTCGGCGAACACCGGGATCGGCTGCGGGCGCTCGGCGGCCATGCGGCACAGGGCGTCACCGCCTTTCAGCGAGCCGGTGAAGCCGACGGCCTGGATAGCCGGGTGCTTGACCAGCCACTCGCCGACGCCGCCACCGAACACCATGTTGAACACGCCCTTGGGCATGCCGGTGCGCTCGGAGGCGCGCTGGATGGCACAGCCGACCAGGTCGGCGGTGGCCATGTGGCCGCTGTGGGCCTTGAACACAACCGGGCAACCGGCGGCCAGGGCCGCGGCGGTATCGCCACCGGCGGTGGAGAAGGCCAGCGGGAAGTTGCTGGCGCCAAACACGGCGACCGGGCCGACGCCGATGCGCATCTGGCGCAGGTCCACGCGTGGCAGGGGCTGGCGCTCGGGCAGGGCCAGGTCGATGCGCGCACCGAGGAAGTCACCACGGCGCAGCACCTGGGCGAACAGGCGCATCTGGCCGCTGGTGCGGCCGCGTTCGCCCTGGATACGGGCGGGGGGCAGGGCGGTTTCACGGCAGACGATCGCGACGAAGGCGTCGTCCAGTTCGTCCAGTTCGGCCGCGATGGCGTCGAGGAACTCGGCGCGCCGCGCCGGGGTCAGCTGGCGGAATTCGGCGAAAGCGGCGGCCGCGGCCTTGGCGGCCTGGTCCACTTCACTTTCGGTGGCCTGGGCGAAGCTGTAGGGCAGGGCCTCGCCGGTGCTGGCGTCCAGGCTCTGCAGGCGCTGCGGGCCAGCGGCGCTGCGCTGGCCGGCGATGAAGTTGTGGCCGAGGATTTCAGGCATGGGATGCTCCTGTAGAGAGTAGTGAAGGAAGAGACCGTGCTTGAGGCGTTTGCTCGGACCCTGTGGGAGCGGGTTCACCCGCGAAGCAGGCAACTCGGTGTATGGCACCGGCTTTGCCGGTATTCGCGGGTGAACCCGCTCCCACAGGGACCGCGTTGCAATATTGAGTCGGGCAAGCCCTTGGCATCAGGTAATCGGTGCCGGGTTGAACAGGGTGATGTCGTTGTGCAGGCGATGCTGTTCGGCCCAGGTCTGCTTGCGGCCGCTGGCCACGTCCAGGTAGTAGTGGAACAGCTCCCAGCCCAGCTCCTCGATGGTCGAGCGGCCGCTGGCGATGCGCCCGGCGTCGATGTCGATCAGGTCGGGCCAGCGCTGGGCCAGCTCGCTGCGGGTGCATACCTTGACCACTGGCGCCATGGCCAGGCCGTACGGGGTGCCGCGGCCGGTGGTGAACACATGCAGGTTCATGCCGGCAGCCAGTTGCAGGGTGCCGCAGACAAAGTCGCTGGCCGGGGTGGCGCAGAAGATCAGGCCTTTGCGGTTGACCCGCTCGCCCGGGCCGAGCACGCCCTGAATGGCGCCGCTGCCGGACTTGACGATTGACCCCAGGGACTTCTCGACGATATTCGACAAGCCGCCTTTCTTGTTGCCCGGCGTGGTGTTGGCGCTGCGGTCGGCGGCGCCTTGCTGCAGGTAGCGGTCGTACCAGTCCATTTCGCGCACCAGGGCGTCTGCGACCTCCTGGTTTTCCGCCCGCGAGGTGAGCATGTAGATGGCGTCGCGCACTTCGGTCACTTCCGAGAACAGCACGGTGGCGCCAGCGCGTACCAGCAGGTCGGCGGCGTAGCCCAGCGCCGGGTTGGCGGTGATACCCGAGAAGGCATCGCTGCCCCCGCACTGCATACCCAGGATCAGTTCGCTGGCCGGCACGCTTTCGCGGCGGCGCTGGTCGAGTTTCTTCAGACGGGTTTCGGCCAGTTCCATGATCTGTTCGATCATTTCCACAAAGCCCAGGCTGGCGTCCTGCAGGCGGTACAGCCATGGGTCGCTGAGGTCCACCGACGGGTCGTTGTCGTGCATCACCTGGCCGGCCTGCAGCTTTTCGCAGCCCAGGCTGATGACCAGAGCCTCACCGCCCAGGTTGGGGTTGCGCGCCAGGTTGCGCACCGTGCGGATCGGGATGTAGGCATCGCGCGCGTTGATCGCCACGCCGCAGCCATAGCTGTGGGTGATGGCCACCACGTCATCGACATTGGGGTACTTGGGCAGCAACTCGCTGCGAATGCGCTTTACCGCATGCTCCAGCACGCCGGCCACGCATTGCACGGTGGTGGTGATGCCGAGGATGTTGCGGGTACCGACGGTGCCGTCGGCGTTGCGGTAGCCTTCGAAGGTGAAGCCTTCGAGCGGCGGCAGCGGCTGCGGGACGGCGTCGCAGCGTGGCAGGCTGTCCAGCTCCGGCGCGGCCGGCATGGCCAGCTGGCTCTCCTGCACCCAGCTGCCCTGGCGCAGGTCTTCCAGCGCGTAGCCTATGATCTGCCCGTAGCGGCGCACCGGCTCGCCCTTGGCGATGGCCACGGTGGCCACCTTGTGGCTCTGTGGCACGCCCTCGACCAGGGTCAGGCCGTCGGCGAAGCGGGCGCCTTCGCCCAGGCCGCCATCATTGACCACCACCACGACATTGTCGTCGTCGTGCAGGCGGACGTAGCGGGGCGAGTCGGAATGTTCGATCAACTGCATGTTCGGGCCCTACTTGTCAGGTTCTCAGGCTTTTGTACATCCGCCCGCGGCGGGGTGGCCGACGCGGGCGTGTTCACTCAGTGGCGCGAGCCGGCCAGTTCGCTGCCGGCCGCTGGCTCGGCGTCAGGCTTTGGGCTTTCACGCAGCTCGATGCGCTTGATCGGGCCGACGATCACCAGGTAGCTGAACACCGCCACCAGGGCGTTGGCGCCGACATACACCAGGGCCCACTTGAACGAGCCGGTGGCGCTGATGATGTAGCCGATCACGATTGGCGTGGTGATCGAGGCGATGTTGCCGAAGGTGTTGAACAGCCCGCCCGACAGCCCGGCGATCTGTTTCGGCGAGGTGTCGGCGACCACCGCCCAGCCCAGTGCGCCGATGCCTTTGCCGAAGAACGCCAGGGTCATGAAACCGACCACCATCCACTCGGCGTCGACGTAGTTGCAGAACACCATGGTGGTCGACAGCAGCAGGCCGCAGACGATCGGCAGCTTGCGCGAGAAGGTCAGCGAGTTGCCGCGGCGCAGCAGCCAGTCGGAGATCACCCCGCCCAGCACACCACCGATGAAGCCGCAGACCGCCGGCAGCGAGGCGATGAAGCCGGCCTTGAGGATGGTCATGCCGCGCTCCTGCACCAGGTACACCGGGAACCAGGTGAGGAAGAAGTAGGTGATGGCGTTGATGCAGTACTGGCCCAGGTACACGCCCAGCAGCATGCGGCTGGTCAGCAGTTGCTTGATGTAGCCCCATTTCGGGCCGTCGTTGCCGCGCTTCTGGTCCATGTCCACCAGGCCGCCGTTCTGCTCGATGTGCTCGAGTTCACCCGGGCTGATGCGTGGGTGTTGGCGCGGGTTGTAGATGGTCTTCAGCCACACCATGGAGAACACGATGCCCAGTGCGCCCATGACCACGAACACGTGCTCCCAGCCGAAGCTGAACACGATCCAGCCCATGATCGGTGCGAACAGTGCGGTGGCGAAGTACTGCGCCGAGTTGAAGATGGCCGAAGCGGTGCCGCGTTCCTGGGTCGGGAACCAGGCCGCGACGATGCGCGCATTGCCCGGAAACGACGGGGCTTCGGCAAAACCGACCAGAAAGCGCAGGGTGAACAGCGTCACCACCGCCCAGGCCACCGGCAGGCCACCGACAAAGCCCTGCAGCAGGGTGAACAGCGACCAGGTGAAGATGCTGAAGGCGTAGACGTTCTTGGAACCGAAGCGGTCGAGCAGCCAGCCACCAGGAATCTGGCCAGCCACGTATGCCCATCCGAAGGCGGAGAAGATGTAGCCGAGGGTCACGGCATCGATGCCGAGGTCTTTCTGCAGGCTGGAGCCCGCGATTGCAATGGTGGCGCGGTCAGCGTAGTTGATCGTGGTCACCAGGAACAGCATGAACAGGATCAGGTAGCGCACATGCGTCTTCTTCGTCGCTTGCATGCTGGTAGTACTCCCACTAGTTATTTTTGTGCGGGCTCACGAATTGTAACCGGAGTGGGGCTGGCCCACTCCGGGCGCGGCATCTGGCAGGCCGCGGGCGGCGCTTACTGCGGGCCCATCTTGTCCATCAGCGCGGCGAGTTCTTCGTACTCGTCGGCGGTGAGGTCGGTAAGCGGAGTACGCACCGGGCCGGCGTCGTAACCGGCGATCCTGGCGCCGGCCTTGACGATGCTCACGGCGTAGCCGGCCTTGCGGTTGCGGATGTCCAGGTACGGCAGGAAGAAGTCGTCGATCAGCTTGGCCACGGTGGCGTGGTCGTCACGGGCGATGGCGTTGTAGAAGTCCATGGCGGTCTTCGGCACGAAGTTGAACACGGCGGAGGAGTACACCGGCACGCCCAGGGCCTTGTAGGCAGCAGCATACACCTCGGCGGTCGGCAGGCCACCCAGGTAGCTGAAGCGGTCGCCCAGGCGGCGACGGATCGACACCATCAGCTCGATGTCACCCAGGCCGTCCTTGTAGCCGATCAGGTTCGGGCAGCGCTCGGCCAGTTTTTCCAGCAGGTCGGCGTTCAGGCGGCAGACGTTGCGGTTGTAGACGACTACGCCGATGTTTACCGATTTGCACACTGCTTCGACGTGGGCGGCGACACCTTCCTGGCTGGCTTCGGTCAGGTAGTGCGGCAGCAGCAGCAGGCCCTTGGCACCCAGGCGCTCGGCTTCTTGCGCGTATTCGATGGCCTGGCGGGTGGAGCCACCGACGCCGGCGAGGATGGGTACCGATTTGGCGCAGGTGTCGACGGCGGTCTTGATCACCTGGCTGTATTCGCTGGCAGCCAGGGAGAAGAACTCACCGGTGCCGCCGGCGGCGAACAGGGCGCTGGCGCCATACGGGGCCAGCCATTCCAGGCGCTTGACGTAGCCAGCCGGGTTGAAGTCGCCCTGGGCGTTGAAGTCGGTGACCGGGAAAGACAGCAGGCCGTGGGAGAGGATGGATTTGAGTTCTTGTGGAGTCATTGTTGTTGGCATCCTGTGGCGCTTGGGTGAAGGGTGTTGTTTTGCGTTGGAGGTAAGTTATCGTACAACTTGTACGATGACTAGTCCCTTTGGGAGATTTTTTTGTGGAGGGGCTGAAGGAATGTTATTGCCTGTGCCGGCCTCTTCGCGGGTAAACCCGCTCCCACAGAGACCGCGTCGCGCTTGAAATTTTCGGAGATCCCTGTGGGAGCGGGTTTACCCGCGAAGAGGCCAGAACAGGCGACAACAACAGATGCACGAGACGCAGATGGCAGATCCATCGCGATCAGTCATCGTATCTCTTGATGGGGTAGGAAAAAAACGATCGCGGAGACAGGCACAAGCCCGCCGCCCGTTTCCACGGGAAGTGTTCTGGGACCAGCAGAGGGTGACCGGGGAAAACGGGGGCGGCCTTGCGCCGCCCCGCGATCAAAGCAGAGGAAACTGGGGTCAGGCAGCTTGCTGGCGCTTGATCTGCGCCTTGCGTACCTGGGCCCGGCAAGCGTCGCCGAAAGCCTGGAAGATCTTGATCGAATCCGGGTTCTTCGCCGCTTGCCACTCCGGGTGCCACTGCACGGCGAACAGGAACGGCGAGATGCTCGGGGCATGGATCGCCTCGACCAGGCCGTCTTCGGCGTGGGCGATGGCCTCGATGCCGGCGCCGAGCTTGTGCAGGCCTTGGCCATGCAGCGAGTTGACGCGAATTTCGTCGGTACCCAGGGTGTCGCGCAGCCAGCTGTCCGGCTTGATCTTCACGCCGTGCACCTGGGCGTATTGCACCTCGACCGGGTCTTCCGGGTTTTCCCGGTGGTCGTTGAAGCCAGGCTCGGCGTACACCTTCTGGTAGATGTCGCCACCCAGGGCCACGTTGATTTCCTGCATGCCACGGCAGATGCCGAAGATAGGCAGGCCACGCTTGATCGCGGCCTTGACCAGCGGGATGTCGAACAGGTCGCGGTTCTGGTCCTGGCCTTTGCCGGGGGTCTCGTTTTCCTGGCCGTACAGGGCCGGGTCGATGTTGCTGCCGGCGCCGGTCAGGTACACGCCGTCGGCCATGTCCAGATAGGTCTCGAGGTCTTCGATGCCGCAGCAGGTGGGCACCAGCACCGGGACGCAATCGGAAAAATCGACCAGCGGGGTGATGTATTTGTGGGTCATGACCTGGTAGTCATGGCCTTTGCGCTCTTGGCTGCCCATGGTCATCAGGACGACGGGTTTGCGCAGGGAGGGTTGCTTGTTGCCAATGTTGCTGTTGGACATATGTCACCTTGGGACAGGTTCGGCCTGTCGTTGTTGTGCAGGTGCACGGCGCGGGGCCATGGGTGCAACCTGTAGCCCCGAGCACTGCCGGCTCGTCGGAGGCGACGATTCCGGTCGGGGCTTGTAGATAGCTTGCCAGAGCCGTTCGATATGTCAAACGACGGAGCAGGGCTTGATGGCCGGGAATGCGCCGGTTTTTGGGGGCTGAAACCGATGCGGGCCTGTGGCGGCGTGGGTTTGGCGGGGGTTAAGGTCAATAATATTTAACGATGCAGTTGGGTCTTTGCAGCGGTGCAATGAAGGGCCGGCAGAGTCGCTCACTCCTTCGGCTGACGCGGGACCTGTAGGAGCGGCCTTGTATCGCGAAAGGGCTGCAAAGCAGCCCCGGCAATTTGTGCACCTGCGCTGAAACCCTGGGGCTGCTGCGCAGCCCTTTCGCGACACAAGGCCGCTCCTACACAGATATCGCACCAGCTTTCATCATTTTCAATCAGTGCAGTATCTGCGCCAGGAACCCCTTGGCCCGCTCGGTACGCGGCTGGTTGAAGAACACCTGTGGCGGGCTGTCTTCGATGATCTGCCCGCCCTCGAGGAACAGCACCCGCTCGGCCACCTGGCGGGCAAAGCCCATTTCATGGGTGACGCAAAGCATGGTCATGCCAGTGCCAGCCAGCTGCACCAGCACATCCAGCACCTCGGCGACCATCTCCGGGTCCAGCGCCGAGGTGGGCTCGTCGAACAGCATGATCCGCGGCTTCATGCACAGCGCCCGGGCAATCGCCACGCGCTGCTGCTGGCCGCCGGACAGCTGGCTGGGGTACTTGTGCGCCTGGCTTTCGATACCGACCTTGCTCAGGTACATGCGTGCCCGCTCCTCGGCGTCCTTGCGCGACAACCCGCGCACGCTGGTGGGGGCCAGCAGGCAGTTGTCGAGCACGCTCATGTGCGGGAACAGGTTGAAGTGCTGGAACACCATGCCGATGTCGCTGCGCACTTGCGCCGCTTCGCGGGTGGTGGCCGCCAGGTCGATGCCATCCACCTTGATGCTGCCCTGCTGGGCCACTTCCAGGCGGTTGATGCAGCGGATCAGGGTCGACTTGCCCGAGCCGGACGGCCCGCACAGCACGATGCGTTCGCCTTCGCGCACCTGCAGGTCGATGTCGCGCAGCACGTGGAACGCGCCGTAGTGCTTGTTCAGGCCTTCGATGCGGATCAGCACCGGGCGTGGGTCGGGTTCGGGGGCAAGGGTGGCAAGGCTCAGTGGTGCGGTCATCTTGTTGTTCTCCCGCAGGGGTTCAGTCGAAACGAGTCGCGCTGTAGGGCGCGGGGTCGGTGAAGGGGCGTTCGCCGGTGACCAGTTCGGCCACCAGCCGGCCGCTGACCGGGCCCAAGGTGAGGCCGTGGTGGGCGTGGCCGAAGTTGAACCACAGCCCCGGGTGGCGCGGCGCCGGGCCGATCACCGGGCGCATGTCGGGCAGGCAGGGGCGGCGGCCCAGCCAGGGGGTGTCGTCCAGGCGCTCGCCCAGGGCCGGGAACAGCTTGCGCGCCAGGGCTTCGCAGCGGCCCAGCTGGATCTGGTTGCCCGGCGCGCTGCTGGCGTCGAACTCGATGCCGGTGGTCAGGCGCACGCCGCGGGCCATTGGCGCCAGCACGTAGCCGCCCTGGGTGTCGCAGATGGAATGCTCCAGTTGCGCGCCGTCACGGGTGCTGTAGTGCATGTGGTAGCCACGCTTGATCGCCAGCGGGATCTGGTAGCCCAGGCCGCTGAACAGGTCGGCCGACTGCGGGCCGAGGCAGGCCACCACCTCGTTGGCGGTGATCGGGCCGCGGCGGCTGTCTACCCGCCATTGGCCGTCGACCTGGCGCAGGCTGCGCGCATCGCCATGCAGGAACTGCCCGCCGCGCTGCGTGAACAGGGTGGCGTAGCCGCGGGTGAGGGCGCCGGGGTTGTTCACGGTCTTGGGGTCGAGCCAGTGAATGCCGCCGACCACGCTGGCGTCCAGTTGGTGCTCGCGGGCCTGCAACTGCCCGCATTCGAGGATTTCGAACTGCAGGCCATAACGGCTCAGGCCCTTGGCGTCGGCCTTGGCTTGCTCGAACAGCGCCGGGTCACGGAACACTTCGATCCAGCCTTTGGCCTGCACCAGCCCTTCCAGGCCGGCGGCAGCGATCAGTGCGTCGTGCTCCTCGACGCAGCGCTGCACCAGCGGCAGCATGTCGGCGGCGGCCCCGGCCAGGCGCCCGGGGGCCGACTGGCGCCAGTAGCGCCACAGCCATGGAGCGGCCTTGGGCAGGTGCAGCAGGCTGTAGCGCACATCGGGCTGGCGGTTCAGGCCGTAGCGCAGCAGCGCGCCCAGTTGCCGCGGGAAGGCATAGGGGATCACGCTGGAGCGCTCGATCAGCCCGGCATTGCCGTGGCTGGTGCCGCTGCCCGGTTCGTCGCGGTCGATCAGGATCACCTGGCGCCCGCGGGCCTGCAGGTGCAGGGCGGTGCTGACGCCGACGATGCCGGCGCCGAGGACAAGGGTCTGGCAATGCATGGAACGTATCCTTCGGTCAGTTCAGGTGGCGGCCCAGGCGGGCTTCCAGGTGTTTCAGCAGGCGCCGCACCAGTTCGACGATCAGCAGGTAGAGGACGGCGGCCCACAGGTAGATCTGGAAGTCGAAACTGCGCGAGAAGGCCAGTTTGGTCACGCCCATCAGATCGTAGATGGTCACCAGCGAGGCGATCGCGCTGGCCTTGATCATCAGGATCAGCTCGTTGCCCAGCGGGCCGATGGCCACCAGCAGCGACTGCGGCAGGATCACCTTGAAGAAGGTGGTCGAGCGCTTCAGGTTCAGCGCCCGCGCCGCCTCATGCTGGCCGGGGGCGACGGCCATCAGGCTGCCGCGGAAGATCTCGGCCTGGTAGGCGGCGGTGTTCAGGGTGAACGCCAGCAGCGTGCAGAACCATGCCTCGCGGAAGAACCACCACAGGCCGACGTCCTGCCAGAAGCCCTTGAGCGAGCCCAGGCCGTAATACAGCAGGAACAGCTGGGCCAGCAGCGGCGAGCCGCGGAAGAAGTACACGTAGCCGGCGGCCATGCGCTGCAGCAGCAGGCTGCGCGACATGCGCGCCAGGGCCAGCAACAGGCCGAGCACGGCACCCAGGCTGAAGGAAATCGCCACCAGCTTGGCCGTTACCAGCAGGCCATCGAGGAAGCGCGGGCCGTAGCGGTCCAGCAGGTCGGGGTCGAGGATCAGCGCCAGCAGTTGTTCGAAGCTCATGCGCGTGCTCCTTGCAGGTGGCGGTTGCTGCGCCGTTCGATGAAGGCGAACACGCGCCCGGAAATGGCGGCGAACAGCAGGTAGCCCAGGCAGGCCACGCCATAGAAGAACATCGGCTCCTTGGTCACGCTGACAGCCAGGTTGGTCTGGCGCATCAGGTCGACCAGCGAGATGGTCGAGACCAGCGAGGTGTCCTTGAGCAGCGACAGCCAGTTGTTGGACAGGCCGGGCAGGGCGATGCGGGTCAGTTGTGGCAGCAGCACCTTGAAGAAGCTGGTGCGCTTGCTCAGGCCCAGCGCCGAGCAGGCTTCCAGCTGGCCCTTGGGCAGGGTCTTGAAGGCTGCCAGCCAGATCTCGCTGGAGAACGCGGCGAACACCAGGCTGAAGGCGATCATCGCGGCGAGGAAGGTATTGATCAGGAACTCACCCTGGTAGCCCATGGCTGCGAGGATCTTCTGTGCGGCGATCTGGCAGCCGTAATAGATGATCAGCAGCGTCAGCAGTTCGGGCAGGCCACGGAACACGGTGGAGAAGGTGGTGGCCCAGGCGCGCGGCAAGCGCTTGCGCGAGCGTGCTGCAAGGGCGACCACCAGGCCCAGCGGCAGGCCGATGGGCAGGCAGGCCAGGGCCAGGGAAACGGTGACCAGCGCGCCGGCCAGCAGCGCCTGGCCCCAGCCTCCACTGGCGAAGGACAGCAAGGACAATTGATCGAGCATGACAAACCCCTAGGATGGGCAACGCGGACTTTTTGTAGGAGCGGCCTTGTGTCGCGAAAGGGCTGCGGAGCAGCCCCAGGATCTATGCCGCAGCAGGGATTGCCGGGGCCGCCTTGCGGCCCTGTCGCGACACCAGGCCGCTCCTACAGAAATTGCGCAGTTTCCTGAAGATCAGTTGTAGATATCGAAAGCGAAGTATTTGCTGGCGATCTTCTGGTAGGTGCCGTTGGCGACGATCTGCTGCAGCGCGGTGTTCAGGCGCTGGCGCAGGGCTTCGTCGTCCTTGCGCACGGCAATGGCGGCATCGGCCTTGGTGTTGGCCACGTCGCCGAGGATCTTGCAGCAGTCCCCGCCGTTCTTGGTCATCCACTCGTTCAGTGGGAATTTGTCGGCAATCACGCCATCCAGGCGGCCCGCGGCCAGGTCGGCGTTGGCTTCGTCCATGGTCGGGTACAGTTTCACGTCGGCACCGGCCTTGGCGTAGACGTCTTCGGCGTAGATGGCCTGGGTGGACGACGACTGGGCGCCAACGGTGTAGCCGTCGAAGGTGGTCTGGGCGTCGCTGATCTTGCTGTCCTTGGCCACGGCGACGGTCAGCGGGGTGCGGTAGTAGTGGTCGGTGAAGGCGATCTTCTTGCGCCGTTCTTCGGTGTTGATCATCGACGCGACCACCGCGTCGTATTTGCGTGCCATCAGCGCCGGGATGATGCCTTCCCAGTCCTGGGCCACCAGCGTGCACTCGACTTTCATCTGCTCGCACAGGGCGTGGGTGATGTCGACGTCGAAGCCGTGCAACTGGTTATTGGCGTCGACATAGTTGAAGGGCGGGTAGGCGCCCTCGGTGGCGAAGCGCAGGGTTTCGGCACTGGCGGCACCCGACAGCAGCAGGGCGCACGCACCCACCAAGGCCATGGTCTTGTTCATCTCGCACCTCTTGCACTCTTGCTATTGTTGTTTTCCCGTCGACCACGAGGTGTAGCCGACGAATTCGTTATGTAGAGCGGCAGTTGCTTCCAAGCGTTTTTCAACATCCGGCCCGAGCTTCTTGCAGACCTCGTTGACCATCAGGTGCACCCACGACAGCATGGTCGAGGTGGACTCCCAGAACAGGTTGAACTCGGTGGGAATGCGGAACACCTCGTCGGCGTTGGCATCAGCCCAGTCACAGAAGGGGTCGGTCACCAGGGTGACCGCAATGCCAGCCTCGCGTGCCTTCTGGCACAACAGCAGGGCATGGCGGGAATAACGGCGGGCTTCGAACACCACCAGGGCGCTGTCTTCGGCGCGGCCCAGCAATACTTCGCCAAAGTGCCCGGCACTCATATCCACCAGCTGCACGCCATCGCGCAGGTACTGCAGCAGGTGGCTCATGCACATGGCGATGCCGCGCTCGGTCTGGAAGCCGGCGATGAACACCCGCTGCTTGCTTGCCAGGCGCTGGGCGACGCTGTGCCAGGCGCTGCTCTGGCGATACTCGTGCACGCGCACCAGGGCGGCGATTTCCAGCTCCAGGCTGCCGGCGTTGTCGCTGGCGTCCTGGTTCTGGCGGTAATCTTGCAGGCGGTCGCCCACCAGCCACGGGCCATCGCCCAGGTCGTTCTGCAGGTCTTGCTTCAACGCCTTGAGATGGGCATAACCCAATGAGCGGCAGAAACGGCCAACGCTGGATTCGCTGACGCCCAGCTTGACGGCAATGCTGGCCGAGGTCTGGAACGGCAGTTCATGCAGGTTGGCGAGCATGTAGCTGGCGATCTTGCGGCCCGAAGCAGCGGCCCCTTCGAGGCTGTTTTCCAGGCGTTGCTTGATCGGTTGGCTCATGCTGCGGCTCCAGGGGTAAGGCTTGCGAAAGAAAATGGCTGTTTTCTGTCATCAAGTCAACATTTGACAGATAGCTGTCACATGCAGGAAAGTTTTTGTCGTTGCAACGCTGTAGCCATTCCAATTCCAACAAGGAGCTTCAGATGTCCGCACCTTCCACCAGCACCGTCGTGCGTGTGCCTTTTACCGAGCTGCAGGGCCTGTTGCAGAGCATCTTCCAGCGCCATGGCTGCAGCGAAAGCGTGGCCCGGGTGCTGGCCTACAACTGCGCCAGCGCCCAGCGCGATGGTGCCCATAGCCATGGGGTGTTCCGCATGCCTGGCTATGTTTCGACATTGGCCAGCGGCTGGGTCGATGGCCAGGCCACGCCGAAGGTCAGCGACGTGGCGCCCGGTTATGTTCGCGTCGATGCCGCAGGCGGCTTCGCCCAGCCGGCGCTGGCGGCGGCCCGTGAACTTCTGGTGGCGAAGGCGCGAAACGCTGGTATCGCCGTGCTGGCGATCCACAACTCGCACCACTTCGCCGCGCTGTGGCCGGATGTGGAGCCATTCGCCGACGAAGGCCTGGTAGCCCTGAGCGTGGTCAACAGCATGACCTGCGTGGTGCCGCACGGCGCCCGCAAGCCGCTGTTCGGCACCAACCCCATCGCCTTTGCCGCACCTTGCGCCGAACATGACCCGATCGTCTTCGACATGGCCACCAGCGCCATGGCCCATGGCGACGTGCAGATTGCCGCGCGCGCTGGCCAGCAATTGCCGCAGGGCATGGGGGTGGATGCCAATGGTGAGCCGACCACCGACCCCAAGGCGATTCTGGAAGGCGGCGCCTTGCTGCCATTTGGCGGGCACAAGGGCTCGGCCTTGTCGATGATGGTCGAGTTGCTGGCGGCGGCGCTGACCGGCGGGCATTTTTCCTGGGAGTTCGACTGGTCGGGGCACCCGGGGGCGAAGACGCCGTGGACCGGGCAGCTGATCATTGTCATCGACCCGAACAAGGCCGAGGGCGAGCGGTTTGCCCAGCGCAGCCGCGAACTGGTCGAGCAGATGCAGGCAGTAGGGCTGACGCGCATGCCGGGCGAGCGGCGTTACCGCGAGCGCGAGGTGGCCGAGGAGGAGGGGGTGGCGGTGACCGAGCAGGAGTTGCAAGGCCTGAAAGAGCTGCTTGGCTGACCCGGCCTCTTCGCGGGCGCGCCCGCTCCCACAGTGGTATCACCGCCCTTGAGACCTGTGCAGTACCTGTGGGAGCGGGCATGCCCGCGAAGAATCCAGCACCAATCCTCAGCCATGCAATGTTGCATAGACAACCTTGCACAATAGTTGATGTTCCTGAGCCCGCACTCCGGGTATGCTCAGGGCTGCCTTTTCGAACTGTCCTGATCCAAGGAGCTGCACGCTGTGTTCAAACATGTCGATGCCTATGCCGGCGACCCGATCCTCTCGTTGATGGAAACCTTCAAGGCCGACCCGCGCGCCGACAAGGTCAACCTGAGTATCGGCCTGTACTACGATGAGGCCGGCGTGGTGCCGCAACTGGCGGCTGTGGATGCGGTGGAAAAACGCATCGCCGGCCAGGACCACGAAGCCTCGCTGTACCTGCCGATGGAAGGCCTGGCCAGCTACCGCCAGGCGATCCAGGCACTGCTGTTCGGTGCCGATCACCCAGCCGTGACCGGCGGGCGCGTGGCCACCGTGCAGACCGTGGGCGGTTCCGGCGCCCTCAAGGTCGGTGCCGACTTCCTCAAGCGCTACTTCCCGCAGTCCGAAGTCTGGGTCAGCAACCCGACCTGGGACAACCACCGCGCCATCTTCGAAGGCGCCGGCTTCAAGGTGCACACCTACCCGTACTTCGACCAGGCCACCCGTGGCGTGGATTTCGACGGCATGCTGGCCACCCTGCAGACCCTGCCGGCCAACAGCGTGGTGCTGCTGCACCCGTGCTGCCACAACCCCACCGGCGCCGACCTGGAACAGCACCAGTGGCAACAGGTGGTTGAAGTGGTCAAGGCACGCCAGCTGATCCCGTTCCTCGACATCGCCTACCAGGGCTTCGCCGAAGGCCTGGTGGAAGACGCCTACGCCATCCGTGAAATGGCCCGCGCCGGCGTGCCGTGCTTGGTCAGCAACTCGTTCTCGAAGATCTTCTCGCTGTACGGCGAGCGTGTCGGCGGCCTGTCGGTGGTCTGCGACGATGACGCCACTGCCCAGAGCGTGCTCGGCCAGCTCAAGGCTACCGTGCGCCGCAACTACTCCAGCCCGCCCAACTTCGGCGCCCAGCTGGTTGCTGGCGTGCTCAGCGATGCCGCCCTCAATGCCCAGTGGGCCGAGGAAGTCGAAGTGATGCGCAAACGTATCCTCGACATGCGCCAGGCGCTGGTCGATGCCTTGGCCGTGCTGCTGCCAGGCCAGGACTTCCAGTTCTTCCTGCGCCAGCGCGGCATGTTCAGCTACACCGGCTTCAGCGTCGAGCAGGTGCGCCGCCTGCGTGACGAGTTCGGCGTGTACCTGATCGACAGCGGCCGCGTATGCATGTCCGGCCTGCGCCCGGCCAACCTGCAACGGGTTGCCGAAGCCTTCGCCGCCGTCCAGAAGTAACACCGCACAAGGCCGCTTCTGTGGGGCGCGGCCTTTGTAGGAGCGGCCTTGTGTCGCGAAAGGGGTGCGCAGCGCCCCCAACGTTTGCAGCTTCGACGCGAATATTGCCGGGGCCGCTTTGCGGCCCTTTCGCGACACAAGGCCGCTCCTACACCTGTCAAATCCCTCCTGCAGTCCACCGGCACAACCCGCTTGTAAAGACAAGTGCAACCGCTCCTCGGAAAAGGGCTTCGCAAGTGCAACCTTTCCGTGCACAATCGCGCTCCCTTTTTCGGTTGAGTTGGGCGAAACGTCTATTTCGCCATTCTCAGCCTGTTGCAGTCTTGCGAGTGGAGCTTCACCCGGAATGAATGAGCAGGCCCCAAGCGTTGAACAACGCTTTGCAGAATCGACCCCCGCCACCCTCGGCAGCTGGTCGCGTCACGACACCACCTGGATGCTGGGCCTGTTCGGCACAGCGATCGGCGCCGGAACCCTGTTCCTGCCGATCAACGCCGGCCTTGGCGGCTTCTGGCCGTTGCTGATCCTGGCCATACTGGCCTTCCCGATGACCTATTTCGCTCACCGCGGGCTGACCCGTTTCGTCCTTTCCGGGCGCAATGACGGCGATATCACCGAAGTGGTCAAGGAGCACTTCGGCATTACCGCCGGCGCCTCGATCACCGTGCTGTACTTCTTCGCGATCTTCCCGATCCTGCTTATCTATAGCGTGGCGCTGACCAACACCGTGTCCAGCTTCATGGAGCACCAGCTGCACATGCAGCCGCCGCCACGGGCCATCCTGTCGTTCGTGCTGATCCTCGGCCTGCTGGCCATCGTGCGCTGCGGCGAGCAGGCCACGGTCAAGGTCATGAGCCTGCTGGTCTACCCGTTCATCGTCGCCCTGGCGTTGCTGGGCCTGTACCTGGTGCCGCACTGGACCGGTGGCATTCTCGACAGCGCCACCCAGGTGCCACCGGCCTCGGCCTTCCTGCACACCCTGTGGCTGGCGATTCCGGTGATGGTGTTCTCGTTCAACCACTCGCCGATCATCTCCGCCTTTGCCGTCGACCAGAAGCGCCGCTACGGCGAGCATGCCGATGAGCGTAGCGGCCAGATCCTGCGCCGTGCCCACCTGCTGATGGTGGTGATGGTGCTGTTCTTCGTGTTCAGCTGCGTGCTCACCCTGAGCAGCGCCCAGCTGGCCGAGGCCAAGGCGCAGAACCTGTCGATCCTGTCGTACCTGGCCAACCACTTCAGCAACCCGACCATCGCGTTCGCTGCACCGCTGATTGCTTTCGTGGCCATCGCCAAGTCGTTCCTCGGCCACTACATCGGCGCCAGCGAAGGCCTGAAGGGCATCATCACCAAGGCCGGTGCTCGCCCGAGCGCCAAGGCCCTGGACCGCGTGGTCGCCGCGCTGATGCTGGTGGTGTGCTGGATCGTCGCCACCCTCAACCCAAGCATCCTCGGCATGATCGAGTCGCTCGGTGGCCCGATCCTCGCGGTGCTGCTGTTCCTGATGCCGATGTACGCCATTCGCCGCGTGCCATCCATGCGCAAGTACAGCGGTGCTGCCTCCAACGTGTTCGTGGTGGTAGTCGGCCTGGTTGCGCTGACCTCGGTGGTATACGGCCTGCTGGGCTGATACGCCATCTGCAACAGTAATGCCCGGGTCGCTTGTTGCCACCCGGGCATTTTTTTGTCCACAAGAATTGTCCGGCAACAGAACAATTTCACCTGCCCCCATAGGCACCCGGCCGCCTTCATGCTTAACTCAGTGTCCTTTTCAAACCCCGCATAAGGATTTCGTCATGGCTCAAGTGACTCTCAAAGGCAACCCGGTTCAGGTCAACGGCGAACTGCCGAAAACCGGCGCCCAGGCTCCGGCTTTCTCCCTGGTAGGTGAAGGCCTGGCTGACAAGTCGCTGAAAGACTACGCCGGCAAGCGCAAGGTGCTGAACATCTTCCCGAGCGTCGACACCCCGACCTGCGCTACCTCCGTGCGCAAGTTCAACGCCCAGGCCAACGATGTGGCCAACACCGTGGTGCTGTGCATCTCTGCCGACCTGCCGTTCGCCCAGGCACGCTTCTGCGGCGCCGAAGGCCTGGACAACGTGAAGAACCTGTCGACCCTGCGTGGCCGCGAGTTCCTGGAAAACTACGGCGTGGCCATCGCCGATGGCCCGCTGGCCGGCCTGGCTGCCCGTGCCGTGGTGGTGCTGGACGAAAACGACAAGGTGCTGCACAGCGAGCTGGTTGGCGAAATCGCTGATGAGCCGAACTACGATGCAGCGCTGGCTGTACTGAAGTAAGGGTTGTGGGGTAGGTCGGCTCAGTCCTGTACCGGCCTCTTCGCGGGTAAACCCGCTCCCACAGGTACGGCACAGGTTTCAAAAGCTGTGATATCCCTGTGGGAGCGGGTTTACCCGCGAAGAGGCCGGCACAGGCAACCGAAACCTTTCAGCCCGCCACCGCTCCAAGCAACACCCTGTAAACGGCCCGGAACGCGTTCCGGGCCGTTTTCATTTAAAGTTCAACCCCTTGGCAACGTCAGGCAAAGGTAAACCTCTGGTAAAGGCGCTTTGCTAAAACGATGCCAGTGCTTATCGTTCATCCTCCCCAAGTCGTCATTCCGAACAAGGTTCGTTCAACCCATGCAAGCGTCCAATTCCCGTTCCCCTCGTCGCTGGCTCGTAGGCCTGCTGATCCTGCTGCTGGTGGCTGCACTGGCCTGGTGGCTGTGGCCCGCAGCGGCGCCTGCGCCTAAAGAAGCCGGTGGCGGGCGCGGTGGCAAGGGCATGGGCATGATGGGCGGTCGCCCGGGCTTCGGCGGCTCCAGCGACCCGGTGCCGGTGCGCGTCGAGCCGGTGCGGGTGGGCGACTTCCCGCTGTACTACAAGGCCCTGGGCACCGTCACCGCGACCAACACCGTCAACGTGCGCAGCCGCGTGGCTGGCGAGCTGGTCAAGATCCACTTCAAGGAAGGCCAGCAGGTCAAGGCCGGCGACCTGCTCGCCGAGATCGACCCGCGCTCGTACCGCATCGCCCTGCAACAGGCCGAAGGCACCCTGGCGCAGAACCAGGCGCAGCTGAAAAACGCCCAGGTCGACCTGGCCCGCTATAAAGGCCTGTACGCCGAAGACAGCATCGCCAAGCAAACCCTCGACACCGCCGAAGCGCAGGTGGCGCAGTTCCAGGGGCTGGTGAAGACCAACCAGGCGCAGGTCAACGACGCCCGCCTGAACCTCGATTTCACCCAGATCCGCGCGCCGATCAATGGCCGCGTGGGCCTGCGCCAGCTCGACCTGGGCAACCTGGTGGCCGCCAACGACACCACCGCGCTGGTGGTGATCACCCAGACCGAGCCGATCAGCGTTGCCTTCACCCTGCCGGAAACCGAGTTGAGCACCGTGCTGGAACGCTACCGCAGCGGCGCCAGCCTGCCGGTCGAAGCCTGGGACCGCAGTGAGAGCAAGCTGCAGTCCACCGGCGTGCTGGGCAGCATCGACAACCAGATCGACACCACCACCGGCACCCTCAAGTTCAAGGGCCGCTTCGAGAACAAGGACCTGGCTCTGTTCCCCAACCAGTTCGTCAACGTGCGCCTGCTGGCCGACACCCTCAAGCAGGTGACCATGGCCCCGGCGGCGGCCATCCAGTTCGGCAATGACGGCTCCTTCGCCTACGTGGTCAATGACCAGAACACGGTCAACATCCGCAAGCTCAAGGTGGGCGCCAGCGACGGCGAGAACAGCGTCATCCTCGAAGGCCTGAAGGCCGGCGACCGCCTGGTGCTGGAAGGCACCGACCGCCTGCGCGAAGGCACCAAGGTGGAAGTGGTCGAAGACAGCTCGCAAGTGCCGACCACCCCGGGCCAGCACCTGCAAGGCCAAGAGGCCAAGGGTTCGGCAAGCACTGGTGATGTGCAGCCCGGTAAAGCACAGCCTGGTAGCGCAGCAGGCAAGGCGGGCGCATGAACCTCTCGCGTCTGTTCATCCTGCGGCCGGTTGCCACTACGCTGAGCATGCTGGCCATCGTCCTGGCCGGCCTGATCGCCTACAAGCTGCTGCCGGTTTCCGCCTTGCCGCAGGTGGATTACCCGACCATCCGGGTCATGACCCTGTACCCCGGTGCCAGCCCGCAGGTCATGACCAGCGCCGTTACCGCGCCGCTGGAACGCCAGTTCGGCCAGATGCCGGGCCTGGAGCAGATGGCTTCGACCAGCTCCGGCGGCGCCTCGGTGCTGACCCTGCGCTTCAACCTCGACATGAACATGGACGTTGCCGAGCAACAGGTGCAGGCCGCGATCAACGCTGCCAGCAACCTGCTGCCCAGCGACCTGCCGGCGCCGCCGGTGTATAACAAGGTCAACCCGGCCGACACCCCGGTGCTGACCCTGGCCATCTCCAGCAAGACCATGCCGCTGCCCAAGCTCAACGACCTGGTCGATACCCGCGTGGCCCAGAAGCTCGCGCAGATCAGCGGTGTGGGCATGGTCAGCATCGCCGGCGGCCAGCGCCAGGCAGTGCGGATCAAGGTCAACGTCGATGCCCTGGCCGCCAACGGTCTGAACCTGGAGGATGTACGCACCCTGATCGGCGCCTCCAACGTCAACCAGCCCAAGGGCAACTTCGACGGCCCGACCCGGGTGTCGATGCTCGATGCCAACGACCAGCTGCGCTCCCCTGAGGAATACGCCAACCTGATCCTGGCCTACAACAACGGTGCACCGCTGCGCCTGAAGGACGTCGCGGAAATCGTCGACGGCGCGGAGAACGAGCGCCTGGCTGCCTGGGCCAATGAAAACCATGCGGTGCTGTTGAACATCCAGCGCCAGCCGGGCGCCAACGTCATCGAAGTGGTCGACCGCATCAAGGCCCTGCTGCCGTCGATCACCGACAACCTGCCGGCCGGCCTCGATGTTTCGGTGCTCACCGACCGCACCCAGACCATCCGCGCCGCGGTCAAGGACGTGCAGCACGAACTGCTGATCGCCATCGCCCTGGTTGTAATGGTCACGTTCGTCTTCCTGCGCCGTTTCAGTGCCACCCTCATTCCGTCGATCGCCGTGCCGTTGTCGCTGATCGGCACCTTCGGCGTGATGTACCTGGCCGGCTTCTCGGTCAACAACCTGACGCTGATGGCCCTGACCATCGCCACCGGTTTCGTGGTCGACGACGCCATCGTCATGCTGGAGAACATCTCCCGGCACATCGAGGAGGGCGAGACGCCCATGCAGGCTGCGCTCAAGGGCGCCCGGCAAATCGGCTTCACCCTGATCTCGCTGACCTTCTCGCTGATTGCGGTACTGATCCCGCTGCTGTTCATGGCCGATGTGGTCGGCCGCCTGTTCCGCGAGTTCGCCATTACCCTGGCGGTGGCCATCCTGATTTCCCTGGTGGTATCGCTGACCCTCACGCCGATGATGTGCGCGCGCCTGCTCAAGCGTGAGCCCAAGGAAGAGGAACAGGGCCGGTTCTACCGCGCCAGTGGCGCCTGGATCGACTGGCTGATCAGGCACTACGGCAGCGCCCTGCAGTGGGTACTCAAGCGCCAGCCGCTGACGCTGCTGGTGGCCGTGGCCAGCCTGGCGCTCACCGTATTCCTGTACATGGTGGTGCCCAAGGGCTTCTTCCCGGTGCAGGACACCGGGGTGATCCAGGGCATTTCCGAAGCGCCGCAGTCCACCTCGTTCGCCGCCATGAGCGAACGCCAGCAAGCCCTGAGCAAGGTGATCCTGCAGGACCCGGCGGTGCAGAGCCTGTCGTCCTACATCGGTGTCGATGGCGACAACGCCACGCTCAACAGCGGCCGCCTGCTGATCAACCTCAAGCCCCATGGCGAGCGTGATGTCACGGCCAGCGAAGTGATCAACCGCCTGCAGCCGCAAGTCGACCGGCTGGTGGGTATCCGCCTGTTCATGCAGCCGGTGCAGGACCTGAGCATCGAAGACCGGGTCAGCCGTACCCAGTACCAGTTCAGCCTGTCGTCGCCGGACGCCGACCTGCTGGCACAGTGGAGCGGCAAGCTGGTGCAGGCGCTGCAGCAGCGCCCGGAACTGGCCGACGTGGCCAGCGACCTGCAGGACAAGGGCTTGCAGGTGTACCTGGTGATCGACCGCGACATGGCCAGCCGCCTGGGCATCAGCGTGTCGCAGATCACCAACGCCCTGTACGACGCCTTCGGCCAGCGCCAGATCTCGACCATCTACACCCAGGCCAGCCAGTACCGCGTGGTGTTGCAGTCGCAGGATGCGGCGGTGATCGGCCCGCAGGCGCTGGAGTCGATCCACGTCAAGGCCACCGATGGCGGCCAGGTGCGCCTGTCGGCGCTGGCGCGCATCGAGCAGCGCCAGGCCCAGCTGGCCATTTCCCACATCGGCCAGTTCCCGGCGGTGACCCTGTCGTTCAACCTGGCCCACGGCGCTTCGCTGGGCGAGGCGGTGCAGGTGATCGAGCAGGTGCAGAAGGACATCGGCATGCCGCTGGGCGTGCAAACCCGCTTCCAGGGCGCGGCGGAGGCCTTCCAGGCATCGCTGTCGAGCACCTTGCTGTTGATCCTGGCGGCGGTGGTGACCATGTACATCGTGCTGGGCGTGCTGTACGAAAGCTACATCCACCCGGTGACCATTCTTTCGACCCTGCCGTCGGCAGCGGTCGGCGCCTTGCTGGCCTTGCTCATCAGCGGCAACGACCTGGGCATGATCGCCATCATCGGCATCATCCTGCTGATCGGTATCGTCAAGAAGAACGCGATCATGATGATCGATTTCGCCCTCGAGGCCGAGCGCCAGCAGGGCATGAGCCCGCGCGATGCCATCTACCAGGCGGCGCTGCTGCGCTTCCGGCCGATCCTGATGACCACCCTGGCCGCGCTGTTCGGCGCCGTGCCGCTGATGCTCGCCACCGGTTCCGGCGCCGAGTTGCGCCAGCCGCTGGGCCTGGTGATGGTCGGCGGGCTGCTGGTCAGCCAGGTGCTGACGTTGTTCACCACCCCGGTCATCTACCTGTACTTCGACCGCCTGGCCCGCCGCTGGCGCCCGGCCACTGACGTGAAGCAGGCCGAGGCATGAACCTGTCCGGTCCTTTCATCCGTCGCCCGGTGGCGACCATGCTGTTGAGCCTGGCGATCATGCTGCTGGGCGGGGTCAGCTTCGGCCTGCTGCCGGTGGCGCCGCTGCCACAGATGGACTTCCCGGTGATCGTGGTGTCGGCCAACCTGTCCGGCGCCAGCCCGGAAGTGATGGCCTCCACCGTGGCCACGCCGCTGGAGCGCAAGCTGGGCAGCATTGCCGGGGTGACCACCCTGACCAGCAGCTCCAACCAGGGCTCCACACGGGTGATCATCGGCTTCGAGATGGGCCGCGACATCGACGGTGCGGCGCGCGAGGTGCAGGCGGCGATCAACGCCACCCGCAACCTGCTGCCCAGCGGTATGCGCAGCATGCCCACCTACAAGAAGATCAACCCGTCGCAGGCACCGATCATGGTGCTGTCGCTGACTTCGGACGTGCTGCAGAAGGGCCAGCTGTACGACCTGGCCGACACCATCCTGTCGCAGAGCCTGGCCCAGGTGCCCGGGGTAGGGGAGGTGCAGATCGGCGGCAGTTCGTTGCCGGCGGTGCGCATTGCCGTGGAGCCGCAATTGCTCAACCAGTACGGCCTGTCGCTGGATGAAGTGCGCACTGCGGTGTCCAACGCCAACCAGCGCCGGCCGATGGGCTTTGTCGAGGACGCCGAGCGCAACTGGCAGGTGCGTGCCAATGACCAGCTGGAAAGCGCCAAGGACTACGAGCCCGTGGTGATCCGCCAGCAGAACGGCACCATCCTGCGCCTGTCCGACGTGGCGACCATCACCGACGGCGTCGAGAACCGCTACAACAGCGGCTTCTTCAATGACCAGAGCGCGGTGCTGCTGGTGGTCAACCGCCAGACCGGCGCCAACATCATCGAAACGGTCGACCAGATCAAGGCGCAGCTGCCGGCCCTGCAATCGCTGCTGCCGGCCAGCGTGCAACTGAACGTGGCCATGGACCGCTCGCCAGTGATCAAGGCAACCCTCAAGGAAGCCGAGCACACCCTGCTGATCGCCGTGGTGCTGGTGATCCTGGTGGTCTACCTGTTCCTCGGCAGCCTGCGGGCCTCGCTGATCCCCAGCCTGGCGGTGCCGGTGTCACTGGTGGGCACCTTCGCAGTCATGTACCTGTGCGGGTTCTCGCTCAACAACCTGTCGCTGATGGCGCTTATTCTTGCCACCGGCCTGGTGGTAGACGACGCCATCGTGGTGCTGGAGAACATCTCCCGGCACATCGAGGACGGCCAACCGCCGATGAAGGCGGCCTTCCTGGGTGCCAAGGAAGTGGGTTTCACCTTGCTGTCGATGAACGTGTCGCTGGTGGCGGTGTTCGTCTCCATCCTGTTCATGGGCGGCATCGTGCGCAACCTGTTCCAGGAGTTCTCCATCACCCTGGCGGCGGCGATCATCGTGTCGCTGGTGGTGTCGCTGACCCTCACGCCGATGCTGTGCGCCCGCTGGCTCAAGCCGCACCAGGCCGAGCAGAACCGCCTGCAGCGCTGGAGCGACCAGTTGCACCAGCGCATGGTCGATGCCTATGACCGCAGCCTGGGCTGGGCCTTGCGCCACAAGCGCCTGACGCTGATCAGCCTGCTGGCCACCATCGGTATCAACATCGCCCTGTACGTGGTGGTGCCCAAGACGCTGATGCCGCAGCAGGACACCGGCCAGCTGATGGGCTTCATCCGTGGCGACGACGGCCTGTCGTTCAGCGTGATGCAGCCGAAAATGGAAATCTACCGCCGCGCCTTGCTGGCCGACCCGGCAGTGCAGAGCGTTGCCGGCTTCATCGGCGGCAACAGCGGCACCAACAACGCCATGGTGCTGGTGCGCCTGAAACCGATCAACGAGCGCAAGATCGACGCGCAGAAGGTGATCGAGCGCCTGCGCAAGGAAATGCCCAAGGTACCCGGCGGGCGCCTGTTCCTGATGGCCGACCAGGACCTGCAACTGGGCGGCGGGGGGCGCGACCAGACCTCTTCGCAGTACCTGTACTCCCTGCAGAGCGGTGACCTGACGGCCCTGCGCGAATGGTTCCCGAAAGTGGTGGCGGCGCTGCGTGCACTGCCGCAACTGACTGCCATCGACGCCCGCGACGGTGCCGGCACCCAGCAGGTGACCCTGGTGGTCGACCGCGACCAGGCCAAGCGCCTGGGCATCGACATGGACATGGTCACCACGGTGCTGAACAACGCCTACAGCCAGCGGCAGATCTCCACCATCTACGACAGCCTCAACCAGTACCAGGTAGTGCTGGAGATCAACCCGAAGTACGCCTGGGACCCGAGCACCCTCGAGCAGGTACAGGTGATTACCGCCGACGGTGCCCGCGTACCGCTGTCGACCATCGCCCACTACGAGAACAGCCTGGCCAACGACCGGGTCAGCCACGAAGGCCAGTTCGCCGCCGAAAGCATCGCCTTCGACGTCGCCGAAGGCTACAGCCCCGACCAGGCCATGGCGGCGCTGGAGCGTGCGGTGGCCAAGCTGGGCTTGCCCGAGGAAGTGATCGCCAAGCTTGGTGGTACCGCCGATGCCTTCGCCAAGACCCAGGAAGGCCAGCCGCTGATGATCCTTGGCGCGCTGGTGCTGGTCTACCTGGTGCTGGGCATCCTCTACGAAAGCTACATTCACCCGCTGACCATCCTCTCGACACTGCCCTCGGCCGGCGTCGGTGCCTTGCTGGCGCTGTACGTCACCGGCGGCGAGTTCAGCCTGATCTCGCTGCTGGGGCTGTTCCTGCTGATCGGCGTGGTGAAGAAGAACGCCATCCTGATGATCGACCTGGCCTTGCAGCTGGAGCGCCACCAGGGCCTGACACCGGAAGAGTCGATCCGTCGGGCCTGCCTGCTGCGCCTGCGGCCGATCCTGATGACGACCCTGGCGGCCATCCTCGGCGCCTTGCCGCTGCTGCTGAGCCGCGCCGAAGGCGCGGAAATGCGCCAGCCACTGGGCCTGACCATCATTGGCGGCCTGGTGTTCAGCCAGATCCTCACCCTTTACACGACACCGGTGGTCTACCTGTACCTGGACCGCCTGCGTCACCGTTTCAACCGTTGGCGTGGCGTGCGCACCGACGCCGCCCTGGAAACCCCGCTATGACTTTTGCCCAGACCACACTTCACCGCGCCCTGCAGACGCTGACCCGTGGGCGAGGTTCGCGCCTGCTCGGCGCCGGGTTATGCGTCGCCTTGCTCAGCGCCTGCACCCTGAGCCCGGACTACCACCGCCCGGAGCTGAGCAGCACGGCGCAGTTCAAGCATGCCGAAGGCTGGACCCAGGCCACGCCGTCCGATGCCATCGCCCGCGGCGCCTGGTGGGAAATCTACGGCGATGCCGGGCTCAATGCGCTGGTCGAAGAGCTCAACCGCAGCAACCAGACCGTGGCGCAATCGGAGGCCCAGTACCGCCAGGCCCAGGCGCTGGTGCGCAGCAGCCGGGCGGCATTGTTCCCTAGCCTGGACCTGAGCGTCGGCAAGAACCGTTCGGCCCAGGGCACCGGTAGCTCCAGCTCGAGCTTGTCCAACAACAGCAGCGGCATTCGCAACACCTACAACGCCCAGCTCGGCGTCAGCTGGGAAATCGACCTGTGGGGCAAACTGCGCGAAACCCTCAATGCCAACGAAGCCAGTGCCGAAGCCAGCCTGGCCGACCTGGCCTCGATCCGCCTCAGCCAGCAGTCGGAACTGGTGCAGAACTACCTGCAGTTGCGGGTGATCGACGAGCAGAAGCGCCTGTTGGAAGCCACCGTGGCAGCTTATGAGCGTTCCCTGCGGATGAACGAAAACCAGTACCGCGCCGGCGTCGCCGGCCCGGATGCGGTGGCCCAGGCGCGTACCCAGCTAAAGAGCACCCAGGCCGACCTGATCGACCTGATCTGGCAGCGCGCGCAGTTCGAGAACGCCATTGCCGTGTTGCTGGGCAAGGCCCCGGCGGACTTCGCCCTGGCCGACAGCAAGGCCATTCCGGCGCTGCCGCAAATTCCGGTGGCCTTGCCTTCGCAGTTGCTGGAGCGACGTCCGGACATCGCTGCAGCCGAGCGCAACGTGATGGCTGCCAACGCCAACATCGGCGTGTCGCGGGCGGCGTATTTCCCGGACCTGAGCCTGAGCATGAGTGGTGGTTACTCCAGCAGCAGCTTCAGCAACTGGATCGAACTGCCCAACCGCTACTGGTCCGTAGGCCCGCAGCTGGCGCTGACCTTGTTCGACGCCGGCAAGCGCAGTGCCGAGGTGGACCGCACGGTGGCGGTATATGACCAGACCGTGGCGCAATACCGCCAGACCGTGCTCGACGGCTTCAAGGAAGTGGAAAACCTGCTGGTGCAGTTGAAGGTGTATGGCGATGAGGCGGTGGTGCGCCAGGAGGCACTGGATGCCGCTCGCGAGTCGCTGCGCCTGACCGAGAACCAGTACCGCGCCGGGCTGATCGGCTACCTGGATGTGGTCAACGTGCAGACCACGGCGCTGAGCAACGAGCGCAGTGTGTTGAACCTGCTGCAGGGGCGGCTGGTGGCAAGCGTGCAGCTGGTTGCCGCGCTGGGTGGTGGTTGGGATGCGGAACAGGCGTTTGCCGAGCAGGACTGAAATATTGGCAGTGCTTTGTGGGAGCGGCCTTGTGTCGCGAAAGGGCCGCAAAGCGGCCCCAGGTTCTCGGCACAATGGCTGATATTGCTGGGGCTGCTTCGCAGCCCTTTCGCGACACAAGGCCGCTCCCACAAAAGAGAGTGCATTCCTGCGAGGCCGTATAGCGTCTTCCATTTGGATCCATTCCCATTCGCAAAAACCCCGTGCGTTTCGCCTAAGCTTGAGTACAATCGTCAGCTTTTTCCGGGCCTCCCGTCCCGTCGCTGGAACTCCCAATGCTGACCGGTAGCTACTCCTCTTCGCTGGTGTTGATTTCGCTGTGCGTGGCAATCCTGGCGTCCTATACCGCCCTTGACCTGACCGGCCGCATCGCCACGGCCAAAGGCCGGGCTGCCTGCCTGTGGATGGGGGGTGGCGCGCTGGCCATGGGCATCGGCGTGTGGTCGATGCACTTCATCGGCATGCTCGCCTTCAGCCTGCCCATCGATCTGGGCTACGACCTTGCCCTGACCGCGTTCTCGCTGCTGATTGCCGTGTTGTCCTCGGGCTTTGCCTTGTGGCTGGTCAGCCAGCCGAGCCTGCCGTGGCAGCAGCTGGCGCTTGGCGCGCTGATCATGGGCGCCGGCATCGCCTGCATGCACTACACCGGCATGGCCGCGCTGCGCATGCTGCCGGGCATCGACTATGACCCGACGCTGTTCGGGGCCTCGCTGCTGATTGCCGTGGGCGCCTCGGCAGCGGCGTTGTGGATCGCCTTCCGTCTGCGCGCGCACACCCCTTATGTGCGGCAGATTCGCGGCCTGGCGGCGGTGGTGATGGGCTTTGCCATCGTCGGCATGCACTACACCGGCATGGCCGCGGCGAATTTCCCTGAAGGCAGCTTCTGCGGTGCGCTGGCCGGGGGAGGCCTGCAAGGCGACGGCCTGGTCTACCTGGTGCTGATCACCACCCTGGCGGTACTGGCGGTGGCCTTGCTCACCTCGGTGCTGGACGCCCGCCTGGAGGCACGCACCGCCGAGCTGGCCCGTTCGCTGACCCTGGCCAACCAGGAACTGACCCAGCTGGCCCTGCACGACACCCTCACCGACCTGCCCAACCGTACTTTGCTGGCCGACCGCATCGAGCAGGCCATCGCCAAGGTAGCGGAGCAGGGCGGCTGCTTTGCCCTGATGTTCATCGACCTGGACGGTTTCAAGCCCGTCAACGATGCCTTCGGCCACCACGTCGGCGACTTGCTGCTCAAGGCGGTGGCGACACGCCTGCGCGGGCACCTGCACAGCCAGGACACGTTGGCGCGCATCGGCGGCGACGAATTCGTGCTGCTGGTGCAGCTGCGCGAGCCGAACGATGCCATGGATGTGGCGGTCAAGCAGGTCAACCTGGTATCACGGCCGTTCCGCGTGGCCGAGCATGACCTGCAGCTGACGGCGAGCCTGGGCATCGTCCTGTACCCGGGCAATGGCCAGGACCAGCACGAGCTGTTGCGCAATGCCGACGCCGCCATGTACCACGCCAAGAGCGCCGGCAAGAATGGCTACAGCTTCTTCGACGTGTCGATGAACAGCAACGCCCGCCAGCAATTGCAGCTACTGCAGGACCTGCGCCAGGCCCTGGAGCAGCGTCAGTTCCGCCTGCACTACCAGCCCAAGTTCGACGCTCAGAATTGCCAGCCGATCGGTGCCGAGGCCTTGCTGCGCTGGGAGCACCCGCAGCAGGGCCTGTTGCTGCCCGACCGTTTCATCGGCCTGGCGGAAAAGACCGGCCTGATCATTCCCATTGGCGAGTGGGTGCTCATCGAGGCCTGCCGGCAGATGCGCCAGTGGCTGGACCAGGGGCACCACGGCTGGCGCATGGCGGTGAACCTGTCTGCCATACAGTTCTGCCATGCCGGGCTGGTCGAGAGCGTGGCCCGGGCCCTGCAGCAGAACAGCCTGCCGGCCAACTGCCTGACCCTGGAAATTACCGAAACCACCGCCATGCACGACGCCGATGCCAGCCTGACGGTGCTGCAGCGGCTGTCCGACATGGGCGTGGACCTGTCCATCGATGACTTTGGCACCGGCTATTCCAGCCTGATGTACCTCAAGCGCCTGCCGGCCAACGAGCTGAAGATCGACCGCGGTTTCGTGCGCGACCTGGAGCAGGACAGCGACGATGCGGCGATCGTTTCGGCAATTGTGGCGCTGGGCCAGGCGCTGGGCCTGCGCATTGTCGCCGAAGGGGTGGAGACTGACAGGCAGCAGGACTTCCTGACCCGCCTGGGCTGCGATTCGCTGCAAGGCTACCTGCTGGGCCAGCCGGTGCCGGCCGAGCAGTTCATGGGCAAGTTGCAGGCCATGCGCCAGGAAAGTACCGCAGCGGGCTAGACCGCGTCGCGCAGGGTGAAGGCGGGCATGAAGGTATCCATCTCCGCCTCGACGGCCTCGATGATGCGCTCTACATCGGCGGCGGCCATGATCGCCGAGCAGGGGATGCCGGCAATCGCCAGCAGGGTTTCGCCGGTGGCGCGGTCGAACAGCCGCGCGACCATGCTGCGCGGCGCATCCATGCTGGCTTCGAAGCCCAGCGGGTGGAAATGCCAGCGCATCACCTGGCAGGCGTTGGGGAACGTCATCTTGTTCATGCCAGCCTCCTTGTCCGTACCTGGACGTGGTGAGCGGGTGGCCACATCGATGCGGCCGCCGGGAAAGTAACCATAGCACCTGTCACGGAGTATTCTCGGCTGCAAATACGACAAATGTGCTAATGCATGACAGCGGTCACATCCTTGTCATGCAGGGCATTTGGCGCAGGGCCGCAAGGCAAACGTTTTCCCGGCACGTTGACGGCAGATAACCCGCCAGGTTCTGCCACTTTGATCGACATCCCCGCACGATGTTTTCGGACGAGCGGTGCGATCAGCCGAGCAACCCGGCAGCGATGTTGATGGTGAACCCCAGGATCGCCGTATTGAAAACGAACCCCACCAGTGAATGCGCCAGCACCACCCGCCGCAGGTCCCGCCCGGCAACGCCCACATCGGAGGTTTGCACGGCCATGCTGATGGTGAACGAGAAGTAGTGAAAGTCCCAGTAATCGGGGTTGCGTTCGCCATCGGTGAAGCGCAGCGGCGGTTCGTGGTTTTGTCCGGTATAGAACAGCCGCGCGTAGTGCAGGCTGAAAATGCAGCCGATCAGCAGCCAGGAGCCGGCCACGGTCAGGCCGGTATAGAGGTAGTGCAGGGCCAGCGCCGTGCCTTGCAGGCCACGGCTGGATACCAGTTGCAAGGTGACGGCGGCGAGGCTGGCGATGGCGGCGATGCACACGGTAAGCAGGACCAGGCCGGCGTTTTCGTCTTCGACGCGGGCGATCTTGCGTACCTTTTCCGCATTGGCGCTCCAGCTCAGGTAGAGCACCAGCAGCAGGTATAGCCACACGCCAAGGTTCCAGCCGGCGAGGATGTGCTGAACGCTGTCGCCGGCAGGGATCAGCCAGGCGCCGAGCAGGCCGACCACAGTGGCGATGCTCAGGCGCGGGTGGGTGTGGGTCAGGCGGTGGAAAGCCATGGGGCCTCTTTTGCAGGGTGCATGGCTTCTACTCTAGACCGTCATGAGGCAGATGAGCGGCATGCGCGGTCCATGTAGGAGCGGCCTTGTGTCGCGAAAGGGCCGCAAAGCGGCCCCGACAATTCCTGGAGGCGCGAAGATCCTGGGGGCGCTTCGCACCCCTATCGCGACACAAGGCCGCTCCTACAAAAAGCGGGCTGCGTGGCCTGATGTTTCTTTGCTGCCGCCCATCGCGCGGCATTGCAACTCTCAGTAAACTGCACGCTCCAACACCTACATCCGTTGAACTCGAGGTTTCTGCATGACGCTCAGTCCTTTGGCAGGCAAGCCGGCTCCGGCCAGCGTGCTGGTCGATATTCCCCGACTGCTCACCGCCTACTACACCGGCCGCCCCGACGCTGCCGTGGCGGCCCAGCGGGTGGCCTTCGGCACCTCGGGGCACCGGGGCACTTCGCTTGAATTGAGTTTCAACGAGTACCACGTCCTGGCCATTACCCAGGCCATCTGCCTGTATCGCCAGGAGAAGGGCATCGATGGCCCGCTGTTCATCGGCGCCGACACCCACGCACTGTCGGCACCGGCTACCGCCAGCGCCCTGGAAGTGCTGGCGGCCAATGGCGTGCAGGTAATGCTGTCCAAGGACGACGAATACACGCCGACGCCGGCTGTTTCCCATGCCATCCTCTGCCATAACCGTGGCCGCCAGCAGGGCCTGGCCGACGGCATCGTCATCACCCCGTCGCACAACCCGCCGCAGAGTGGTGGCTTCAAATACAACCCGCCCAATGGCGGCCCGGCCGACAGCGACGTGACCAAGTGGATCGAGGCCAAGGCCAACGAACTGCTGGCCGCTGACCTGGCGGGCGTCAAGCGCATGGACCATGCCCAGGCGCTGCAGGCCTCCACCACCCAGCGCCACGACTACGTGAGCAACTACGTGGCCGACCTGGAAAACGTCATCGACTTCGACGTCATCCGCGGCGCCAAGCTGCGCCTGGGCGTCGACCCGCTGGGCGGGGCAGGGGTGCGCTACTGGTCGGCGATTGCCGAGCATTACCAGTTGGACCTGGAAGTGGTGAACACCGAGGTCGACCCGACCTTCCGCTTCATGACCGTCGACTGGGACGGCCAGATCCGCATGGACCCGTCCTCGCCCTATGCCATGCAGGGCCTGATCGGCCTGCGCGAACGTTTCGACGTGGCCTTCGCCTGCGACCCGGACCACGACCGCCATGGCATCGTCACCCCCGATGGCCTGCTGCAGCCGAACAACTACCTGGCCGTGGCCATCGACTACCTGTACCGCCACCGCCCGCAATGGCGCAGCGATGCCTCCGTCGGCAAGACCGTGGTCTCCAGCGGCCTGATCGACCGCGTCACCCAGCGCCTGGGCCGTGAGCTGTACGAAGTGCCGGTGGGCTTCAAGTTCTTCGCCCAGGGCCTGTTCGACGGCACGTTGGGCTTTGGTGGCGAGGAAAGCGCGGGGGCTTCGTTCCTGCGCCGCGATGGCTCGGTCTGGGCCACCGACAAGGACGGGCTGATCCCGGCCTTGCTGGCTGCCGAGATGACTGCCCGCACCGGGCGCAACCCGAGCCAGGCCTACGCCGACCTGACCGAGGCGCTGGGCAAGCCGTTTGCCACCCGTGTCGAAGCCAAGGCCGATGCCCGGCAAAAGGCTTTGCTGAGCAAGCTGGCGCCGGAGCAGGTGAAGTCGACCGAGCTGGCGGGTGAGCCGATCGTGCAGATCCTCAGCCATGCACCGGGCAACGGCCAGGCGATCGGTGGGCTGAAGGTGATGACCGCCAATGGCTGGTTCGCCGCACGCCCTTCGGGCACCGAGGACATCTACAAGATCTACGCCGAAAGCTTCATCGACGAGGCGCACCTGCAGCGCCTGGTGCAGGAAGCGCAGGTGCTGGTGGATGCGGCGATTGCCTGACAGGTAACAAACCGCTTGGTTCTGCGGCCACCGCAGGGCCTTCCTGCTGTCGGCGACAGTGGGTTTCTAGCCCATTTCAAAAGCTGGCGCGCTCCCTGTAGGAGCGGCCTTGTGTCGCGAAAGGGCCGCAACGCGGCCCCAGGATTGATGCGCAACAGTTGAAATTGCCGGGGCTGCTTTGCAGCCCTTTCGCGACACAAGGCCGCTCCTACAGGTTGAACCGATCGGTCAGACCGAATCAGGCACCACGGCGATCACATCGATCTCCATCAGCCACTCGGCCTGGGCCAACCCAGCCACCACCAGCCCGGTAGAAATCGGGAACACGCCCTTGAGCCACTTGCCTACCTCCTTGTACACCGGCTCGCGGAAGCGCGGGTCGGTGATGTAGGTGGTGGTCTTGACGATGTGCGACAGGTCCGAGCCGGCTTCTTCGAGCAGTTGCTTGACGTTCTTCATCGCCTGCTCGGCCTGCGCCCGTGGGTCACCCAGGCCCACCAGGTTGCCTTCGAAGTCGGTGCCGACCTGGCCGCGCACGTAGATGGTGTTGCCGGCGCGTACCGCCTGGCACAGGTCGTTGTCCAAGGTCTGGTTGGGGTAGGTGACCTTGGTGTTGAACATGCGGATGCGAGTATGGGTAGGCATCAGTGGGCTCCGAGGGTGCTGACGTTGCTGATCTTGGGTTGTTGCTGCTCGTCCGCTGCGCGTTGTTCGCGGTCGCGGTAGGCGGTATAGGTGCGTTGCGTGGCGATGTGGCCGGCGACGTGCTTGGCGTCGTGCCACACGCCCCAGATGAACGACGAGCCACGGCGCGACAGCCAGGGCAGGCCAAGGAAGTACACACCCGGCTCGCGGGCCACGCCGCGTTGGTGCTGGGGCTTGCCGTTGGCGTCGAAGGTGTCTACCTGCAGCCAGCTGAAGTCGACACCGTAACCGGTGGCCCAGATGATGCTGGTAACGCCGGCCTTGGCCAGCTCCAGTTGCTGCAGCGGGTTGCGCATGCACTCCGGGTCGGCCAGGCGTTTGCGGGCTTCGGGCTCTTCCGGCAGGTCCAGGCCGTTGCGTTCGATGTAGGCATCGGCGGCATCCAGCAGGGCCAGGTAGTTTTCGTCGCCGCGGTTGATGTTCTCGACCAGGTTGTCCTGGAAGCGCGCCACGCCGTTCTCGAACGACTGGGTCAGGCCGACCAGGGTCATGCCCTGGTGGGCGAGGGCGCGGAAGTCCACGGTGTGGCCGCCACGGGCGCCACTGACGGCAATGGTCACGTGCTCGCGGCCAGGCTTGGCGATTTCCGCATCCCACTCACCCAGCACGCCCAGCCACCAGCAGAAGTCGCGGTTGCGGTAAGCGCGTGGCGGGCGATCGTGGGCACCGACCGAGAGGTACACCTGGCGCCCGGCACGCATCAGTTCTTCGGCGATCTGCACGCCCGAGGAACCGGCGCCGACCACCAGCACAGCGCCTTCTGGCAACTGCTCGGGGTTGTAATAGGCAGCGGAGTGGATCTGGTGCAGGTTGCTGTCTTTCGGCGCGATGGCCGGGATCACCGGTTTCTGGAACGGGCCGGTGGCGGCGACCACGCGGTTGGCGCGAATCACGCCTTCATTGGTTTCGATGGTAAAACCGGGGCGGTCGCTGTTGCGCAGCACTTTCTTCACTTCGATGCCGGTGCGTACGGGCAGGTTGTACTTGCGTACGTACTGCTCGAAGTAGTCGGCCACCTGGTCCTTGCCGGCGAAGGCGTCGGCGTCGAGGTTGAATTCCAGCCCCGGGAAGCGGTCGTGCCAGACCGGGCCGTTGGCCACCAGCGAGTCCCAGCGGCCGGTGCGCCAGGCCTCGGCGATACGCTTGCGCTCCAGCACCAGGTGCGGCACGCCAAGCTTGCTCAGGTGTTCGCTCATGGCCACGCCGGCCTGGCCGGCGCCGACGACGAGGGTGTCGATTTCGAGGTTGTTCAGTGTCATGTCCGAGCCCTTGTTCAGGCGGTTTTTGTCAGGTCGGTTTGGAGGACCGCCGTTGCCTGGGGCCAGACTAGGGATGCCGTGGAAATGGCGAAAATAGTATTTAGCTGGGGCTTGCCGATAAAACGGCGAAGGCCTTGATTGCTGCCGCCTGCAGCGGTTCCCGCAGCAGCTTTGCCGGGGTTTTTCCGGAACGTTTCGTGGTCATAGTTTTTTCCTCTGCAAACCCTCGGAAAAAGGTCGTTTCGCCGGCCGAAAGGTTCAACCCAGAATGCCGTGTATCGCACAGCACAACAGGAACCATGACATGACTTTTTCCATCATCGGTCGTTGCCAGGAAACCGGCCAGGTCGGTATCGCCATCAGCTCTTCGAGCATCGCCGTGGGCGCCCGCTGCCCGTGGGTACGTGCCGGTGTGGGTGCGGTCGCCACCCAGAACATCACCTTGCCGGCACTGGGCCCGCAGATTCTCGATGCCCTGGAACAGGGCCAGTTGCCGCCCGCCGCTGCGCTGGACCGGGTGCTGAGCGCCAATGGCTGGAGCGAGTACCGCCAGCTCACGGTGATCGACAGCCATGGCCAGGTGGCGCTGTTCACTGGCAAGGAAGCCCTGGGCACACACCACGCCGTGGCCGGTGAGCAATGTGCGGCGGCAGGCAACCTGTTGGCCTCGACCCAGGTGATCGAGGCGATGGTGCAGGCCTTTGAACAAGCCGGCGGGCATCTGGCCGACCGCCTGCTGGCGGCCATGCACGCGGCGATGGCCGCAGGCGGCGAGGCGGGGCCTGTGCACTCGGCGGCGTTGAAGATTGCCGGCGAGCTGACCTGGCCGCTGGTGGACCTGCGCGTGGACTGGGCCGAGGCCGACCCGATCGGCGTGCTCGATGGCCTGTGGCAGGCGTATCGGCCGCAGATGCAGGACTACGTCACCCGCGCCCTCAACCCGACTGCCGCGCCAAGCTACGGGGTGCCGGGCGATGAGTGAATTTGCCAGCCGCGCGCTGCTGGCCAGGCTGATCGGCTTTGCCACGGTCAGCCGGGATTCCAACCTCGAACTGATCAGCTTCATCCGCGACTACCTGGCCGAGCTGGGGGTGGAAAGCGAACTGTTCCATAACCCGGAAGGCACCAAGGCCAACCTGTTCGCCACCATCGGCCCCCGGGACGGTGGCGGCGTGGTGCTGTCCGGGCATACCGATGTGGTACCGGTGGACGGCCAGGCCTGGACAGTCGAGCCGTTTGCCCTGAGTGAGCGCGACGGGCGGCTGTATGGCCGTGGCACGGCCGACATGAAGGGTTTCATCGCTTCGGTGCTGGCGGCTGTACCGGCGTTTCTCGCCCAGCCGTTGCGCATGCCGGTGCACCTGGCGTTCTCCTACGACGAGGAAGTCGGCTGCCTGGGGGTGCGCTCGATGCTGGCCGCGCTGGAGCAGCGCCCGCACAAGCCACGGCTTTGCCTGATTGGCGAACCCACCGAACTCAAGCCGGTGCTGGGGCACAAGGGCAAGCTGGCGATGCGTTGCCAGGTGCATGGCGCGGCCTGCCACTCGGCGTACGCGCCGTATGGGGTGAATGCCATCGAGTATGCGGCGAAGCTGATCGGCAAGCTGGGTGATATCGGTGATGCCCTGGCGTTGCCGGAGCATCACGACGAGCGCTTCGACCCACCGTTCTCCACTGTGCAGACTGGTGTGATCAAAGGGGGCAGGGCGCTGAACATCGTGCCGGCGGAATGCGAATTCGATTTCGAAGTGCGGGCCTTGCCGGGGTTCGAGGCGCAGGCAGTGGCCGACCAGTTGCAAACCTATGCCGAGGCCGAATTGCTGCCGCGCATGCGCAAGGTCAATGCCGCCAGCGCCATTCGCCTGCAGCCGTTGAGTGCGTATCCGGGGCTGGCCACGTCAGCGGATAGCGAGGCGGCTGGCCTGGTGGCGTTGCTCAGTGGTTCGGATGAGTTCGGTACGGTGGCGTTTGGTACCGAAGGAGGGCTGTTCGACCAGGCGGGCATCCCGACTGTGGTGTGTGGGCCCGGGAGCATGGACCAGGGGCACAAGCCGGATGAGTTCGTCAGTGTCGAGCAGTTGCGGGGGTGTGATGCCATGTTGCTGAGGCTGGTGGATTACCTCAGGCAGGGTTGATTGCGCTGGCTTCTTCGCGGGTGAACCCGCTCCCACAGGATCTCGTCAGTCTCAAGGGCTGTGCAGTACCTGTGAGAGCGGGCGTGCCCGCGAAGGGCTGCAAAGCAGCCCCAATCAAGGTTTCAGAAGGTAGCCTTGACCTGCAGGCCAACCACCAGCGCGTTGTCGATGTCCTTCCCGGAGAACGCGCCCGGCTCGATGATGTACTGCACATCCGGGCGCAGGTTCAGCCACGGCGTGGCCTGGTAGCCATAGCTCAGCTCGACCAGTTGCTCGGCGCTGTCGATATCGGGGAACTGCTGCCCGGCATTGAACGCGGCATCTTCCAGCACGTCGCGGCTACGCGGGTTGGGCACGGCACGGCCATAGCCCAGCGCCACGGTATCCTTCGGGCGGCCTGCGAACGGCTTGTACAGCACCACGCCGGCGCCATACCACTTGGTGAACGGCGAGGCGGCCTTGCTCGACGCCGAGTACTGACCGAAGGCATGCAGGCTGCGGCCCGGCAAGCCCTGGTCGTTCCACACGGCCTGGTCGACCAGCAGATAGTGGCCGCCACGGCCGGACACTTCCTCGTCGCTGCCGATGCGCTTCACATCGGAGCTGTCGTAGTAGTAGCCCAGTTTGTACTCGCCAGGCAGCTCGCCCTGCAGCTTGTACACCAGCTCTACTGGTACCACGGTGCCGGTGGTGTGCTTGGGGCCCAGGTGCCAGGCGCGGCTGGAGTTGCCGTTGCTTTCCGGGTCGACGTTGAACGCCGCCACACGCAGCTGCCAGGACGGCGACAGGTCGTACTTCACCCGCACGCCCAGGTGGGCATTGGGGTAATTGGTCCAGCCACTGCCGCCAGACATGTTCAGCGGGTGGCCGCAGAAGCCGGCGTTCATGAAGTTGCACAGGATGCCACTGTCCAGGCCGCCGAGGTCGTTGCCCATGGCCATGTAGCCGAGCTTGACGTTGAGTGCCGGGGTGAACAGGGTACGCTCGTAGCTCAGTTCGGTCAGGCGGGTGTACAGGCCGCCGAAGTTTTCCTGGATCGGCAGGCGGTTGCCCACCAGGTCTTCCGAGGCGCTGTTGCCGCGGCGGTCGTTGATGGTCAGCTGGACCTTGCCGCCGTTGTCCAGGCCATACAGTTTCGACAGGTCGAACTGCACGCCCAGTTTCAGGTTTTGCGAGTAGCGCGCCGAGCGGTGCAGGCCACCGTGGGCGTTGTAGGCGGTTTCGCCGCTGTAGTCGCCGGTGAACTTGACGCCGTCTTCTTCCAGCTGGTGACGCAGGCCGCCCCAGTCACCGGTCAGGGTGCTGCGGGTCATCAGGTCGCCGTCGGCCAGGGCGGTGCTGCTGGCCAGGGCCAGCAGCAGGGTGGGGGTGATGCGAATTGCGGATGGCATTGCTGAATCTCGGGTTGTCTTCTAAGGCCTCTTCGCGGGTGAACCCGCTCCCACAGGATTTTCACTGCCCTTGCAAACTGTGCAGTTCCTGTGGGAGCGGGTTTACCCGCGAAGGGGGCGACGCGGTGTTACGGCAAGGCGTAAGAAATCACGTAGTCGCCACGGTCAGTCGACTGGCGCGCCCCGCCAGCCGTGATCACCACGTACTGCTTGCCGGTCTTCGGCGAGACGTAGGTCATCGGGCCGCCCTGGCTGCCCACTGGCAGGCGAGCCTTCCAGATTTCGTTGCCGTTGCTGCTGTCGTAGGCGCGCAGGTAGAAGTCCTGGGTGCCGGCGATGAACACCAGGCCACCCTGGGTCGACAGGGTGCCGCCCAGGGTCGGCAGGCCGATCTTGATCGGCAGGTGCATGCGGATGCCCAGCGGGCCGGTGTCCTCGACGGTACCCACCGGTACCTGCCACGCCACCTGGCGGGTCTTCATGTCGATGGCGGTCAGGGTGCCGAATGGCGGCGCCTGGCACGGGATGCCGGCCACCGACAGGAAGCGGTTCTTGTTCACCGCATACGGGGTGCCCTTGAGCGGTACTGCGCCCATGCCGGTGTTCAGCGCTTCGCCACCGGAAGCGGCGCCGCCCTTGTTCTGCGACGGGATCATCTGGATCCACAGGCCCAGGCGCATGTCGTTGACGAAGATGAAACCATGTACCGGGTCGGTGGAAATGCTGCCCCAGTTCATGCCACCCAGCGAACCCGGGAAGCTCAGCGACAGGTCGGTGCCCGGCGCGGTGTACAGGCCGTCGTAGCGCATTTTCTTGAAGTCGATGCGGCACAGCAGCTGGTCGTACGGGGTTGCGCCCCACATGTCCGATTCGGTCAGGGTCTGCGCGCCGATCTGTGGCATGCCCACCGACTTCGGCTGGGTTGGCGAGTACGGCTCGTTGGGGATGTTGCTTGGCTTGACCGGTACTTCGTCGACCTGGGTCAGCGGCTTGCCGGTGGCGCGGTCGAGCACGTAGATCTGCCCGGCCTTGGTGCCGATTACCACTGCAGGGACCGACTGGCCGTCGTCCTTGGTGAAATCGATCAGGCTCGGCTGCATCGGCAGGTCGAAGTCCCACAGGTCGTTGTGCACGGTCTGGAACACCCACTTCTGGTTGCCGGTGGTGGCGTCCAGGGCCAGTACCGAAGCGCCATAGGTGTGGTCCAGCTTGCTGCGTTCGACACCGTAGATGTCGGTGGACGACGAGCCCATCGGCAGGAACACGGTATTCATCGCCGGGTCGTAGGACATCGGGGCCCAGCTGTTGGGGGTGCTGCGCACATAGGTGCTGTCGCCCTGCGGCGCCTGGCGATCTTCCGGGTTTCCGGGGTCGAAGGCCCAGCGCATTTCACCCGTGATCACGTCGAAACCACGGATCACGCCGCCTGGCATGTCGGTCTGGACGTTGTCGGCGACGCGGCCGCCGACCACCACGGTGGTACCGGCCATCAGTGGGGCCGAGGACAGCTGGTAGTAGGAGTCCGGCACATCGCCCAGGCCGGCCTTGAGGTCGACCTGGCCGTTGTTGCCGAAGCCCTGGCAGAACTCGCCGGTGTCGGCGTCGACGGCAATCAGGCGGCCATCGATGGTGTTGGTCAGCAGGCGACGCTGGCAGTTGGCACCGGCCGGTACGCTGGCCGCAGTGATTGGCGAGCTGTTCGGCTGGGTCGGCTGGGCGATGGCGGCAGTGGCGTCGAAGTAGGCCATGCCACGGCAACGCTGCCAGACCTTGGACTGGGCGTTGATCGCGTTCTTCCACAGCTCTTTGCCGGTGTCGGCATCGAGGGCGATCAGGTTGTTGTGCGGGGTGCAGATGAACACCTTGTTGCCGACCTGCAGCGGGGTCAGCTGGTCTTCGGCACCGTTGCCGTCGCTGAGCGCCACGTCACCGGTGTGGTAGGTCCAGGCCACTTTCAGCTTGTTGACGTTGTCGCGGTTGATCTGGTCCAGCGCGGCGAAGCGGCTGCCACCTTCGGTGTTGCCGTAGTGGGCCCAGTCCTTCTGCGCCTTGTCGGCCTCGACCGGGGTCATGCCCGGGCCTTTGCCGGTGGGGGCGACGCTTGGGTGGGCGACGAACATGTTGCCGGCGGCGATCACCAGCAGCACGGCCATCACCCCGGCAACGCCATAGGCACCGCGGCCGGCGCTGGTGCCATTGGCACGGGCCAGCAGTGGGTAGACCAGCGCCACCACCATGCCGATTGCGCCGAACATGAACAGGCGCGAGAACAGCGGCCAGAACACCAGGCCAGCGTCGATCAGCGCCCAGATGGCAGTGCCGACCAGGAACGCTGCGTACAGCCAGGCGCCAGCCGGTTTGCGGCGAGCGATGAGGACGCCGGCGATGGCCATGGCCAGGCCGCCGACCAGGAAGTACCAGGAACCGCCCAGGCCGGCCAGCTTGACGCCGCCCGCAGCCAGGAGGAGGCCGAGCAGGGCGATGATCACGCCCAGGCCGATCAGGATGAGTTTTGTGGCGCCAGAGGCGCGCGGTGTTTCTTTCATGCCAGGGATCTCAGCAGGTGGAATGCGCGCAGTGTAATCTCTTAGCTTGCTAATTAACAAGTTGGTACATAATTTTGTGGGGCGGATTGTCGCAGGGCTGAACTCTGCAAGAAGTGGATAAAAGTCTAGATCATGCGTTTAAAATTGCAGTAAACAGGGTGTTCATGTCGGCTGGGTAACCCCGTTCGATTTTCGATTACCGGATTCAAGCCGGCCACGGAGTGCCGCTGCTGTAGAACACCGCGAGCCAGATGGTGGCGGTGCCGGGGGCGGTCCATTCCACGCGGTGGCGGTAATGCGGCGGGATATCCAGGCAATCGCCCGGCGCCAGCAGGCGGGTGTGGCTCTCGTGCTCGAAGCGCAGGCCGGCGGCGCCACTGAGCAGCACGATCCATTCGCCTTCGGCCTGGTCGTACCAGAAACCGGGCGGGCTGGCCTGGCCGCTGGAGACGATACGTTCCACGCGCACGCCCGGGCGGCTGAGCAGTTGGTCGACCCATTCGGCGCTGGTTGGGTCGCAAGGGGGCAGGGCGGTCAGCAGGTTGGTCGGGATCATGGAAAACCTCGTTTGGAAGGGGGTGGTTCCACTATGGACGCAATTGCCGTGCGCCGCGCTTCTTGACCGGCCCGGCTGTTTGTAAGAACTTTCCGGGATTTGGAAGACGGGCAACAAATGGACAAACTCCTGGCGATGAAGATGTTCGTGGCCACCGTCGATGCCCAGGGCTTTTCTGCCGCTGCACGCCGGCTCGGGCTGGCGACATCGTCGGTGACGCGCCTGGTCGATGCCCTGGAAGCGGCGTTGGGCACCACCTTGCTCAATCGCTCCACCCGCCAGGTCAGCCTGACCGAGGCCGGCGCCCGTTATTACGAGCGCGCGCGGGGTATTTTCGAGGCCCTGGACGAGGCCGATGCCAGTGTCGCCGATCGGGGCGAGGAGCCTGTCGGTGTGCTGCGCCTGTGCTTGCCTGTGGAGTTCGGCAGGCGGGTCATCGCCCCGCACCTGGGGCCGTTTTTGGCGCAACATCCGGCTCTGGAGCTGGACATTGACCTCAGCGACCGCCTGGATGACCTGCTTGACGGGCGCTACGACCTGTCGATCCGCCTGGGCGACCCCTCGCCCAATGACGAGCTGGTATGCCGCCAGCTGGGTCGCTTCCAGCGTTGGCTGGTGGCCAGCCCGGGCTACCTGGCCGGGCATGACGCGCTGGAGCATCCGCGGCAGCTGCTCGAGCACGCCTGCCTGCGCTTTCGCTACGGGCAGAAAGGCCGCCCCTGGCGCCTGGCCCGTGGGCAGGACAGTCTGGAACTGGATGTGAGCGGGCCGTTGCGCAGTGCCAATGCCGACATGCTGCGCGAAACCGCACTGGCGGGGAGCGGTATCGCACTGTTGGCCGATTGGCTGGTGCACGAGGATGTGGCGGCCGGGCGCCTGCAACGCCTGTTCCCCGATTGGCAGGCCAGCCCCGGCGCGGCCAATGACAGCATCAACGCCCTGTACCTGCCCAACCATCGTGGTTCGCGGCGGGTGAATGCCTTCATCGACTTTTGCGAGAATTTGCTGCAGCGCAGCACCTAGTGTTGCGCAGTGCGCAAAGCCCTGTTGCGCCAGCGCTGGATTCTCGCCAGGAGTGCGTCTGGGTAAGGTGGCCGGCATATTCCAGCCATTGTCGAGGACACTCGCATGAATCCCTCCCTTGCCGCCGCGCAGCCTGCAGTCACCGGCCTCAGCCGGGCCCTGGTCGCCCTGCTGGCGTTCTGCTGCGGCGCGATCGTCGCCAATATCTACTATGCCCAACCCATCGTCGGCCTGATCGCCCCGGACCTGGGGCTGTCCACCGAGCATGCCAGCCTGATCGTTTCGCTCACGCAATTGGGCTATGCCTTGGGCCTGCTGTTGCTGGTACCGCTGGCCGACCTGTTGGAAAACCGCCGCTTGATGGTGGCCACCGCCGTGCTGGCCTGCGTCAGCCTGCTGCTGGCGGGCACCAGCAGCAGCGGCCAGGGCCAGCTGTTCCTCGGCTATGCACTGCTGATCGGTTTCAGTTCCGTGGCGGTGCAGATGCTCATCCCGCTGGCGGCGCACCTCGCGCCGGAGCAGCAGCGCGGGCGGGTGGTCGGCAACATCATGGGCGGCCTGCTGCTGGGTATCCTGCTGGCGCGGCCGTTGTCCAGCCTGGTGGCCGACTACTTCGGCTGGCGTGCGGTGTTCATTGGCGCTGCCGGGGTAATGCTGGCGATCATCCTGCTGCTGGCCCTGACCTTGCCGCGGCGGGTGCCCGAGCACAAGGCCAGCTATGCCGGGCTGATGCTGTCGCTGCTCACGCTGCTGCGCCGTTATCCCTTGCTGCGCCAGCGCTCGCTGTACCAGGCGTTGATGTTCGCGGCGTTCAGCCTTTACTGGACGGCGGTGCCGATGGCCCTGGCAACCGAGCATGGTCTGTCGCAGAGCCAGATCGCGGTATTCGCCCTGGTGGGCGCGGTGGGCGCCGTTGCCGCACCCATGGCCGGCCGCCTGGCCGATGCCGGGCATGCCCGGGCCGGTTCACTGTTGGCGTTGTTGCTGGCGCCGGCGGCACTGTTGCTGGGGCTGACGGTGCCGGGCTACAGCGTGATCGGCCTGGGCCTGACCGGCGTGCTGCTGGATTTTGCGGTGCAGATGAACATGGTCATCGGCCAGCGTGAAGTGTACGCGCTGGACCCGGCCAGCCGCGGGCGGCTGAACGCGGTGTACATGACCAGCATCTTCCTGGGTGGGGCGCTGGGTTCGGCGGTGGCCAGTGCGGTGTTCAGCCAGTTTGGCTGGCAGGGTGTGGCGCTGGTGGGGGCGGGGTTGCCGGGTGTGGCCTTGCTCATCTTCCTGGCCAAAGCGCGCCGGGGTTGAATGCTAGCGCGGTCACCTGTGGGAGCGGCCTTGTGTCGCGAAAGGGCCGCAAAGCGGCCCCGGCAATTCTGAAGTGATGCGTAGATCGTGGGGGCGCTTCGCACCCCTTTCGCGACGCAAGGCCGCTCCCACAAAAAGACCTGCACACGCCTGTATCAGACGTTACCGCCCAAGCGGCAACGCCACACCAATCAAGGCAAACAGGCTGCCGCAGCAGCGGTTGAAGCCCTTGCCACCCTTGGCCAGCCATGGCCGGATGCGAAACGCCAGGCGTGCCAACAGGTATTCGACCAGGAACTCGACGCTGGCAAAGGTTGCCGCCATCACCACGAACTGCAGCAGCAACCCGCGCTGCGGGTCGATGAACTGCGGCAGGAAAGCGCCGTAGAACAGCAGCACCTTGGGGTTGGCCATGGCCGACAGCAGGCCCTGTCGGAACAGGTCGGCATTGCCCAGCCGCGCGCTTTGCGCGGTCAGTTCCAGGTGCAGACCCGGGCTGCGCCACAGCTGGATACCCAGCCAGATCAGATAGGCGCCACCCACCCACTTGAGCACGCTCAGCACCGAGGCCGAGGCCTGCAGCAATGCGCTGAGGCCAAACATGGCCAGGGCGATCAGGGCGCTGAAGCCAAACACCCCGCCGACGATGGTGAACAACGTCCGGCGTGCGCCATACAGGGCGCCGTGGGTCAGGGCCAGCAGGCTGTTGGGGCCTGGGGTCAGCGACAGGCCGATGCTGGCCAGCAGGTAGATGAGCCAGGTGTCGAGTGCCATGGTGGGGAATGCCTTGTTGATGGGGAGGGCGTCAGTCTATGGCGCCGACCTTGGCCGGCAAGGGTATGATCCGGACATTGAATGGTCGTTTCTGGACGCGATGCCAATGCTGCCCGATATCCGCTTGCTGATCTTGCCGTTACCGGATTTTGCCCTGCTGCCGTTCGGCGCCTTTCTCGACAAGTTGCGGTTCAGCGCCGACGACGAGGACTACAGCCAGCAGCGCTACTGCAGCTGGACCGTGGCAGGGCTGACCCTCGACCCGGTGCCGTCGAGCAGCGGCGCGGTGGTGCAGGTCGAGGCCGTCGCTGGCCAGCTCGAGCTGGCCAGTTTCGACTACCTGGTGGTGTTCGGCGGGCGCAACGCCATGGCCACTGCCGCGCTGGCGCCTCGCTACCGGACCTTGCTCAGGCAGGCCGGCAAGGCTGGCGTCAAGCTGGTGGGGGTCGACAACGGTGCTTTCCTGTTGGCCGCCTGCGGGTTGCTGCAGGGGCACAAGGTAGTGGTGCACTGGCGCCACGAAGCCGAATTTCGTGCGGCCTTCCCGCATTTGCAGGTGCTGAGTGAGCAGCTGTATTGCATCGACGGTAGCCGCATCACCTGCGCCGGCGGTACCGCGGCCATCGACCTGGCCGTCGCGCTGTTGTCACGCGCCTGCGGGCGGGCCCGGGCGCTCAAGGGCCTGGCCGACATGTTGGTGGATGAAACCCGCGATAGCCGCCATGCCTTGCGCTCGCTGGAGCTGGGGGCGGGGCAGGGGCGGCAGGTGCAGCGTGCGCAGGCGTTGATGCGTCATCACCTGGGGACGCCGTTGACGGTGGAGCAGCTGGCGGCGGAGCTGGGCATCAGCCGGCGCCAGCTGGACCGGCAGTTTCACGCCAGCCACGGCATGAGCGCCAAGGCCTGGTGGCTGGAGATGCGCCTGCAACAGGCGCGCTGGCGCTTGCTCAATTCCAGCCACAGCCTGGCGCAGATTGCCGATGAAGTGGGCCTGGGCGATGCCAGTCACCTGGGCAAGTGCGTGCGGCGACGGTTTGGTTGCACGGCCCTTGAACTGCGCTGTCACGTAGAGAACTGAATTCACAAGCGGTCCACGTACCCTGTGGGAGCGGGTTTACCCGCGAAGAAGCCACCGCGGTGCATGGCACCGGCTCCGCCGGTGTTCGCGGCTAAAGCCGCTCCCACAGGGTCCCTGCTGATTCAATCAGTCATGTGCAGTCCTGTGAGAGCGGGCTTACTGCGGCGTCCCGAACAACCCCGTCCAGTAAATCCCCGCGTCACTCTTCGGGTCCACTGCATACGCAGCGCCCAGCTCGCGGAAGTCCGGGTTCATCAGCGTCGCGCAATGCCCCGGGCTATCCAGCCAGCCATCGACCACCTTGCGCGCGGTGTCACGCCCGGCGGCGATGTTTTCGCCGATCTGCTGGTACAGGTAGCCGGCCAGCTCTGCCCGGTCACCGGGGGTGCGGCCATCCTTGTCGATGTGGTCGAAGAAGTTCTGGTTGGCCATGGCCCGGGTGTGGTTGGCGGCAACCCCGGCCAGCACCGTGCTCCAGCTCAGCGCGGGGGCGGCGGCGAAGGGCTGGCCACCGCATTGGCGCGGCACCTTGCGCGCGGCATTGATCTCCTGCAGCACCTTCTGCCCCTCGGCCTGCCAGTCGCCCAGGCGGCCACTGAGCAGCGGCCGGGCCAGCACGATGCGCCAGTCGCGGCCTTCCTGGCTGACGCCGATATCGACGAACTGCGGGTCGAGCACCACCTGGCAGAAGCTCTCTTCGATGGCGTGCATGGCAGCGCGCGCATCACGCGGCCCCGACAGGCTGATGGCCTGCACATTGACCATCGGGTAGGCGGCGCGGGTCATGGCCTGCTGCAGGTCGCGAGTACCCTCTGGCGACAGCGCCAGGCGGGTATCGCTGTTGAGCGGCGGCAGCTCCAACGACGCTTCGCCACCGCAGGGCTGGGCCTTGCTGCGGTAGACATTGATCGAATCGATCAGTTGCGCCTCTTCGCCGGTGGCAGCCAGTGCCCCGGCCGAAACGACCAGGCCCAGCGACAAGGCGGCAACGGATGACAGGACGCGCATGTGGATCTCCCTATGACTGGCAGCGTCGTGGTTTGCGCTGCTCATCCTACACAAGCCCGGGGCTTTTGGCCCGGGATCGTGCAAAGCAATGAAAACGCCGGCATTCGTTGCTGGCGGCAAAAGAGGGAGTAGACCACTGATCATCGGAAAAGTGCGAACAGTTGGTAATCATTCTTATCGAAGCGCAGCGGTCAGCCCGTTTGCCGGCACCCGGCGGGTATCAGCGCGCCACCGCCTGGTTCGGTTTGTAGAACAGAAAATGCCGGGTCTGCGCCGTCCGGCGGTAGGCTTTGGCCCAGTCCGGGCGCACATTGCGGTCATGGAAGTACAAGGCACCCCCGGTGCGGTCTTTCAACTGCTGGTTGAGCGCCTTGCGCGCGATTTCCTTGGCAATGCCGTAGCGTTGCGCTTCTTCGACCTGGTCCGGGCGCCCGTCGCACCACCAGGAGAACTGGCAGGCCTTGCTTTCCACACCCTGCTTGACCACGCCGCAGATGGTATCCGGGAAGCCATCGTGGCCCAGGCGGTTGAGCACGACGTTGGCCACGGCGGCCATGTCTTCGGCGTCCGCACCCTTGGCCTCCCAGTAGATGGTGCGGGCCAGGCAGGTGATGCTGTCATCCAGTGGCGCCTGGCCGGCCGGGTCCACTGCCTGTGCTTCGCCCGGCGTGAGGGTTTCGGCCTTTTTCGGGGGTGGTGTGTCATTCACCACTTTTTCCTCGAGCACCTCGGCCTTGTCCTCTGCGACGGCAGCCTTGGCCGGGTCGGCCGCGTGCAAGGGGCCTGCGAGCAGGGCCGAAACCAGGCCGATCACCATCCACGAAAGGCGCATGATGCAAGCTCCCGAACTGTAGGCTGGTTCACAGTCTAGCCAAGCGCGAGCATCAGCACCAAAGGCAGGGTGCCGGCGGCCAACACGGTCTGCAGGGCGATGATGGTGGCCATCAACGGTGCGTTACCGCCCATTTGCCGGGCCATTACATAGGAAGATGACGCAGTCGGCAGTGCCTGGAACAGCACCGCCACCACCGCTGCCTGGCCACCCAGGCCAAGCAGGCGGCACAAGCCCCAGGTGGTCAGCGGCATGACCAGGAACTTGAATGCCGACGCCGCCATCAGCGGGCGCACCTGCTGGCCCAGGCGGGCACCACCCAGGGCTGCGCCGACGCACAGCAGGCCCAGCGGCAGGGCGGCCTGGCCCAGGGCCTTGACCGTGGGTTCGATACCCGCTGGCAGGCCCAGCCCGCTGGCGCGCAGCAGCAACCCGCCGGCGCAACCGACGATCAAGGGGTTGGCGAAGATGGCCCGCAGCACTGTGGCCGGTGAGCTATGGCGGGCGCTGAAGCGGGCGAACACCAGCACGCAAAGCAGGTTGACCAGTGGCACGATGGCGGCGTTGGCCACCGCCGCCAGGGCGATGCCGGCGCTGCCGTAGATACCCGCTGCAAGGGTGGCGCCGATGTAGTTGTTGAAGCGGATGCCGCCTTGGAACACCGAGGTGAAGTCGGCACCGTCGTGGTTCATTGCGCCCTGGTACAGCACCAGCAGCACGGCCCCGGCCAGGGTCGAGAGCATCAGCACGCCGACCATGCCCAGCACCGGCACGCCATCGAGGTTGGCGGTGGCAAGGCCATGGAGAAACAGCGACGGCAACAGTACGTAATAGCTCAGGCGCTCGGCGCCGGGCCAGAAGTTATCGGCGAGGAAGCCGCGCAGGCGCAGGAAAGTGCCCAGGGCAATCAGCAGGATGATCGGCAGCAGGGTAGTCAGCAGCAGGTGGAGCATGATCGACGTTCCGTGGTCGGGTACGGGGCACAGACTACTGGTGCGGATCGATCTGTAAAAACGTTGTTTTCTGCACTGACCATTGAGGAAAAATGCATGTTTGCTCTGGGGGCGCTGTGCGCCCCTTTCGCGACGCAAGGCCGCTCCCACAGGTTTGCCACTGCCTCCAAATGCAACGCGTTCGCTGTGGGAGCGGCCTTGTGTCGCGAAAGGGCCGCGCAGCGGCCCCGGCAATCTCAAGCCTCCAGCGCAGTCTTCAGCACCGCACTCAAATGCCGCCGCTGGCTCTTCTCATGCTCCAGCAACACCACCCGCCGGGTCAGCTGGGGGTCGCCAAACGGCAGGCAGGTGGCCGGTGGCAAGCGTTGCAGGTCGTCATCGGCCATGGGGATGATTGCCACGCCCAGGCCCATCACCGCCATGCGCGCCAGCGCTTCCTGGCTGTCCAGCTCCATCTGCTCGCTCACCTGCAGATGCTGTCGGCGCAGCTCCTGCTCGATCTGCCGCCCGGCCCAGGCACGCTTGTCGAAGCGCAGGAACGGCTGGCTGGCCAGCAACTGCGGCACGCTTAGCCCGGCCAGGTCGGGGCTGGCGATGGCCCAGAAGCGGTCTTCGAACAACGGCGTGAAGTCCAGGTTTTGCGGGTAGGGGCTGACCGGCTCGGTGGTGATCGCCGCATCGAGTTCGCCGTCTTCCACCCGCCGTGCCAGTTCCGCCGACATGCCGGAGGCCACGCTGACATGCAGCTGCGGATGGTGCGCCTTGATCCACACCAGCGCCTTGGGCAGGCGCCGCGCCAGCACCGTGTGGATCGCCCCCAGGCGCAGGCGGCCGCGCAGGCTCGGGCCGCTGGCCAGGGCGTCGGCCAGTTCGTCATAGCTAGCCAGGATGGTCTCGGCGCGGGCCACCGCCAACTGGCCGGCTTCGGTCAGCGACACCTGCCTGCGGCTGCGGTCGAACAAGGTCACCTGCAGTTCGTCTTCGAGGGTCTTGATGTGCAGGCTCACCGCCGAAGGGGTGAGGCTGAGCAGGTCGGCGGCACGCGCGAAGGTGCCGTGGCGGGCGATGGTCACCAGGGTGCGCAAGGCTTTGAGGGACATGCGGGTGAGGTCCGGTTTCAAGCTGACAGAGCTGCATTGTCAGGCCCGGCCCTATCGCCGGCAAGCCAGCTCCCACAGGTACTCCACCGGCGGTGGCCATTGCGGCACCCTGTGGGAGCTGGCTTGCCGGCGACAGGGCCGGGGCAGGCAGCACTGCTCAACGCCCACCACGCCCATAAGCCTGGCTGATCCGGTCGATCACCATGGCCAGGGCGACGATCGCCAGCCCGGCCTCGACGCCTTGGCCGACATTCAGGGTCTGGATCCCCGACAGCACGTCCTCGCCCAGCCCGCGGGCGCCAATCATCGAAGCCACCACCACCATCGACAGGGCCATCATCACCGACTGGTTGAGCCCGGCCATGATGCTCGGCAGCGCCAGCGGCAGGGCGATGCGCCGCAACCGCTGCCAGCGGCTGGCCCCCAGGCCATGGGCGGCTTGCAGCAGCGAAGGGTCGATCTGGCTCAGGCCCAGTTCGGTCAGCCGCACCAGCGGTGGCAGGGCATAGATCAGCGTGGCGAACACGGCGGGCACCTTGCCCAGGCCGAACAGCATCAGCACCGGGATCAGGTAAACGAAGGCCGGCAAGGTCTGCATCACATCCAGTACCGGCAACAGCAACCGCTTCGCCAGCGGCCGGGCAGCCAGCAGGATGCCCAGCGGCACGCCCACCAGCACGCAGAGGCCGGTACTGACCAGCACCAACGCCATGGTCTGCAGCAGTTTGTCCCACAACCCGAGCATGCCGATCAGGGCCAGCAGCGCCACCAGTACCGCGCTGCGCAGCACGCTGCGGCTGGCATGCCAGGCAAGCAGGCCGATCAGCAACAGCAGCAGCCACCACGGCAGCAGGCGCAGCAGGGTTTCCAGGCCGACCAGCAGTTGCAGCAACTGGTCCGAGACGCTGCGCAGGTGATCGCCGTAATGCAGCACCAGCCAGTCGACCAGGCGGTTGACGCTGTCGGCAAAGGAGAATTGCAGGGCTTCGGGGAAGCCGCCGCTCACAGGCTGCCCTCGACCTTGGTGGCAATGTCCGCAGGCAACCAGGCTTTCCACACCTCGCGGTTATCGCGCAGGAAGGTGAGGGCAGCGTCGCGGGCCGGCGTGCGCTTTTCGCTCATGTCGGCCAGTGCCTTGTTCAGTCGGTCGATGGGCAGGTCGACCCGCTCGAACACGCTCACCAGCTCCGGGTAGCCCTCGCGAAAGGCCTTGGATACGCCAATCGACAACTTGGCCGGCAGCGAGCTGCTGCCCTTGGGCTTGGGGTTGCCGGCATCGGTGAGGGTGGCCCAGGCCTGGGCATCGAACGGCGGCTCCTGCAGGCGTATGAGCTTGTAACGCCCCATCAAAGGGGTCGGGTTCCAGTAGTAGAACAGCACCGGCTGGCCACGGCGGATGGCTGAGCCGATTTCGGCATCCATTGCAGCCCCGGAGCCACTGCGGAAGTTGGTATAGAGATCATTCAGCCCGTAGGCCTTGAGTTTCTGGCTGTTGACGGTTTCGGATGTCCAGCCGCTGGGGCTATTCAGAAAACGCCCTTTGCCGGGTGACTCGGGGTCGCGGAACACCTGCGGGTAACGCTTGAGGTCCTCGACGCTGCGCAATTCCGGCGCCACGGGTTTCAGCTTGCGTGCCGCATCGCCCTCGATCACGTAGGCCGGCACCCACCAGCCTTCTTCGGCGTTCTTGACCGTGTCGCCCAGTGCGAACACCTGGCCGGCCTTTTCTGCCTTGACCCAGGCAGGGCTGCGCCCGGCCCATTCCTCGGCGATTACCTGCAGGTCATTGCGCGCCAGGGCCACTTCCATGCTGACGGTGCTGCCTGGCAGGGTGTCGGTGGTGTAGCCGTAGCCACGCTCCACGATCAGCCGCAGGATCTCGGTGGTGAGGGCGCCGCTTTCCCAGCCGATGGCGCCAAAGCGGATGGGCTCGCTGCGCTCTGCCGAGGCGGCGCTGTCGGTGCTGGCCAGGCCGACGGCGAGCAGCAGGCCGGCCAGCAACGTTGGAATTCTCTTCATCAGGGCCCTCGTCGGTTGCCGTGGGGTAGCTGCGGGCAAGTGTAGACGACCCCTCCCGCTCGGTGCCGACGGCGGCAGGGAACGGGCTCCTGATGCCAGCGGGGGCGGCGGTTTGCAAAGGTGCCCAGCGCCGTTTGGCAAGCACATTTTGCGAGGTATTCCTGATGACACTGGACTTGAATTTCGTCTATTACCGCAACTTCCGTTTTGATGGAAAGCTGCACGTTCGTTGCAGTGGCGCAGACCTGCACAAGGTCAGCCGCATTCGCTACGAACTGGAGCGGGCTGGCCCCGATGGCCCGGTGTCGTTCAGAGGGATTTCGGCCTATTCCCGGGCCCACACCGGCAAACTGAGTGACCACGGTTGCCCAGCCACACTGCTCGCCGAGGAGGAAGCAGGGGTCTATACCATCCGACCAAGGGTGGTACTGCAGGACGAGCATGCGCGGGCGATGAACCTGCCTGTCGGAGGGGCCGGTGTCATCCACATGCCGCCGCTGGTACTCGACATCAAGGCCGAGGAGATCAACCGCAGCGTCCTCGACAAGGTCCCGTTGCCTTCTGCTGGCGGGCGTCGCAAGCGGGCGCTGGCGGGCGCGGAGGTGGCCGAACACGCGCTGCCCCTATTGGCACCAGGCACTTCGTACCCGACCCTGGTCATCGAGTTCAGTGCCGGGGGTTACGAGCACTTCCTTCGAGACCTGGAGCCTGCTTCCGGCTCTGCCCTGTCGCGTTACTGGCCGAACCTGAAGTCGGTGATCGCGCCCAGGCCGGTCCTGGATAAACATGATCTGGACGATAACCGGCTTCATGCGTTACGCCAGTACTATTACCTCGACCAGCCTGCCAGCATGCTCAATGACACCTATCTGGCATTGCTCAAGTCGATGGCCGCGCTGGATTACGTAACATCCATGCAGATGGCGCCGGCCCCTTCGGAACCACACCCCGCCGCATTCGTGCTGGCGGGGCTGTTGGCAACCCTGCTGACAGGTACTGCAGTGGTGGCAGGCAACAGGGCTTATGAAAATGCTCAACCCACGCCCGACTTCGAGCCACGCCAGAACTACCTCGACGAACCCGGCCCCCGCTGGAAGGGCCTGAATGTGCGCAAGGCCTGGGCCAACAAGGTGACGGGCAAGGGCGCGCGGATTCACTTCAGCGACGGTGGTTTGCATGCTGGACATGAAGACCTGCGTGGCAACACGGCCTTGAGCGTCGTGTCGCTCGAGCCAAACGATGATCCGCGTCATGGCACTGCTTCAGTGGGTATCATTCTGGCAAGGCGCAACGGGGTCGGCGCTACAGGGATCAGCCATGACAGCGAGCTATACCTGTACAACAACCGCGCGACAGACGCCCAGGGCGGTTTCCAGGCGCTCACGGAGTTGCTGCGCAATGTAGAACCCGGGGACATCGTCGGCATCAATCGCCAGACTGCAAATATCGAGGTGTCTAGCACGATGCTGCCGTCCTTGCACTACAAGGCTTGGTGGACAGTCATGCAGCAGTTGAGCCAGCGTGGTGCAGTGGTGGTCAATGCCGCGGCCAATGGCAGCAGCAAAACCCTTGCAGAACGACAAACCCACGAAGGGCAGGGCGTAGACCTGACCAATTGGCGCTACTTCGATGACCATGGCGATTCAGGTGCCATCCTGGTGGGCGCCAGTCACTCGTATGACGGCAAGCCCCACGCCTACTCCAACCACCATTACCGTTACCGCATGCTCAATGCCTGGGGCGACAGCGTCGTCACGCTTTCCTATGGGGATTTGCAGGACCTGTCTGGTGAGGACAGGGACTACACAGACCGCTACGCTGGCACCTCCAGCGCTACGCCGATGGTGTGCGGCACACTGAGCCTGATCCAGTCCTACGCAATGGAGCAGCACCACGTCTATCTCAATGGCAACCAGATGCATCAGCTGGTCATGGCGTCCGGGTATCACGACGCCACATTACCCGGTACCGATGTGCTGCCGATGGGCGCCAGGCCCAATGTGCATGGCGCGCTGGTGCTGCTGGACCGCATCCTCGGCGGTGGCAGGTTCGCGGCCTGAGCCAGGGCCGGCAGCTGCCGGCCCTGATCCATTCACACGCGGAACTGGTCCATCAGCGCCTGTTGCTGGTTGGCCAGGCTGTTCAGCGACTGGCTTACGCGCGCCGACTCGTTGGCCTGCCCCGACAGCGATTCGGTGACATCACGGATGGTTGCCACGTTGCTGTTGATTTCCTCGGCCACTGCGCTCTGCTCCTCGGCGGCCGAGGCGATCTGCAGGTTCATGTCGGTGATCACCGTCACTGCCTGGCCGATGCGCTGCAGCGCGGTGACGGCCTGGCCAACCTGCTGCACACCGCCCTGGGCCTGGCGGTGGCTGTTGTCCATGGCCCCGACCACTTCGCGGGTGCCGTTCTGCAAAGCCTCGATCACCTGGCGAGTTTCCTCCACCGATTCCTGGGTACGCTGGGCCAGGTTGCGCACCTCGTCCGCGACCACGGCAAAGCCACGGCCGGCTTCACCGGCACGGGCCGCCTCGATGGCGGCATTGAGCGCCAGCAGGTTGGTCTGCTCGGCGATCGAGCGGATCACTTCCAGCACCGAACCGATCTTCTCGCTGTTCTGCGCCAGGCCCTCCACCTCGGCCATGGCGTTGCTCATGTCGGCGGCCAGGGCATCGATGCTGTGGGTGGTGCGGTCGATCACCGCCAGGCCTTCGCGGGTGGCCTGGTCGGCGTCGCGGGCGGCCTGCGCGGCCTGGGCGGCGCTGCGGGCGACGTCCTGGGCAGTGGCACTCATCTCGTGCGAGGCAGTGGCCACCTGGTCGACCTGGCGGTACTGCTGCTCCATGCCGGCGCTGGTCTGGGTGGCAATTGCCGAAGACTGGTCGGCGGTGCCACGGGCGGCCTGCACCGAGCGTTTGACCTCGGCGATGGTCGGCTGCAGCTTGTCGAGGAAGCGGTTGAACCACCCGGCCAGTTCGCCCAGTTCGTCCTGCTTCTGGTAGGTCAGGCGGCGGGTCAGGTCACCTTCGCCGCTGGCGATGTCCTTGAGCATGCTTGCCACGCCGAGGATCGGCCGGGTAACGCCGCGGGCCATCAGCCACACCATCAGCAGGCCGGCAATCGCCGCCGCCAGGCCCAGACCAAGCTCCAGCAGGGTGCCGCTGGTGTTCAGCGCGTCCAGTTCCTGTTTCAGCGCTTCGGCCGGCCCGGTCAGGGCGTTTTCCGGCACATCCAGCAGCACGCCCCAGGGCTGGGCATCCGGAATCGGCCGGAACGCGGCCAGTACTTTCAGGCGCTGCTGGTCGTGCACGATGGTCATCTTGCCGTCAGCCAGCTTGCGCACCAGTTCGGCACCTTTGGCGGTATCGACCTGGTCGAAGCGCTGGGCCAGCTTGCTGGCGTCGGCGCTGTAGCCGGCCAGCAGGCCGACCGGGCTGAGGATGCCGACCGTGGTGCGGCCTTCGTACAGGCTGCGGCTGGCCTCCTGGCTCAGGGCCTGCAGGCTGTTGAGGTTGATGTCGATGGACAGGGTGGCGATCACCTTGCCGTCGACTGCCAGCGGGAAGACGATGCTGGTCATCAGCACCTGCTGGCCATCGATGTCGTAGAAGTAGGGCTCCACCACGCACACCTTGCCGGATGTGCGCGGGCACACCCACCAGGTATTGGCTGGCTGGCCGCTGGGGCCGATCTCGGTGTTGGCCATGTCATGCTCGGGAAGGGCCATGGCCGTCAGCTGACCGACACGCGGCTGCGACCAGTACAGGGCGAAGCGCCCGGTTTCGTTGCTGCCCAGTTCCGCCTTGCCGGCGAACAGGCTGTCCTTGTTGTCCAGGGCGTTGGGCTCGAACACCAGCGACAGGCCGAGCAGCTCAGGGTTGGCCTGCAGGGCGGCGCGCACCTGGCGGGTCATGTCCTCGCGCAGGTCGAAGGCATCGAGAAAGCGCTTTTCCGCCTGCTCGCGCAGGAACAGCACCTGGCGGGCGAAACCGGCGCCGTACTGGTAGGCGTCCATGAACTGGCGGCGGATGTTCAGCGCCTGCACCTCGCCCTGCGACTCGATGCGCGACTGCGCCGACTCGGTCAGCATCTGCATGCTGCTGGCCTTGACCAGGTCCGAGCTGTGGTCCATGCGGTACAGCGACAGGCCGACGAGCAGGGTGACGATGCCGGCCAGGCAGAGACCGGCGAGCAGGGTGATCTTCCACTGGATGGAAAGTTGTCGCAAAGGCATGGGGGTGGGTCCCTTGTAATAAGAGTGTGGCTGACGAATGTGTCGGCTGGCGCGGGCTTTTCTTTATTCAAACGTTCAATTTAATCCGCAGGCCGCGCGAGGCGTTGGTAATCCGCCGCAACATGGCGCTTTTGACATCTGCTGCCCACTGCTTCAGAGTGCGCGCTTTTTTTCTGTCGCAATGAGGTAAGCCAACCATGAATGCAGTGATCGCCGCGGTCGGCATCATGCTGATACTCAGCCTGTCCCGCGTGCACGTGGTCATCGCCCTGATCATCGGGGCCCTGGCCGGTGGGCTGGTGGGCGGTCTGGGTATCGAGGGTACGCTCAAGGCCTTCAATGGCGGCCTCGGCGGCGGGGCCACGGTGGCCCTGTCCTATGCACTGCTGGGCGCCTTTGCCGTGGCCATCGCCAAGTCCGGCCTGGCCCATGCCCTGGCCGACCGCGCCCTGGCCATGATCGACCGCCAGGGCCATGCCAATGGCGGCAAGGTCAAATGGTTGCTGGTCGGCCTGATGCTGGTGGTGGCCGTGTCGTCGCAGAACATCCTGCCTATCCACATCGCCTTCATCCCCTTGCTGGTGCCGCCGCTGCTGTACGTGCTGACCCGCCTGCGCATCGACCGCCGGCTCATCGCCTGCGTGATCACCTTCGGCCTGATCACCCCGTACATGTTCCTGCCAGTGGGCTTTGGCAACATCTTCCTCAACGAAATCCTGCTGGCCAACGTTGCCCGCGCGGGTGTCGACGTGAGTGGCGTGAATGTCACCCACGCCATGGCCATTCCGGCAGCCGGCATGCTGGCAGGCCTGTTGCTGGCGGTATTCATCAGTTACCGCAAGAAGCGTGACTACGACCTGGCGCGCATCGAGCAGGTAGAGCAGGTGAGCGTGCAGTACAACCCGCTGACCCTGCTGGTGGCCGGGCTGGCGATTGCCTCGGCGTTCATCGTCCAGTTGTGGCTGGACTCGATGATCATCGGCGCCATGGTCGGCTTCCTGATCTTCTCGCTGTCGGGCATCGTGCGCTGGAAGGACACCGACGACCTGTTCACCGAAGGCATGAAGATGATGGCCATGATCGGCTTCATCATGATTGCCGCCTCGGGCTTTGCCGACGTGATGAAGGCCACCGGTGAGGTGAAGAGCCTGGTGGAAACCTCGGCGCAGTGGATCGACCACAGCAAGGGCATCGGTGCCTTGCTGATGCTGCTGGTGGGCCTGCTGGTGACCATGGGCATCGGCTCGTCGTTCTCCACCGTGCCGATCCTGGCCGCGATCTTCGTGCCGCTGTGCGTGCAGTTGGGCTTCGACCCGCTGGCCACCGTGTGCATCGTTGGTACCGCCGGTGCCTTGGGCGACGCCGGCTCGCCTGCCTCGGACTCGACCCTGGGCCCGACCTCGGGCTTGAACGTGGATGGCCAGCACCACCATATCTGGGACACCGTGGTGCCCACCTTCATCCACTACAACCTGCCACTGCTGGCGTTCGGCTGGTTGGCGGCGATGACACTGTAAGACGGGGAGGGCGTCAGCCCTTGTCGGGCGGCGGCGAGATGCGGTTGAGCACGGTGCTGCCGTCCTTGCTGCGGGTCAGGTAGACCGGCAGCACCTTGGGCAGGTTGTTGACCAGGCGCCCCACCTCACGGGTGTTGTAGATGCCACTGATGCGGATGCGGCCGGTGCTGGCGTCGGCCAGCAACAGCGGTGCGTCGAGGTAGCGGTTGATAATCGGCAGGGCCTGTTCCAGGCTCAGGTTGTCGAGCACCAGCTTGCCGTCGCGCCAGGCCAGGCTGTTGCCGTAGTCGTCGCTCTGCTCCAGTTGCGGCTCGAAGTCGCCCTTGTGATAGCTGGCCTGCATCCCCGGGCCCAGGCGGTAGCCACCGGCGCTGCCGTCGCTGGATACCAGTACCGAACCCTCCACCAGGGTGACCTTGACCTGCTCCTGGTACTTCCACACGTTGAACTGGGTGCCGGTGACGCGGGTCTGGCCGCGACCGGCATGCACGATGAACGGGTGGCTGCTGTCGTGCTGCACCTTGAAGAACGCCTCGCCACGCTTGAGCGTGACCTGGCGTTGGTCCTTGTAGTTGAGGTAGGTGAGCTCGGTGTTGAGGTTGAGCTGCACCGTGCTGCCGTCGCTCAGCTGCACGGTCTGCATGTGCGCGCCGGCTTCGAAGTGCTGATAGTGGTTGGGCAGCCAGCCTTGCTCCCAGCCCACCCAGCCGGCCAGCGGCAGCACCGCCAGGGCGATCGCGGCAGCGGATGCCAGCGGCCGCCAGTTGCGCGGGCGCGCGGCCTGTTGCACGGGCGGGTTGAAGTCGATGACAGTGGCATTGCGCGGCAGCAGGTCGGCGGTTTGCCAGATTTCCAGCATCGCCTGGTATTCCTCGGCATGCCGCGGGTCGGCCGCCAGCCAGCGGGCGAACGCCTCGCGCTCGCCCGCCGTGCAATCTTCGGCGTGCAGGCGCATGCACCAGTGCGCGGCGGCGTCGGTGATGGCATCGTCTGGGCTGGGATTGAGGCGGTCGTGGTTCATTGCGGCTCCGGGTTTTGCGCATTCTACCCTTGCTGGAGGGCTCCCGAGAACCGAGGTAATGGCGAATGACTATCAGTTGTGCCGGTTTTCGTCGGATTGGTGATGGTTTTCCAGCGTTTGAGAACCCTTCGCGCAGGTAAAACAATGGCTGAAATCGTTGGGGCTGCCTTGCAGCCCATCGCGACACAAGGCCGCTCCTACATGGAATCGCGTTCCCCTGTAGGAGCGGCCTTGTGTCGCGATGGGGCGCAAAGCGCCCCCACGGCCTCTCAGAACTGCGCCGCCTCCAAACCATACAGGCTGCCACTACCCGCCCGGATACTGGCCTCCAGCCCCAACCCCCGCGGCAAGACCCGCTGGAAGAAGAACTCCGCACACGCAAGCTTGGCCCCATGAAACGCGGCATCCTCGTCACGCCTGACCAATGCCACCGCCGCCATCCGCGCCCACATGTAGGCATACGCAGTCAGCCCGAACAGCTGCAAATATTCCACCGCCACCGCGCTGACCAGGTTGGCATCCTCGCCGGCCCGCCCCCGCAGCCAGGCGCTGGTGGCCTCCAGCCGCGCCAGGCTCGCTTGCAGGGCTTCACGGTGCAGCGGCGCATCCACGCTGAAGGCCCGCACCTCGGCGGCAAAGCTGGCCAGCGCCTGGCCACCGTCGGCCAGCACCTTGCGCCCGAGCAGGTCGAGGGCCTGGATGCCGTTGGTGCCTTCATAGATCTGCGCGATGCGCACGTCGCGCACCCGCTGCTCCTGGCCCCATTCGCGGATATAGCCATGGCCGCCATACACCTGCTGGCCGAGCACGCAGCTTTCCAGGCCGTTGTCGGTGAAGAACGCCTTGGCCACCGGTGTCAGCAGCGCCACCAGGCGCTGCGCATGCTCGCGCTCGCCGGCGTCTTCGGCGTAGCGCGCCAGGTCCAGCTGCTGACCGACGTAGGCGGCAAACGCCCGCCCACCTTCGGTGAGGGTGCGCATGGTCAGCAGCATGCGCCGCACATCGCCGTGGTGGATGATCGGGTCGGCAGCCTTGTCCTGTGCCTGCGGGCCGCTGGCGGCGCGGCTTTGCAGGCGCTCGTTGGCGTAGCGGGCGGCGCTCTGGTAGGACGCCTCGGCACAGCCGATGCCCTGGATGCCGATGGACAGGCGCTCGTAGTTCATCATGGTGAACATCGCCGCCAGGCCCTTGTTCGGTTCGCCCACCAGGTAGCCGACGGCACCATCGAAGTTCATCACGCAGGTGGCCGAGGCCTTGATGCCCATCTTGTGTTCGACCGAGCCGCAATGGGCGGCGTTGCGCGCGCCCAGGCGGCCATCGGCCTCGACCAGGTACTTGGGCACCAGGAACAGCGAGATGCCCTTGGCGCCGGTGGGTGCATCCGGCAGCTTGGCCAGCACCAGGTGGACGATGTTCTCGGTCAGGTCCTGTTCGCCGCCGGTGATGAAGATCTTGCTGCCGCTGATGCGATAGCTGCCGTCGGCCTGGGGCTCGGCGCGGCTGCGGATCAGCCCCAGGTCGGTGCCGGCATGGGGTTCGGTGAGGCACATGGTGCCGGCCCAGCGGCCTTCGTACAGGGGCGGCAGGTAGGTGGCCTTGAGCGTTTCGCTGGCGTGGGCATCGATCGCCAGGCAACTGCCGGCGCTCAACGCCGAATACAGGCTGAAGCTGCAATCGGCGGCGTAGAGCATTTCTTCGAACAGCACACCGAGCATTTTCGGCATGCCCATGCCGCCATGTTCGGGGTTGCCGCCCAGGCCGACCCAACCGCCTTCGCGGTAGGTGTGCCAGGCCTCGCGGAAGCCGTCAGGGGTGGTGACTTCGCCTGCGGCAAAGCGCACGCCTTGCTCGTCACCGTTGCGGCTGAGCGGGGCAATCAGCTGGCCGGTGACTTTGGCTGCTTCCTCGAGGATGGCATCGGCGGTATCGGCGTCGATGCGCTCGGCCAGGGCAGGCAGGCGGGCCCACAGGGCCGGGGCGTTGAACACATCATGCAGGACGAAGCGCATGTCGCGCAGGGGGGCTGTGTAGGTGGTCATCGGTAGCTCTTGAAAAGTGGGAAATCTGGGCTGGCCTCTTCGCGGGTAAACCCGCTCCCACAGGGATCGCGCCAAACCTGAGCACATTGCTGTACCTGTGGGAGCGGGTTTACCCGCGAAGAGGCCACCACTGGATCAGAGGGCTTTGGCCCGGTCGCGCAGCACGTACTTCTGGATCTTGCCGGTGGAGGTCTTGGGCAGTTCGCCGAACACCACGGTCTTCGGCACCTTGAACCCGGCCAGGTGCTCGCGGCACCAGCTGGTGATGTCGGCTTCGCGGGTGTCTTCGCGGCCCGGCTTGAGGGTAACGAAGGCGCACGGGGTTTCCCCCCATTTTTCATCCGGGCGCGCTACCACCGCGGCTTCCAGCACCGCCGGATGCCTGTACAGGGCGTCCTCGACCTCGATGGTGGAGATGTTCTCGCCACCGGAAATGATGATGTCCTTGAGCCGGTCCTTGATCTCGACATAGCCGTCGGCGTGCCACACGGCCAGGTCACCGGTGTGGAACCAGCCGCCACGGAAGGCTTCGACGGTGGCCTCCGGGTTCTTCAGGTAGCCCTTCATCACCGTGTTGCCGCGCATGAAGATCTCGCCCAGGGTGTCGCCGTCGCGCGGCACCGGCTCGAGGGTTTGCGGGTCGGCGACCATCAGGCCGTCGAGGGTCGGGTAGCGCACGCCCTGGCGGGACTTGATCCGTGCGCGCTCTTCCAGCGACAGTTCATCCCATTCGTCATGCCAGGCACACACGGTCACCGGGCCGTAGACTTCGGTCAGGCCGTAGGTGTGGGTGACCTGTATGCCCATCTCTTCCACGGCGCCGATGACCTTGGCAGGTGGCGCGGCGCCGGCGACCATGGCCTGCACCGGGTGCTCGATGGCCGCCTTGGCCGCCTCGGGCATGTTGACCAGGGCGTTGAGCACGATCGGCGCGCCGCACAGGTGGCTGACCCGGTGCTCGCGGATCAGGGTCAGGATCTTCTGCGGGTCGACCCGGCGCAGGAACACATGGGTGCCGGCCAGCGCGGTGATGGTCCATGGGTAGCACCAGCCGTTGCAGTGGAACATCGGCAGGGTCCACAGGTACACCGGGCGATGGCCCATGCCCCAGACCATCTGGTTGCCCAGGGCGTTCAGGTAAGCGCCACGGTGGTGGTAGACCACGCCCTTGGGGTTGCCGGTGGTGCCGGAGGTGTAGTTGAGCGAGATCGCCTGCCACTCGTCATCGGGCCATTCCCAGGCAAAGTCCGGGTCGCCTTCGGCGAGGAACGCCTCATAATCCAGTTCGCTGACCGCACGGCCTTCGCCGTACTCCGGGTCATCCACATCTACCACCAATGGCGGGTGCTCGAGCAAGGCCAGGGCCGCCTCGATGACGCTGTGGAACTCGCGGTCGGTGATCAGCACCTTGGCCTCGCCATGCTGCAGCATGAAGGCGATGGCCTCGGCGTCCAGGCGTACGTTCAGGGTATTGAGCACGGCGCCGGTCATGGGCACGCCAAAATGGGCTTCGAGCATGGCCGGAATATTGGGCAACATCACCGCCACGGTGTCGCCACGGCCGATACCCCGGCCCATCAGGGCGCTGGCCAGGCGTCGGCAGCGTTGGTAGGTCTGCTGCCAGTTGCGGCGGATGGCACCGTGGATCACCGCCGGGTAGTTGCCGTATACGGCAGCGGTGCGTTCGATGAAACTCAGCGGGGTGAGGGCGACATGGTTGACGGCAGCGGGCATCAGGCCCTGGGCATAGATCGACATGCGGTAATCCTGTAGGGGAGGCAGGCACAACCTGTGCGCTTGACCCCCGGTGGCTGATTGTTAGCTCTGTTCAGGGTGCAGGGAGGCGGACGGTGGGCCGCTCGCCCTTGTCGCAGTTTTACGCGAGTCGCTATGGTATTAGGAATATCGACTATAGCAATATAGTAAAACTACTATAACAACGAGCCGCCTACCGTGGACAACACTGCCTATCCCTTGCTCGCCAAGGACCCGCAACCCAGCCTGATGCTGGCCGGCGACGCCAGGCCGCTGGCACTCAACCCGGCGCTGCAGGCCTGGGTCGATGAGGGCCCGGCACTGGCCAGCTGGCTGCCGGGCAACTGCGCCGCCCTGGTGCGCGCCTGCCTGCGCCAGCGCCGGGCGATCGCCGATGTCGAGGTGCAGGTCGGCGAACGCATCGTGCTGTGGAGCTTCATCCCTGACGACCAGGGCCAGCAGGTGCTGGCGCGTTGCCGCGACGCCAGCGACGAGCGCCATGGCGCACGCGAGGCCAGCCGCGCCCGGCGCCTGTACCGGCTGATCATCGAGAACACCACCGACCTGATCTCCCGGCACAGCCCCGATGGCCGCTTCCTCGATGCCTCGCCGGCGGCATTCCGCCTGCTTGGCCTGTGGCCCGAGCAGCTGCGCGGCATGGCCGTGCATACCCTGCTGCACCCGCGCGAGCGCCGCCAGGTGCTGCGCCAGGCCGCCGCCGCCCTGGATCAGGACGGCTACCACACCATGACCTGCCGGGTGCGCCAGGCTGCAGGCGGCTACCGCTGGTTCGAGATCGCCAGCCGGGCCATCCGCGAAACCTACACCGGCGCGGTGGTGGAGGTGGTCAGCGTGTCCCGCGACATCACCCTGCGCATCGAAGCCCAGGAAAGCCTGGCGCACAGTGCCCGCTTGGCCACCTTGGGCGAGCTGGCTTCGGGCATTGCCCACGAGATCAACCAGCCGTTGGCCGCAGTGGTCAACTATGCCAACGCCAGCCAGCGCTACCTGCAGGGCCTGGAGCGCGACCCGCAGGCCCGCGAGCGGGTGGGGCAGGGCCTGCAGCGCATCAGCGAACAGGCCACCCATGCCGCCGAAGTGATCCGCCGCCTGCGCGCCTTCCTGCGCAAAGGGCCACGCCGCCTGCAGGCGCTGGACGTGGCCGAGGTGGCCGGCGAAGCCATGCGTCTGTGCGCCTGGGAGGCCGCGCGTGACCAGGTGGTGGTCGAGCTGCGCATGAGTGCGCAGTTGCCCTTGGTGTATGCCGACCGGGTACTGCTGGAGCAGGTGCTGTTGAACCTGCTGCGCAACGCCATCGATGCCAACCGCGAGCAGCATGGCGAGCGGCCGTCACGTATCCTGCTGGGCGCCGCGCGCGATGGCGATGGCGTGCTGGTCGAGGTGGCCGACCAGGGCCCGGGTGTGGCGCCCGAGCGCCTGGATGAAATCTTCACGCCGTTCACCACCAGCAAGGCCGATGGCCTGGGCCTTGGCCTGAGCATGAGCCGCAGCCTGATCGAGGGCTTTGGCGGCAGCCTGTGGGCGCGAGCCGGTGACAATGGCGGTCTGGTACTGTGCTGCCGCCTGGCGGTCAGCAGGGGATAAGGGGAGATGGCGGTGCAGGCGAAAGTGTATGTGGTCGATGACGACCAGGGTATGCGCGACTCGACGGTGTGGCTGCTGCAGTCGGTGGGCTTGCAGGCCTTGCCGTTCGCCGGCGGGCAGGCGTTTCTCGACGCCTGCGTCGACGATGGGCCGGCCTGTGTGCTGCTGGATGTGCGCATGCCTGGGCTGGGCGGGTTGGCGGTGCAGCAGGCGATGCGCGAGCGTGGCCTGGGGTTGCCGGTGATCTTCGTCAGCGGCCATGCCGATGTGCCGATCGTGGTGCGGGCATTCAAGGCCGGCGCCTGCGACTTCATCGAAAAGCCCTACAACGACCAGTTGCTGCTCGACAGCGTACAGGCTGCGCTGGAGAGCGCCGGGCGGGCACGCCAGGACGACCAGGCGCTGGCCCGGGTGCAGGCGCGCATCGACGGCCTGACCCCGCGCGAGCGCGACGTGTTCGTGCCGTTGGCCCAAGGGTTGAGCAACCGCGAGATTGCCGAGCGGCTGGGGGTGAGCGTGAAGACGGTGGACCTGTACCGGGGGCGGGTGATGAAGCGGTTGCAGGCCGATAGCCTGGCGGAGTTGGTGGGCATGGCCATAGCCTGCGGGGCGGTGGAGGCACTGGGCCTGCGAACACCGTAGCAGGCCTTGACGCATGGCCCTGTAGGAGCGGCCTTGTGTCGCGATGGGGCGCGAAGCGGCCCCAGGTTTTGTGCCCCAGCAGAAATTGCCGGGGCCGCTTTGCGGCCCATCGCGACACAAGGCCGCTCCTACAGGGGCAGCGCAAGGGGCAGAAATCATGAAATTTTCCATAGCAACCTAATCAAAGCTTTAATATTCACTGCCTAGGCAGTAATATTTTTACACAATTACCCGAGCAGCCTCCGATGGCCCATTTCTCCCCCGAAAACTTCCAGACCTGCGCCATCGGCATGCTGCTTGGCCGCGCGGCGATCCTCAAGGACCGCATTCTCGACTGGCACCTCGAATCCGAAGGCGTCACCGCCGCGCAGTTCAAGGTGCTGATCATCGTCACCCAGTACCAGGTGGACACCCCGGCCGAGCTGTGCCGCTACCTGGGCCTGGACAGCGGGTCGATGACCCGCATGCTCGACCGCCTCGAGCAGAAGGAGCTGATCGTGCGCAACCGCTGCGCCGACGACCGTCGCCAGGTGCGCCTGGCCCTTACCGCCGATGGCCAGCGCCTGGCTGACCGCCTGCCGGAAATCGGCGCGGCGGCCATGAACGAGTTGTGCGGCGCACTGGCAGCCGAAGAGCTCGAGACCCTGGAAGGCCTGCTGGCCAAGGTCCTGCTCGCTGCCGGCGACCCGTTGACGATCCGCCGCTTCGGCGATCGTTGAACCCTGTCACGAATTTTCCAAGGTATTGTCATGGCCACTCCCGCAGACACCCCGACTCCCTCCGCCGCGCCCGAACCGTCGCGCAAGCGCAAGGCCTGGCTGCTTGGCCTGGTGTTGCTGCTGATCCTTGCCGGCGTCGGTGCCTGGGCCTGGTACAGCCTGGTCGGGCGCTGGCACGAAAGCACCGACGATGCCTACGTCAACGGCAACGTGGTAGAGATCACCCCGCTGGTCACCGGCACCGTCACCAGCATCGGTGCCGATGACGGCGACCTGGTCCACGCCGGCCAGGTATTGCTGCAATTCGACCCGGCCGACAGCCAGGTGGCCTTGCAGTCCGCCGAAGCCAAACTGGCGCGCAGCGTGCGCCAGGTGCGCGGGTTGTACAGCAACGTCGACGCGCTCAAGGCGCAGCTGGAAACCCGCCAGGCCGAGCTGCGCAAGGCCCGGCAGGACTTCAACCGGCGCAAGGTGCTGGCCGACAGCGGTGCGATTGCCGCAGAAGAATTGTCCCATGCCCGCGATGACCTGAGCGTGGCCGAGGCCGCCGTCAACAGTGCGCGCCAGCAGCTCAGCACCAGCAGCGCGCTGGTCGACGATACCGTAGTGTCCTCGCACCCCGAGGTGATGGCCGCCGCCGCCGACCTGCGCCAGGCCTACCTCGACCATGCCCGCACCACCCTGGTGGCACCGGTCACCGGCTACGTCGCCAAGCGTACCGTGCAGCTTGGCCAGCGCCTGCAACCGGGCACCGCGACCATGGCGGTGATCCCGCTGGACCAGGTGTGGATCGACGCCAACTTCAAGGAAACCCAGCTGCGCGACATGCGTATCGGCCAGCCGGTGCAGATCAGCGCCGACCTGTACGGCAGCGAGGTCAGGTACAGCGGCACGGTCGACAGCCTTGGCGCCGGCACCGGCAGCGCCTTCGCCCTGTTGCCGGCGCAGAATGCCACCGGTAACTGGATCAAGATCGTCCAGCGCGTGCCGGTGCGCATCCACCTCAGCCCCGACCAGCTCAAGGACCACCCGCTGCGTATCGGCCTGTCCACCGTGGTCGAGGTCGACCTGCACGACCAGAGCGGCCCGGCCCTGGCCCAGCAGCCACCGCAGCAGGCCAGCTACACCACCCAGGTGTATGACCGCCAGCTGGTCGAAGCCGACAACCTGATCGCCCGGCTGATCCACGAAAACAGCGCAACCGGCAAGACGGCCCAGCGATGAGCAACAACGCTGCTGCCCAGTTCACGCCACCGAGCCTGCTGCTGACCACCATCGGCCTGTCACTGGCGACGTTCATGCAGGTGCTCGACACCACCATCGCCAACGTGGCCTTGCCGACCATTTCCGGCAACCTGGGGGTGAGCTACGAGCAGGGCACCTGGGTCATCACTTCGTTCGCGGTGAGCAACGCCATCGCCTTGCCGCTGACCGGCTGGCTCAGCCGGCGGTTCGGCGAGGTGAAGCTGTTCATCTGGGCCACGCTGCTGTTCGTGCTGGCCTCGTTCCTGTGCGGTATTGCCCAGTCGATGCCGGAACTGGTCGGTTTTCGCGTGTTGCAGGGCGTGGTGGCCGGGCCGTTGTACCCGATGACCCAGACCTTGCTGATCGCCGTCTATCCGCCGGCCAAGCGCGGCATGGCCCTGGCGCTGCTGGCGATGGTAACGGTGGTGGCGCCGATTGCCGGGCCGATTCTCGGGGGCTGGATCACCGACAGCTACAGCTGGCCGTGGATCTTCTTCATCAACGTGCCCATCGGCCTGTTCGCCGCCGCCGTGGTGCGCCAGCAGATGCGCACCCGGCCGGTGGTCACCAGCCGCCAGCCGATGGACTACATCGGCCTGCTGACGCTGGTCATCGGCGTTGGCGCCTTGCAGGTGGTGCTGGACAAAGGCAATGACCTGGACTGGTTCGAGTCGTCGTTCATCATTGTCGGCAGCCTGATCTCGCTGGTGTTCCTGGCGGTGTTCGTGATCTGGGAACTGACCGACCGTCACCCGGTGGTCAACCTGCGCCTGTTCGCGCACCGCAACTTCCGCGTCGGCACCATCGTGCTGGTAGGGGGCTATGCCGGGTTCTTCGGCATCAACCTGATCCTGCCGCAGTGGCTGCAGACGCAGATGGGCTATACCGCTACCTGGGCCGGCCTGGCGGTGGCGCCGATCGGCCTGTTGCCGGTGCTCATGTCGCCGTTCGTGGGCAAGTACGCGCACCGCTTCGACCTGCGTGTGCTGGCCGGGCTGGCGTTCCTGGCGATCGGCAGCAGCTGCTACATGCGTGCCGGGTTCACCAGCGAGGTGGACTTCCAGCATGTGGCGCTGGTGCAGCTGTTCATGGGCATTGGCGTGGCGCTGTTCTTCATGCCGACCTTGAGCATCCTGCTGTCCGACCTGCCACCGCAGCAGATAGCCGATGGCTCGGGCCTGGCGACTTTCCTGCGTACCTTGGGCGGCAGTTTCGCGGCGTCGCTGACCACCTGGATCTGGATTCGCCGGGCGGACCAGCACCATGCCTACCTGAGCGAGCACATCAGCCAGTTCGACCCGGCCACGCGGCATACCCTGGAGCAGCTGGGCGGGGCCAGCCCGCAGAGCTATGCGCAGCTGGAGCAGATACTCAACGGGCAGGCGTACATGATGTCGACGGTGGACTACTTCACCCTGATGACCTGGGTGTTTGCCGGGTTGATCCTGCTGGTGTGGTTCGCCAAACCGCCCTTTACCGCCAAGGCGGGGCCGGCGTCGGCAGGGCATTGAGCCGGGCCAGAACAAGGCCCAGGCTCTTGCCCTTGCCAAATGCCATGTCAGGCACTCGCTGCTGCGTACCAGGGCCGCTGCATGCGCAGCACCAACCGGTCGATTTGCGGCACCAGCAGGTTGCCGGCCAGCACGGCGAAGCAGAGGCCATCGGCGTAAAGCCCGAACTCGCGGATCAGCTCGGTCAGCGTGCCGACGGTCACGCCGAAGAGGATGCGACCGGCCCGGGTATCGGGGCTGGTGACCGGATCGGTGGCGATGAAGAAGGCGGTGAAGAGGTAGCCGCCGAGGCTGAGGTTGTACACGGCTTCCTGCAGGCTGTGGCCGGCGGCCATGCACAGCAATACCGTGCTCGCGAGCATCGCCAGCGGAATCTCGATGCGGATCACCCGCAGCAAAGCCAGCAGCAAACCGCCGGCAATGTAGCCGTACCCCGACAGGTTGTGGGTGACATGGGTGAACTCGTTCTGCGCCAGTTGAGTGGCGCCGGCGAACGCATCGAGATCCAGTCGTGGCGCCAACTGTAGCTGTTGCAGCAGAACCGCCTTGGCGTCGAGGGCTGCGGTCCAGGGGGCATGGTTCGATGGCGCGGGGTACAACTGCTGGTAGAAGCAGATGGCAACCACCCCCAGGCCAACCATCGCAGGGTTGAGGCGGTTGCGTCCAAGGCCTCCACTGGCGTGCTTGCACAGTGCCAGAGCGGCAAAGCTGGCCAGGGCGATCATCCACAACGGCACCATCAGCGGCAATGCCCGAGCCAGTATCAGGCCCAGCACCAGCCAGCTGAGGTCGCTCAAACCCTTGCGTACGTCATGCCCGCGCAGGCGCAGCAGGGCGGCTTCGAAGCCCAGGGCGAACAGCACGCACCAGAAGGCCTGCAACCAGACCACGACACCGAATTGCCAGGCATAGAGGACGGTGCCCGGCAGCAGGCACAGGACGACCAGCAGCATCACCGTGCGCAGTCGTTGCGGGATGGGGTGGCGTATCAGGCTCATGCGCGTACCTCCGTCTTGCTCTGGCGGAAGCGTTCGCGCAGCGGGATATTGCTCGGGCAGATGCTGCTGCAGCTGCCGCATTCGATGCAGGCGTCCAGGCGCAGCTCTTGCAGGCTGGCCTTGTCCAGGCGTTCGGCGGCAGCGTAGAGGTCCAGCGGCCGCAGCGACATCGGGCAGACATCCACGCAGCGCGTGCAGCGAATGCAACTGCTGGCGGGGCGAGCAGCCGGCAGGTAGCGCTCGGCGCCGAATATCAGGCAGCTGCTGGTCTTGCTGACGAAGGCGTTGGCGTCCGGTAGCGGCTGCCCCATCATCGGGCCGCCGACCTGGGTCAGCTGCCCAGTGGAGGACGCGCCAGCAATCGCGCGCAGTTCGCTGACCGGGTAGCCCACCGGCACCCGCACATTGCCCGGGCGCTCGCAGTCACCGGTCAGGGTCAGCACGCGGCTGGTCAGTGGTTCGCCCTGAAAGACGGCCCGGCCCAGTGCGTAGAGGGTTGCGACATTCAGCGCCAGCACGCCGATATCGGCGGGGCGGCTCCCCGGGGCCAGGTTGCGGCCACTGAGGCTCTTGATCATCAACGGCTGCCCACCTGCCGGGTAACGCTCCGGAAGTGGACAAATCTCGACCCGGGTGCGCGCCTGGCGAGCGGCGGCACGTAACGTGGCCATCGCCTCCGGCTTGTTGGTTTCGATGCCGAAACGGGTAGTCGTTATTCCCAGCAGCGCGGCGACATAGTCGGCGGCCTCGATCAACGCTTCGGCATTCTCACGCATGAGGCGGTCATCGCAGGTAAGGAAGGGCTCGCATTCGGCGCCGTTGATCAGCAGCAGATCGGGCTGCTGTGCGCCGGCCAGCTTGAGGGCAGTCGGGAAACCCGCACCACCAAGGCCGACTATGCCCATCTGCAATGCGCGCTCGACCAGCGCCTCTGGCGTTTGCGGCAGGCCCGGCGCCGGGCGTTCGAGCCACTCATCCAGGCCATCTGCGTTCAGGATGACGGCCATGACCGGCTCGGCCGAGTCGGCCGCGAAGACGTGATCGATCCGTTCCACGATGCCGGAGGTACTGGCATGCACCCAGGCGGTGGTGTTGTCGCCAATACCGATCACTTCGCCCTTGCGCACATGCTGCCCCGGCTGCACGCAAGGCTGGACAAACCGCCGACCCCGCCCGAGGGGGATCGCCAGCTGGATTTTTCCGATTGCGACGGGGGCAACCGGGGTGGCGTTGGATAGTTCCTTGTATCCCCTGAGCTCGATCCCTCCATGCCAACTACGCTGAGAGGATGAGGCGATGGCCAGCAGACGGCGCCAGAAAGTTTTCTGTTGCGGCTGACGCTGGGCGCGGATGCGGCTCTGCAGGCGTTCGACGCTCTGCAACGAATGGCTAGACATTTACTGTCCTCCAATTTTTGGGCAAAGAACGCCCCTATGCGCTTATGCACATGATGGTTTTGTAACTTCCGGGACGTTAAGCGGAAAGGGAGGGGGGATGATTGATCACCCGCGCAGATCAGAGTGCTCAATGAGGATTTTGTTCGGTTTTTGACCAGGTTTGCTGATGAACGGTAGGCCAATTGCCATCTCGCAATTCTGGTGAAATAACCTGCGCCGCGAACGGGCGGCCAGAATCGGCGAGGTGTCGAATGATGCGCGCAAGCCTGCTGGTGATGCTGGTGACATTGCTGTATGGCTGCGGCGAAAGGATCGAACGCTTTGGCGGGCCGACCATGGGCAGCACGTATTCGATCCAGTACGTACCCACCGCGCAGGCGCCCGGCGCGCAGCAGGTAAAGGCCGACGTCGAGGTGATTCTCGAGGCGCTCGACAAGCAGTTTTCCAACTGGCGCGGCGATTCCGTGGTTGCCCGCTTCAACGCTCTGCCGGCCGGCGCCTGTCAGGCGGTGCCGGAAGAGATGCAGCATTTGCTGGTGTACGGTGTGTCCCTGTTCCGCGAGAGTGGCGGTGCTTTCGACCTGACGGTCTTGCCATTGATGAACCTCTGGGGCTTCGGCCCGCAGTCACGCGGCAGGCAGGTGCCGGACGCCAGCGCACTGGCACGGGAGCAGGCCCGGGTAGGGCTGCAGCACTTGCACCTGGATGGAGAAAAGCTGTGCAAGGATGTGGCGGCGCAGCTGGATTTCGACAGCATGCTCGCCGGTTATGCAGTGGATCGGGTGGGTGACCGGCTTGCGGCCCTGGGTATCCAGGCCTATCTGGTCGAGATCACCGGTGAACTCAAGGGCGTCGGCCGCAAGCCGGATGGCTCGCCCTGGCGCATCGCCCTCGAGGTACCGAGTGGCGGGGGCGAGCAGCAAGTGGAGCGCGCCATCGCCCTGGATGGCTACGGCGTTGCCACCGCCGGTGATTACCGCAACTATTTCGAGGAAGGTGGCCAGCGCTACTCGCACACCTTCGACCCCCGTGTCGGCAGGCCGGTCAAGCACGCGCTGGCGGCAGTGTCGGTGGTCGACCCTTCGGTGCTGCGTGCCGATGCCCTCGATACATTGTTGATGGTGCTCGGCCCGGAGGAAGGCTATGCCTTCGCCGAGCGGCATGAAATCGCTGCCTATTTCATCATGCACCAGGGGCTGGGTTTCGTTGCGCGGGCGACGCCGCGATTCGAGACGTTGTTTCCCCAGCAGGGCACGCCCAGGCAGTAGCAGCAGGAAAGGTCATTCCCACGCGCAGCCTTTTCCCCTATTGTCGATGCTCCCTTTCCAAACGATTGGCAGATCCATGGAGAAAGTCATCGTCATCACCGGTGCCAGCCGCGGCATCGGCGCCGCCACGGCGCTGCTGGCCGCCCGCCAGGGCTACCGCATCTGCATCAACTACCACGCCGACGACCAGGCCGCCGAGGACATCCTCGGCCAGGTCCGCGCCCTGGGCGCCAAGGCCATCACCGTGCGCGCCGACGCCAGTGTCGAGGATGAAGTCATCCAGCTGTTCCAGCGCGTGGACGAAGAACTCGGCCCGGTTACCGCACTGGTCAACAACGCAGGCACCATCGGCCAGCAAAGCCGGGTCGAGGACATGTCCGAATTCCGCCTGCTCAAGGTCATGAAGACCAACGTCGTCGGCCCCATGCTCTGCGCCAAGCACGCACTGAAGCGCATGGCCCGCAGGTACGGCGGGCAGGGCGGGGCCATCGTCAACGTGTCGTCGGTGGCCGCACGCCTGGGCTCGCCCAACGAATACGTGGACTATGCCGCTTCCAAGGGCGCCCTCGACACCTTCACCATTGGCCTGGCAAAGGAAGTGGCAGGCGAGGGCGTGCGGGTAAATGGTGTGCGGCCAGGCTACATCCATACCGGGTTCCACGCGCTGTCGGGCGACCCCGACCGGGTCAGCAAGCTCGAGCCCGGCTTGCCCATGGGCCGCGGCGGGCGCCCCGAGGAAGTGGCCGAGGCCATCCTCTGGCTGCTCTCGGACAAAGCCTCGTACTCCACCGGCAGCTTCATCGACCTGGGCGGCGGGCGCTGAGCGCGCCGTTCAATCCTCCAGCAGCGTGCGTACCCGTTCGGCCAGCACTTCCAGTTCGAACGGCTTGGTCAGCACCTGAGTGCCTTGCAGCAACTGGCCGTCACTGAGCGCCGCGCTTTCGTCGTAGCCAGTGATGAACAGCACCCTGAGGTCGGGGTGGCGCTCGCGGCAACGTTCAGCCAACTGGCGGCCATTCAGGCCGCCAGGCAGGCCGATATCGCTCAACAGCAGGTCTGGCCGCTCGCCAGCTTGCAGGTGGGCGAGGGCGGCCGGGCCGTTCTCGAATGCATCGACCCGATAGCCCAGTTCTTCCAGCACCTCGCAGACGACCACGCGCAAGGCGGCCTGGTCTTCGACCAGCAGAATACGCTGCGTGGCGCTGCTGCTTTTTTCCAGCAGTGTGCGCGGTGGCCTGGGTGCCGGGGCTTCGGGGTGCTGGTGGTGGCGGGGAAGCAGCAGCTCGATGCGGGTGCCTTCGCCAAGTGTCGACAACACCCGTAGCTGCCCGCCCGACTGGCGCACGAAACCATAGGTCATCGACAAGCCCAGCCCAGTGCCGTGGCCCATCGGCTTGGTGGTGAAAAACGGGTCGACGGCGCGCTCGGCCACCTCCGCCGACATGCCATTGCCGCTGTCGCTGACGCTCAGCCGCACGTATTCGCCAGCTGGCAGTTCCAGTGCACGGGCTTGCTGGTCGTCGAGCTGCAGGTTGTCACCGAGGATATCGATCACGCCGCCAGTGGGCATGGCATCGCGGGCATTGATGCACACGTTGAGCAGGGCGCTTTCCAGTTGCGGCGGGTCGATGAAGGTCGGCCACAGCTGGCAGGGGAATTGGCTGGTCAGGGTGATGGAGGGGCCGATGGTGCGGCGCAGCAGCTCTTCCATGCCGCCCACCAGCGTGGCCACCTGCGTGGAGCAGGGCTGCAGGGTCTGCTGACGGGAGAATGCCAGCAGCCGGTGTACCAGCGAAGAGGCCCGCTGCGCCGAGTCGCTGGACAGCTTCAGCAACGGCTCCAGGGCGTCGAAACGGGATTGTTCCAGGCGTTGGCGCATCAGCTCCTGGGCACTGAGGATGCCGCCCAGCAGGTTGTTGAAGTCGTGGGCGATGCCGCCACTGAGCTGGCCGACCGCTTCCATCTTCTGTGCCTGGCGCAGGGCCTCCTCGGCCTTGGCCTGTTCTGCCAGTGCCGCATTCACCCGTTGTTCCAGTTCCTCGTTCAGGCGCTGCAGGGCCTGCTCTGCCCGTCGGCGTGCGGTGACGTCCTTGAACAGAACCGCCACCTGGCGCTTTTCGGCAGGCTCTACGCGGAAGGTGGTCACCGACAACACATGGCCGGTGGCGACCAGTTCCTGCTCGAAATGCAGCGGCTCGCCCGTGCGCAGCACCGCGCCATAACGAGCGACCCAATCGTCGGCCTCATCGGGCACCATCTCGCGCAGTTTCTGCCCGACCACGTTGGGGATGCCGGCGTGCTTGGCATAGGCCGCGTTGGCCAGCACATGCACATAGTCGCTCAGCGGGCCGTGCGGGCCGTCGAAGAACTCGATGATGCAGAAGCCCTCGTCCATGGTGTCGAACAGCGAGCGGTAGAAGTCCTGGTCGTGTTGCTGATGGCTTGCCAGGCGGGCTTCCAGCAGCGCGTTCTGTTGCTGCAGGGCTTCGACTTGTTGGCGCAGTGAAAGCAGGTCGCGGGAGGGCATGCCGACGTCCGACAGTGGATGAAGCCCAGACTTTAGCGTGTTCGGCAACAGGCGAATAGCCAGTCAACGCGGGTGTGGCGCAATGGCCAGCAGCCGCTCGATCCGTTCGCCAAGGGTGCTCAGGTCGAAGGGTTTGTGCAGCAGTTCGGTGCGCCTGTCGGGCCGGGCAAAGTGCACCGTATCGGCAGCGTCGTAGCCGGTAATCAGCAATACCGGGGCATGCTCCACCAGGTTTTGGTAGGCCTCTGCAAGCTGGTAACCATCAACCCGCCCAGGCAGACCGACATCGGTGATCAGCAAGTCCGGTGGTGGCCCTTCCTGCAACGATTCAAGCGCCGGGTGGCCGCCCTCGAAAGCTTGCACCTGGTAGCCCAGCTCCGTCAGCACTTCGACCAGCACCAGGCGCAAGGCCGGTTGGTCCTCCACCAGCATGATCCGGCACCCGCGCGCCTGCAGGGGCGCGGTGGCGGATGTGGCTGGCTCGTCGTTGCAGGTTGCGGGAGCGCTCCGGTCTCGGGGCAGGTACAGGTGAACGCAAGTGCCTTGCCCGGCGACGCTGTCGATCAGCAACTGCCCCCCGGACTGGCGAACAAAGCCATAGACCATGGACAATCCCAGGCCGGTGCCCTGGCCCAGTGGCTTGGTGGTGAAGAAGGGTTCGAGGGCGCGTTGCAGCACCTCACCGGACATGCCCACGCCGGTGTCCTCGACTCGAATGTGCAGGTAGTGGCCCGTCGGCAGGTCCAGGCGCTCGGCCTCGGCCGCTGCGAGATCGGCGTTCTCGCAACCGATGCGCAAGGTGCCGCCCAGCGGCATGGCGTCACGGGCGTTGATACACAGGTTGAGCAGGGCGTTCTCCAACTGTTGCGGGTCGATGCGGATCGACCATTGCGCAGTCAGTGTGCGGTCTTGGAAGTCGATGTGCGGGCCGGTCGAGCTGCGGATCAGGTCATGCATGTCGGCGACCAGGCGCTGCACATCCACCGCTTGTGGCAGCAGCGTCTGCTGGCGCGAAAAGGCCAGCAACCGCTGCACCAGGGCTGAGGCGCGCAGTGCGTTGCTACGGCCGAGCTCGAGCATGCGGGCCGTGTCGGCAAAGCGTTGCTGGCCCAGGCGTTGCTCTGCCAGCTCCAGTGCGCCAAGCAGGCTGCCCAGCAAGTTGTTGAAGTCGTGGGCGATGCCACCGGTCAACTGGCCGACCGCCTCCATTTTCTGCGACTGGCGCAGGGCTTCTTCGGCCTGGCGCAGGCGTTCCTGCTCGGCCACGCGCTCGGTGATGTCATAGGCGAACAGGTACCCGCCCTGGACTTGCTGCTGCGCATCGTGCAACGGGTGGTAGCGAATCTCGTAATGGCGCGGGGCGTCAGGCGGGCCGAGAGTGATGGTGTCGATGAAGGCTTCGCCGGCCAGCACGCGTGGCCACACCGGTGCCAGGCGGCCCATGATGTCAGGCTGGTTGAGCAGGAACTGCGGCACGTAATCGCCGATCTGCGGCACGAAGCCACGGTAATGCGCGAAGGTTTCCCGGGCCATGCGGTTGATCGCTATCAGGCGCATGCTGCGGTCGGCAGCAAACACGTTGGCCAGGCTGTTGTCGAGCAATTCGCCCAGCAGCCGGTTGTGGGCCTGTGCAGTGTCGTCGCGCTCGGCCAGGCGAGCTTCCAGTTCTGCGACACGCGCTTGCAGCTGTGCCAGGGACGGGAGCGAATCTGCTTGCATGGCGAGGGCCCGGTGAGCGGATCGGGCAACTATAGTCGCCCACCGGGGCACCAGCCATCAGAACGAGCGGATGATTCGCCCCAGGGTTTCCATGGCCCGTTCGGCATCCTCGTGCCAGGGGCTGCCGTAGTTCAGGCGGATGCAGTTGCCGAAGCGCCGGGTGGGCGAGAAGATCGGCCCGGGGGCGATGCTGATGCCTTGGGCCAAGGCCATGTGGAACAGCTTGAGAGCGTCCATCTGTTCGGGCAGCTCCAGCCACAGGAAGTAGCCGCCGGACGGTTGGCTGACCCGCGTCTGCGCCGGAAAGTGCCGGGCGATGGCCGCCAGCATGTTGGCCTGCTGGCCTTCCAGGGCATAGCGCAGTTTGCGCAGGTGGCGGTCGTAGCCGCCGTGCTGCAGGTAGTCGGCGATGGCCGCCTGGGCCGGCATCGAGGCACACAGCGAGGTCATCAGCTTGAGCCGTTCGATCTTCTGCGCAAAGCGCCCGGCTGCCACCCAGCCGATGCGGTAGCCGGGTGCCAGGCTCTTGGCGAACGAGCCGCAGTGCATCACCAGGCCCTGGGTGTCGAAGGCCTTGGCCGGTTTGGGTGCCTGTTGCGAGTAGTACAGTTCGGCGTACACGTCGTCTTCGATCAATGGCACCTGATGACGCGCCAGCAGCTCCACCAGTGCCTGCTTTTTCGCCTCCGGCATGCTGGCGCCCACCGGGTTCTGGAAGTTGGTCATGCACCACACGGCCTTGACCGGGTGCTTCTCCAGCGTTTGCGCCAGCACGCCCAGGTCCATGCCTTCGCGCGGGTGCACAGGGATTTCCACGGCCTTGAGCTTGAGCCGCTCCAGTACCTGCAGGCAGGCATAGAAGGCGGGCGCTTCGATGGCCACCAGGTCACCGGGCTGGGTGACGGCCTGCAGGCACAGGTTCAGGGCTTCCAGCGCGCCGTTGGTGATCAGCAGCTCCTCCATCGGCAACATCAGCCCGCCAACCATGTAGCGCAGGGCAATCTGCCGGCGCAGTTGCGGGTTGCCGGGTGACAGGTCGGTCACCACCATGCGCGGGTCCATGCTGCGGCTGGCGCTGGCCAGCGAGCGCGACAGGCGTTGCAGCGGAAACAGCTCGGGGCTGGGGAAGGCCGAGCCGAACGGCACGGTGTTGGGGTCCTTGATCGAGTCGAGGATCGAGAACACCAGCGCGCTGACGTCGACGTCGGTGGACTCGCTGACCGGCTGCAATGCCTGCGGCTCGCTGAACTGGCGCGGGGCGTGAGCGTTGACGAAGTAGCCCGAGCGCGGCCGGGCGCGGATCAGCCCGCGCCGCTCCAGCAGGTAGTAGGCCTGGAACACGGTGGACGGGCTGACCCCGTGGGTCTGGCTGGCATAGCGCACCGAGGGCACGCGCTGGCCGGGGCCCAGCACCCCGGAGCGGATCAGTTCGGCGATGTCGTCGGCAAAGCGTTCGTAGCGTTTCATTCTGGCCTTCTGTCGAAGCCTGGCAGGCAAGGTGGAGTCAGTGTAAGGGATCAACGGTTCAGCGGCGCGACGAAGCGGCTGTGGGCCACGCTGCGGATGGCGGGGTCGTCGCGCTCGCTGATCTCGAAGCTCAGTGTCTGCGAGCTGCTGGCCGGGCGCTCGGCGAGCATCGCCACCGACACCGGCAGTTCACTCATTTCACCGGCCGGGATCATGAATGAGGTCTTGCCCTGCAGGCTGAAGCCGTCGGCGTCCAGCAGGCGCAGCTGGTAGTGCCGGGTGCTTTCGGTCTTGTTGATGACTTTGAGCAGGTAGATGTTCTCGATCTGGCCCTGGGCATTCTCGCGGAACAGGCCGCGGTCCTTGATCACATCCAGCGACACCATCGGGCGCAGCTGCAAGGCCACCACCAGCGCCGCGATCATCACCCCCAGCGCGGCGGCGTAGCCCAGCAGGCGCGGGCGCAGCCAATGGGTGGTGCCACCTTGCAGGCTGCGTTCGGACTTGTAGCCGATCAGGCCACGTGCATAGCCCATCTTGTCCATTACCCCGTCACAGGCATCGATGCACGCCGCGCAGCCGATGCACGCCATTTGCAGGCCATCGCGGATATCGATGCCGGTGGGGCACACCTGTACGCACAAGGTGCAGTCGATGCAGTCGCCCAGGCCCTGGGCGCGGAGGTCGCTGCCTTTCTTGCGCGGGCCACGGGCTTCGCCGCGCCACGGGTCATAGGCGACCGCCAGGGTGTCCTTGTCGAACATCACGCTCTGGAAGCGTGCATAGGGGCACATGTGCAGGCACACCGCTTCGCGCAGCAGGCCGGCATTGATGTAGGTGGCGGCGGTGAAGAACAGCACCCAGAACAGCGCCACGCCGCCCAGTTGCAAGGTGAACAGCTCCGCGGCCAGTGGGCGGATCGGGGTGAAGTAGCCGACGAAGGTCAGCCCGGTGAGCACACCAATGGCCAGCCACAGGCTGTGCTTCAGCGTGCGCCGGGCCAGTTTGTTCAGGCTCCAGGGCGCGGAAGCCAGCTTGATGCGCTGGTTGCGGTCGCCCTCGGTGACCTTTTCGCACCACATGAACAGCCAGGTCCAGGTGCTTTGCGGGCAGCTGTAGCCGCACCATACGCGGCCGGCATACACGGTGATGGCGAACAGGCCGAAGGCGCAGATGATCAGCAGCGCCGACAGCAGGATGAAGTCCTGCGGCCAGAAGGTGGCGCCGAAGATGTGGAATTTGCTGTTGCCCAGGTCCCACAGCACGGCCTGGCGGCCATTCCAGTTCAGCCAGGCGGTGCCGAAGAACAGCACGAACAGGGCGCCGGCGAAGCCGATGCGCAGGTTGCGGTACAGCCCGGTGAAGCTGCGGGTATGGATGCCATTGTCGGCGCGGCGCGGCTGGGGGCTGGCTGGGGCGGTGGCGATCTCTGCGAAAGGGATTCTATCGTTCATGGCTCGGTGCTCATCAGGCCTCGATCAGGCATGAGCACTATGGCCCTGAGGCTGTTATCAGCACAGGCTCAGATTTTGCGATAAAAACCGTATCAGATTTACGGGCAAGCCCCGCCAGGCCTCAGATTACCGAGCCTGGCGTGCTTGCCTTCAGATGCCTGCGGCTATCCACCGCACCCGCCACGGTCAGTGCATCGGCCTCGGCTTCGGTGATGGGCACACGCTGGCCGGCGAGCAGGGCCACGGACATTCGCAGCTGTTCGTCGGTGACGATTTCGATGGACGGGCCATCACCCTCGAGGCGCAGGTCTTCGGCGATCAGGGTGCAGCGGCGGGTGGTTTCGTCGATTTCAATGGGCATGGAGTGGTCCTCCTGGGGGTGGTTACAGGGTGGACCGTGCTGAGGGGAAGGTTGCTGCATCAGCAGGCTGAACGGCACTTTGTCATTTGTTCGGGGGTCAACCCTTGCAGATGGCAGGCCTGGCCTCTTCGCGGGTAAACCCGCTCCCACAGGGTTTGCACAGGTTTCAATGCAATGCAGTACCTGTGGGAGCGGGTTTACCCGCGAAGAGGCCGGGCCTGGCAATGCAATACTCAGGCAGGGGAAAAGCAATGGACCTCATCTGGCAAGCAATCCAGGCCGAATTCGCCGATATCACCGACGAGCGCGAGGTCACGCAAATCCTCGTACGCCTGCTGATGGCAGCCCTGCTCGGCGCCGTGCTGGGCTTCGAGCGCGAGCACAAGGGCAAGGCCGCCGGGGTGCGCACGCATATGCTGGTTTCGCTTGGCGCCGCGCTGTTCGTGCTGGCACCGAGCATGGCCGGGGCCGATGAGCAGGCGCTGAGCCGGGTGATCCAGGGCATTGTCGCCGGTATCGGTTTTCTGGGTGCGGGCACCATTCTCAAGGGTAACGGCCAGGACGCCAGCCATGTGAAGGGCCTGACCACTGCCGCCGGGTTGTGGATGACCGCCGCCATCGGTACGGCAGCCGGCATGGGCCGTGAAGCCACGGCGTTGATCAGCACGATACTGGCCCTGCTGGTGCTGGGCACGATGCCGTTGCTGGTGGA